>NZ_JAUDRH010000005.1:300000-476108 GCF_030381805.1 Chlorogloeopsis sp. ULAP01
TCAGAGTTACCCCAGTTAGTTCCAGATTTAATGCCTACAATGTAATATACGTTATCACGTTCAAATTCTAAGTCTATGCTTTTCAATTTAGACTTAAAGCCATTATATAAAGTTGAAGATATATGTATAGCAAAGCCCTCTAGCAAATTTCCAAAAATGGTTTCTTCTTGAGAGGATAGATAGGCATCAACTATACTTTTTACGAAATCTCCAGCAAGCTCAATATTCTTAGCTTTGAACAAATAAGGGTTTTTACGTCTAAGAACATCTTTAAGCTTAAGCTCTCTTAAATTCTTAAATCTCTTATCATAAAAAGGAGTAAGAACATTCCTAACAAGATAATCATAATAAAGCTGATAATTTGAGTTTGTCATATTGGCATTATTCTGGCTAGGTGTTTCATCCTCTAGGGCTGGCTCTAAAAGTTGCACATTCGTCTTTGCACGTTCAATGTTAAAAGCTGCTAACCTAGCATATTCTTCTTTGATTTCGATGCCAATGTAGTTTCTACCAAGCTCCTTTGCTGCCATACCTGATGTGCCAGAACCAAAAAAAGGGTCAAGTATTATATCTCCAGGTTCAGTAAACAATTTAATAAACCAAGAAGGAAGAGATTTAGGAAAAGCTGCACTATGATTTTTGTTACCACACTCGGTTGCTAAATGCAGAACATTAGTTGGATAAGCCATCTTACGGTCTAACCAATTTGATATGTTCTTACCAAAACCACTTTCAACTTTGGAATTATCACGTATTCTATCTGTATCACTTAAGTTCCTAAGACGAGACTTAGCCCAATCACCCATAGGAACCATAACTCTCTGTTGATACATTTTGAATTTTTTCTGCTTGTTAAACTGTATACAACGTTCCCAAGCATCACGAAAACGATTAGACCATTTTCCAGGGTAACAATTTTTTTTATGCCAAATATATTCCTCAGTCCATAACCAACCTTGTTTTTGCATCTCTAAAATCAAATGCAAAACATACGGATGTCTTTCTCCGTTAACAACTTTTTCTTTAATATTGAGAATAAAAGAACCATCTTCATTTAAGAACTCTTCTAAGTTCGCAAGCAATGGGAACAAACCAATTAACATACTCATCTGGACTAATTCCACCATATGTTTTTTTACGACTATCTGCATATGGAGGTGAGGTTATAACCAAATTAACAGTTTCAGAAGGTATTCTTTTTAGTACTTCTAAACAGTCACCAATAATTATTTTATTATTCCGGTTTTGTGAGGTATCTGTGTCTAGTAAACCCACATCCTGAACAACTATTTCATCTATTTCAGTAAGTACACTACTATTCAACTTTACTTCTACCATCTATCAAGACTTTACTTATACTAATTAGTAGTATAATTTCAAGCATATAAGTATTAATTCTATATTTTAGTACTTGCAAAAGCTTAGAATCAGTAAACAAGCTATATCTATCAATATTTAGCTTAAATTAGAAAAACTTAGTAGAATTTGAAGCTTCTACTAATCTACTAAACCCTTTTTATCGGGACTTACCTTGTAAAATGTAGCCGTTTATTTATGTATCAGGACTAATTCGTTTTTACAGGTAACTGCAAATATCACTTTTTCGTTGGGCAGGAGAAGAATCGAACTCCTGTGGTTTCAAGCGAGTCACATTTTGAGTTATGCGGGTGGTCAGAGTCGAACTGACACGGGTTTAATCCCGGTAGATTTTGAGTCTACTGCGTCTACCATTTCGCCACACCCGCATCTAAGAGCGCATTTTAACTGTGGCTCGTTTACCAGTTTCGCCACCCGCCCTTATTTGCAACTTCACTATTATAATCCATTTTTTGTTTTTGCAACAACAAGTTTTCATATTCCTTGCTGCTTGCCCACCGATCAATTTCTCGCGCTCGTAGCACTGGTACTGGATGAGTTAACTGGGCTGTGCGGGCAACTTTGACCATTTCTCCTAATTCACTCTTGCTGATGTCATCGTAAGCACGAGCTTGGGCAACAAAGGCATCTAAGTTCAGTTGGGGTGCTAGAGTAGGTGAGCCACCAGTAAGCTTCATCAACACTGACATAACTGCTTTGGGGTTTTGGGTAGCTAATAATGCAGCGCGATCGCAAGTAAACTCTGCGCAGCGTACCCATTCTAATAATTGTGCCTGTAAAGCTTGGGCAACAAAAGCACCTATGTTGGGCAAAGTTGCTGCTGCTAATATCAATATATTTACTGGTGTTAGGTAAACACTGTGGTCACACTTGAGATGCCCCAATTCATGGGCAATTACCGCCTGAGTTTCCTCTGGTGTGAGCATATCAATTAGAGAAGTATGCACCACAATAAAAGGCTGCTTACCCCGCATAGCGAAAGTATAGGCATTGGGAGCCGGATGCTGCCTAATGTATAGTTGGGGTGGCTCCATATCTAGGATTTGGCAGGCTTCCAGCAATAGCTTATGTAAATGAGGTAGTTGCTTTTCACCCACCAAAATACTAGATGCAATATTTTCTACATAAAAAACCTGCTCCGCCACAGGCCCCAACAGACTCCTAACGATTGCGTCTATACCAGGGATCTGCTTAAGCGCTTTAGTTGCTTCTAAGTCTAGGGGGTGACGAAACGAGTCTGCTTTTAGACCAATCAGCGGAATCTTGGAGGAGAACATGACAAGGCAAGGTGGAAACGACGGTTTTGTAGGTTTGGTCAACAAATCATCCCTACAAAGCTAGTATAACTAGAACAAACGAAAGAAGATTGTTAGTGGTTAATAGCTAATCGCTAATGGTGAACCAGTGCGTTGCGGAGCCAGTGCGTTGCGGAGCCAGTGCGCCCTTGCGGGTTAAGCGCGTTGTAGCAACTGCTGAACCCGAAGGGCTAATAGCTAAACAACA
Source organism: Chlorogloeopsis sp. ULAP01 (assembly GCF_030381805.1). Lineage (NCBI taxonomy): Bacteria > Bacillati > Cyanobacteriota > Cyanophyceae > Nostocales > Chlorogloeopsidaceae > Chlorogloeopsis > Chlorogloeopsis sp. ULAP01. Next base: position 302,881 of record NZ_JAUDRH010000005.1, read on the forward strand.
ATTAACAATTAACAATTAACCACTACATTCTATACGGGCGGGTTGAGAAGATAAATCGTCGATTTTAACCGTTCATATAATCAGCAAAACCCGCTCCTACTTGGTTTGTTTTTCTTGTCTACCTTTTAGGAGTAACTGTTGGTTCGGGGTTAACAGCAGAGGGTGAGACTTCTGTATCTGCTAAAGGAATGGATGTACGCTTAATTTTTGCTCCTAACTGTTGCAATTTTAAATCGAGGCGATCATAACCCCGATCCAAATAGCGTAGTCCTTGAATAGTTGTTTTGCCATTTGCTGCCAAACCAGCCACTACTAAAGCTGCTGCTGCTCGCAAATCAGTGCCAATGACAGGCGCACCAGATAAAATCGGCACTCCTCGGACAATGGCAGTGTTACCTTTAACACGAATATCTGCTCCCAAACGATTCAACTCAGAAGCATGACGCAAGCGGTTCTCAAAAACGGTTTCGTTAATCAGACTATCGCCTTCTGCAATAGATAGCAAAGCCATAAACGGCGCTTGCATATCTGTAGGGAAGCCTGGATGAGGCATGGTTTCAATATCTGTTGCTAAGAGTCTTTCGGCTGGGAGAACTCGTAAGCAGTTTGGTGATTCTTCAATTACACAAACGCCTATATCCCCCAATTTGGCAATCACTGGGAGCAAAGCATCTGGTGCGACTTGCGAGAGAGTGAGTTCTGAACGGGTGATGGCTGCTGCGACTAAAAATGTTCCTGCCTCGATGCGATCGGGAATAATACTGTATTCAGTAGAGTGTAATTTGGGAACGCCGATGATAGAAATTTTACTTGTTCCAGCACCGTGAATTTTCGCTCCCATTGCTATACAGAAATTTGCTAAATCTACTACTTCTGGCTCGCGGGCTGCATTTTCGATAATGGTTTCCCCTTCTGCCAGAGTAGCAGCCATCATCAATGTTTCTGTGGCTCCTACACTCGGAATATCTAGATAAATTTTTGCTCCCCTAAGTCGGCGGCTGTTTCCAGGTATATAAGCATTACAAATACCATGCTCAATTTGCACCTCAGCTCCCATTGCTTGCAATCCCCGGACATGAAGATCCACTGGTCTTGCTCCAATGGCACAACCACCTGGTAGCGGCATCTGTGCCACTCCTAAACGTGCCAAAATTGGGCCGATCGCAAAAAAACTTGCCCGCAACTGAGTAACTAGCTCATAGGGGGCCTTGGATGATGTAAAGTCGCTAGCATTAATATCTAAAATGTCTCCATTTCGCTGCAAGCGGACACCTAAAGCTGATAAAACTTGACCCATCCGCTCTACATCTACCAATAAAGGTACATTACGGATGCGGCAGTCACCTGAACAGAGCAATGCTCCAGCCATAATTACTAGTGCTGAATTTTTTGCCCCGCTAATTTGTACATGACCTTGCAAACGATGCCCACCCCAGATTTGCAAGACTGAGGAGTCTGCAACAGGTGATAACTTGGCATCTGATAAGCCATTAGAAGAATTAATAAGCCGCTCCTCCGAAAAACTATAAAATTTACAAAATTTAAGTTGGTTTCGATTCTACAGTAAAGATTTAATTTGTCTACATTATTGCATTACATCTGTAAGCGCCATACTGTATTTTGAGATGGCACAGAGACTACCAATTGGTGAAAGCCTTGTTGTATATAGATTTTTTTAGATAAGAAAGGACTGATACACCTTATCTGGCTTTAGCAAAAGTCAATACTCAGTAAAGGAGATGAGGGATTCGTGACTGGGGACTAGGAACAAAAGTGAAAGTTCTCTAATTGACAAACATGGAATCATTGCTTGACGCCATGAGAAATTTAAGCGACAATAGAGAACGGTCAATAAAATGTCACGCTAGCGGAACTGGCGGAATTGGCAGACGCGCTAGATTCAGGTTCTAGTGCCGCAAGGCTTCCGGGTTCAAGTCCCGGGTTCCGCATTTACATCTAGATTATGAAGTATGAATTATGAAAGTCCTTATAATTCATAATTTAGCATCCATAATTCATAACTTTTTTTGATGTTAACTAGTTTACAGAATCCTTTAGTTAAACAAATTAGAAAACTCCATTCTGCAAAAGAACGCCACAAACAGCAGTTGTTTTTATTGGAGGGTACGCATTTATTGCAAGAAGCCTATGCAGTGAATTATCCATTGGTTGTAGCTTGTTGTACTCCACAATGGCAAACAGCTCATCCCCAGCTATGGCAAGAAGTTCAGGAAAGATGCGATCGCACAGAAATTGTGAGCGAAGAAGTAATGGCAGCGCTCGCTACTACAGTAAATCCAGATGGGATAGTAGCAACGGCAAAACAAGGCGATCGCCTTCCTCAAGTATTGTTTACTGGTTTGGTACTGGCTTTAGAAACAGTTCAAGATCCGGGTAACTTGGGTACTATCATTCGCACAGCAGCTGCGGCTGGTGCATCTGGATTGTGGCTAAGTGAAGATAGTGTAGATTTAGACAATCCTAAAGTATTGCGTGCTACAGCCGGACAGTGGTTTCGTCTACCAATGGCGGTAACCCCAGATTTAAGAACAATACTACAGCAAGCCAAGCAAGCGGGAATGCAAGCGATCGCAACTTTGCCCAGCGCAACTTTAACTTACTGGGAAATAGACTGGCGTAAACCAAGTCTAATTTTATTGGGAAATGAAGGCGCTGGATTGTCGGCAGAATTAGCGGCGATGGCAGATTTACAAGTAAAAATACCCCTCAGCCCTGGGGTAGAGTCGTTGAATGTAGCGATCACCGCTGCATTAATGTTGTATGAGGCACAACGGCAGAAAAGAGAGGGAACAGGGAACAGGGGATAAGGGACACGTAACACCGGGACACGGGACAAAGGGAGATGGGGAAAACAACTAATAACTAATGACAAATGACCAATGACTATTAACTATCAGCTTTTTCCTTCTCTTGTAAATACTGCTCAATATCAGCAACTGCGTCTTCCCAAGCAGCTAAATCAATTACCGAGGCATTTTCAGCGAATTGGTCATCATTAATACTATCATCTGGCAATTTTGGTATTTCCTCTTCTTCTGCTGACTTTTCTTGCAAAATATGCTGTAGCTCCCCAAGGGATTGCTGAAAATCTTTAGCAGCAGCTTGGCGCTGTTCGTGCTGACTTGGTTCCATAGCTTTGATTTTAAAATTTAAATTGATTTGCGAAAGGTGACCAGCAGTTTCTATAAATTTATATCTTGCAAATTCTACATTTAACAGCTTACCTTTGTATAAAATTTACATATTAGTAAAATACCACTTTAAAAAAGCTCTATTTTTTTAGATCTATAAAATTGTAACTATCAGCGTCATCAGCACACAGAAAAAGTAAGTGGGTAGGCACAAATAAAGCCAACTATGTAAAGAACAATGAATCAGCTTAAAACCCTCTTCCCTTCTGCCTCTGTGCAGTCTCTGTGCAGTCGCACTCGACGCGCTTAACCCGGCGCCAGGTGACGCTAGGTGCTACCCTGCGGGAAGCCGCCCGGAGGGCGTCTACAACGCGCTTAACCCGCAAGGGCGCACTGCCTCCTCTGCCTCCAGCATAGCTGCCTTACCCTAGCGATAAATTTTCCCACCCACCTACTTAATAACCATATGAGATCAGCGTTTGTTGGGTGTGGGAATTTTCAATTGCTAACTAATAGTTACACCTGAGTGTTGCACTTGCATAAATTTATTTAGTAACAAATTGGGAATTGGGCGCGGGCGCATTGATTTAACGTCTACCCATACCCATAAAGCCTCTGCTGTTACTAATAAATCTTCCTGGTTTTGTTTGCGAATTTCGTAGCGTCGTACAGCACGAGTACCGCGCATTTGCTGCAACCAAGTAGTAATTTCCAAGGTATCACCTGCTACAGATGGACGTAGATAGTCAATTTCTACCCGCCGCATCACAAATGCGCCCCCCAATTCCCGGTAGACATCGAAAGTAATGCCCAAGTGTTCTGAATGTTCAATGGCAGCTTGTTCTAAGTAGTTTTGGTAAACTGCATTGTTGACGTGTCCGAGAGTATCCATCTCATAATGTCGAACCCGGAGTAAAGTTTGGTATTTTTGCATAGACGATTTGGTATTTGCATGCTTTTTCTATGTTAGTTGCCTCATTTTTTGAAACAGCGACAAAGTTAACATGAGTAATACCATTTTGGATTTAACACTTATTGCGGGAAGTTCCCAGGAAGAGGAACCTAAGAAAGGGGATTTACCGAACCGATGAAAAATTTTTTATGGTTGCTTAAAATTCAACTCTTGGAATGCTTCTGAAGAGTCTTCAAGTTTTAAACTCCCAGCTAATTTACCGTTAATTAGCAATTCGTAGTCACCTTGTTGTAAACCTTCCAGATAATACACTCCCGCACTGTTAGTAAAAGAAAATTTTCGTTTGCCTGTATCTGCTTCCATAGCTTCTAGTCTGGCACCAGCAACAGCATTACCTTGGATATCTGTAACAACTCCAGAGCGAGTGTAGGAGCGGATGAGCGGTATCATGACAGGAGTGTAACTACCAGCAACTACATCAATAGCTAAGGAATCAGTAGCAGTTTGCCAATCAGGTGGGAAGCCAGCAGGATCGAGATCCAGGCGATATGCTCCTGGTGCAAGACGTACATAAGCGCGATCGCCTTTTATATCTGGTTGCCAAGACTGAATTGGTTTGTTATTCACTACCAACATTGTCCCCAAATTATCTGTATAAACTTTTTCGCCTGCATCATGTTTACCGTTATTGTTGCGATCAAAAAAGGGCTGAATCAACAAACCACCTTGGGTACGGAAGTAGTTAGAACGCATATCCCCTGGTGCAATACCACCTTGCAAGTTCAAGTTAGACACTAAATCAATACTGAAAGTTGGTTGATCGGAAGTCAGGGAAATACCTTGATAACGCCCCCGCACCATCATGCCTGGTAGTACTGTTGTTCCAACAAAGGCGACAATGCCATTACCTTGAGAACCAATTCCATAGCCTAGTTGCGCTTCCCACAGATAATTACCATCAATTACCCGTTGTGGGGAACGATATCGCCAACCCAAGGAAAGCAAATTATCATCGTCATTGAGATTGCGAGTTTCGTAATTTAAAAGCAGTGAATTTCCGGTAATACCACCTTGAGAGAAGTTGTAGCTTAATTCCGAAAAAGTACCAATCTCACTGCCCTGCTGGTTCAGTTCCATCTTGCCGAGACGTTGCAATAAGTTCCAGCGCAAGTGATTTTCTGTATCTAAGCTAGTACGGGCAAAGGTAAAGAAATTTTTACCGCTAAAGTTAAGTTGTACCCCACCGGCAGTAGCATCGCGACTGTCAGTAGTGGCAAATAAGCTAAAACCAGAAAACAAATTCCAATTAACGTTAAAACGATTAGAAAGAAAATCGTTCGTAAATACGGCACTAAACTTAGAAGATGGCTCATAACGAATGTCTGCAATTACATCAAATTCACTGCCTCCAAGTGCTGAAACTGCTACCTGTACAGGAAAATTTGTCGGACGATAAAATACTTCTGCTAATCCTTGCAAAGATTCGTCATACACTCCCCCTACCCCTACTGTTAAGTTTTCTGATAAACCAAAACGTCCAGCTATTCCACCTCGAAACTCAGAGAATTCACCCAAAAAACTTTCATTTCCAGCGAATTTCCGTTCCCACCCACCAGAACCAACCCAGGCGAAAGCACCTGCGGGAATTTGTCCTAAGACTGTAGAAAATGTCGCTTCCCGAATTTCGGGTTGTGCTGTCAGTCGTCCTTCGGGATAAAGTAAGACACGATAGTTACCACCAAAGAATTGATTATCACTTTTGATGTTCTCAAAACGGTAAATGCCGGAAGAATCTACCAAAACTTCGGTAATTACCCTGTCACCAAAAGCTGGCATTAACCGCACTAAAGTACCTGGTTTTGCTTCACCAGTAATTGTGCGTCCAATTTGGGCTGCTTGCAAACGTTGGCGCGGATCTGATAAACCACCCCCAAAGGGTTGAGTAGGAACAAAACCTTGGCGTTCAATGAAGGTAAAACCCCAGTAATTCCCAGATTCCTGACTTTGCCAAAAAGTTGGATGGGAACCAACAAAATAATCTGTTCGGTTGGTTTGTCGCAGAAATTCTGCCTCTGCAATATTCCAGGTTTGCTGATTTTGTAAGTCTTGTTGATTGACACGAGTAAACCATGAACCACCTGCAACTGTACCAACAGCAAGAAAATCTCCTCGATAATTGGTTGAGGAACTAGTGGTACTGCTAGCATTAACTTTTTGTTCAACTGCTGCTATGTTCAAACTCCCTGGTTTGAAATGTGGCAATCCTTCTAAAACTATGGGAGTATCTGTTAATTCGGCTTGCTGGCTGGATTGGTTTAGCCAAGGTATTTCCAAGACAATAGCGTATTCTTGAATATCAAATTTCCCTGCTACCCCAAACAGTGTTTGTAAATCTGCAATCGAAAATACTAACCCTAATTCTGAATCAGTGCGAAGTTTTTTCGGATCGATACGCGTAACAACTCCAGATGATCGCACTTCCAATTGACCATCTGCTAAAGTAGTAACATTTAATTTTAATGCTTTAATTACTGCTTCATAGGGCAAAAGCCAATTTTCAAAATCAATTGCTTCGGTTCCATTTTCTTTTCCCCGCACCAACATACTGGGGATCATATTCCGTTTACCCACAGTTATACCTACAGTGATGAGGTTGGATTCATTTGAGTTTTTTTGGGTTTCGGAAGTGATAACAGGAGTATTGGCTGTTGCTGGTGTGATAATTATTTGCCACCTCAAAGCGATCGCTGCTAGCAAGCAACTACTAACTACCAGTGATTTCTTTAGCATAATATTACAAAACTAAGTATAAACACATAAAAAGACGTTAAATATCAACGTCTTTGTAGGTTTATTATTCCCAAATTCCACTGTGAAACTTATACTTTAGTGTAATATTTATAACAAAAATTATTTCTTTTCTGAGGCAGTAGTGGATTTTGGAATCGTCAAATTTACATTAAATGGGAGCTTACTTTTGTTGCTATCCTCACCCCATAACAACTCACCACTAAGTTGATATTGACCGGGTGTAAGATTTTCTTTGCCAGGATAATTAAATAATAAGTTGCGATCGCTTTCGGCAACAACAGCAGTCGCATCTACTTTACCAGTTTTAACAACGGTTCCTCCACGACGTAAAATCCAATTGATGCTGGGACGAACAGTAGCTTTACCACTGTTGCGAACTAATAGCTGAATTTGCTTTTGCCGTGTATTGAAACTAGCATTATCTACCGCTAATTTCGGAGCAAGATTACCTTTACGGACATAGAAAGTCACACCGATGCGTGTTGCCAAAGTAACATTATTGCCAGCACTATCCTTAGACTCATTCAGAGTTTCGTTGAACACAACAGCTCGATATTCACCTTCAGCAAGATTGGGGGCTAATCTACCGATCAAACGTACCCGTCGACTTTCTCCTGGTTTAATAGTTAATTCACGCGGTGAGAATTGCAGATATGGAGTAAGATTATTGGCACTGCTGGTAGGCAGAGTTTGAAATCCTGTATCTCGGCTATAAGTGAAAGGTTCGGCGTAGACACGCACGCGAGAGGGGGTATTGCTAGTATTTGTGATTGTGATTATACTCTGGGCTTGTCCGCGATCAGCTTTAGCTTCAATGACTAACGGAGAAACGCTCATTTGTGCAGAAGCTTTACCGGAAAACAGAATTAGGCTAGAGAAACAAGCCCCAAAAACAGCTTTCAACAGCCAAGTATTACGAACCATATTCATTACGGCACAATTGTAAATTTAATTCCGTATCTATAGTTCCCAGGAGCAAGCAAACTTCCTTTATCAACAAATAAATTTATGACAACAGGAGTGGTTCCTACAGGTAAAGATAATGGCGAACCACTACGAGAATTAGTTGAACCACCGTTTGCAGTTTCTACTGTCACAAGGGAAGATACAGGCTGGAAAGCTGGCCCGGCAATCTGAATCGGCTCAGATACACTTAGACTAACAGGCTCTTTACAGTTAACAGAAATTTGCGTAGGAGAGCCGCCAGCAGTGCTAAAACTAACTAACTGAGTTGGCAAAGTTCCACCATCACCTACTAACTCACCAGAGGAAATTTGAGAAAAAGTACAAGTATCGGTACTTTGAGCGTAAGTTTTGGGCGCTATAACTATAGTAATCGTTACTATAAGAAATGAAAATAAGACCAAGTGAGAAATCATTTAGAATTTTTTTGAACGTGACTGTATTTTTAATAAAATCATGAGCTACTACAATTTAGGTATTAAAAATAACATAGTAGAGTAGGCAATGCCCACCCTACTGATACCATTTTGGATTTTAGATTTTTGATGCTAAAACTCAACTTACAAAACTGTTACGGCGTCACGGTTAATGTCACTTTGTAGTCATAAGTACCAGGAGTCAGAGGGCTACCTTTGTCTACATACATATCCACGTTTAGCATTGTTGGACTACCAACTGGGAGCATCATGGGAGAACCACCGTTGGCAAAAGTTGAGCCAGATGATGAGTTCACAAATGCGTCTGCAAACATGGGAGTAAAGGTAGGACCTCCAGTTTGTACAGGTTGTGATACTGTTAGCTGAGAAGGAGCATTACAAGTAACAGAAACTTGACCGAATGCTCCTCCAGTAAAGCCACCAGCTAATGCTGTTGGATTAGATGGCTGATTCATTCCCAAACTACCGGGTGTAACTTGATCAAAATTACAAGCACCACCAACAGTTCCAGTAAAAGGAACATCAACAGTTTGAGCCATTGTTTTGGGAGCAAGAGCAACGCTACCCACAAGTATCAAAGCAGCAGTTAATAAAGAACGACGAATCATATGCACAATTTCCTAAAATAACGAGGTAAATCTTTTGATCAACAGGAAAATTAATTATGGAGTCACAGTTAAGGTGACTACGTAAGTGTAAGTTCCTGGTGTAAAACCATCCGGGCGTTCAACCAACATAGCCACCTCTAAATTGGTACTACCCTCAGGTAAAGTAGTACTCCCACCGCCAACATTGCTGCTCACGCTAGTTGAACCAAATTTCAGAAACCCAACATATGTTGTCCCAACTGGATCGGGGGTTGTCCCAGATACAAAGCGGGGAGGCGAAACTATGATTGTGGCAGGTGTGCTAGTTTGCACACTAATAGTGGCAGGTGTGTGTGATTCCAACTTTGTCGGAGCTCCACTAGAATTGGTGGGAATGGTTGGTTCTGTACTACCAGGGATAGGAGTACTAAAGGTAGCCTGAACTGGAACAGTACCGCTAAAGGGAACATCAACACTTTGAGCTAATACAGAGCGATCAACAGCTAAAGTACTTGCCAATATCAAGCTAGAGGTTAACGTCAGGTGGTAAAGCATTAGCAAATCATTTGACTGGAAAGAGGTTGTCCCATATCCATTAGTCAACACTTACTGATACTGTAACTATTAAAAAATACTAAAACTTCAGCAAAATTACAGTATTCTTTCTCTAAGATAAAATCTAGGTAAGTCTACTATTAAAAGCAATGTATATAAAAATTTCGTAAAAACTTAAAAATTAGCTTGGGAAATTGCGTACTAAATTATACATATGTTGCTATTAACTATTGTTGAGGCGATCGCACTTCAGCCAAAGCAGTAATATTGCCATTGTCAAATTTAAAGACATAGCTCCCCAACTTATTCAAAGAGTCGGAGAGCTTTTTTCACTATGTGTCTAAAAGGCGATCGCGTGATTTCTAGTGTTAAGTAGTAAGCGATCAGTTTTGGCAATGGGTGGTTCAACCGTATCTATCCATAAAAAGTAACTAAAATTAGGGATGATGGGATTCTTTGCTCTGACTCAAAACCTTAAATTCATCTTGGTTTAACGAGACTAAAATATCGTCAGAGTCTATTTGAATAAGCCAACGTCCACTCATTTGCCCACCTGAGAGTTTTTCCAAGCCCCAGATTACTCCTACTTTTCCGGCTACATACTCTGGAAGCAGGATTAAAACTTTATCTCCAACTTGAATACTGTTTGAGTAATGCAACAAAGTTCTAATACCAAAGATTGTTTAAAAGGAACTTTTCTCAATAAATTCTAAACAAACCACCAATTCTCAATTCCAATTAGAGTTTAGTTAGTGATTGAGTATTTCTATGAAAGTTTCAACAAGCTGTACCAATTATCTTGGTAAAAGAGTCTTTCTAGAGATAAGAGTCTACTTTTTTTCATACCAGGGTTCTACCACATAGTAAAAAGTGAAGTTTTTTAGATTCTACCCTTTTAAGCCATTCAAAATACTGTCATTATAGGTCTAAATGCTTGACCTTTGATGGTTTACATAACTGCGACAGAGGAAAGTTTAGCGCTTTATGAGCCGTCTGTCCTGCTCCATAAGATAGAATTTAGGCTACTCTCTTTATGAGAACAATGATTTTAAAGGACTTATGGAAAGAGTCATTAGTCATGACGAGGGACTAATAACCAATGAATGACCAATAACTAACCAATTAATTTCTGCCATGTGATGGGGCCAATAATTCCATCAGCAGTCAATCCATTTTGCTGTTGATATTTTTTTACAGCTGCTTCCGTTTGTGGCCCATAGACACCATCCATATCAACAGCTAGACGATATTGCAAGTATCTGATTGCAACACCACCTGCGTGATTGACTCTAATTATTCGTTTCGCCAGTATTTGATTAATTGCATTCCATGTATTTTGATCTGCGGTTCCAGTTTGCCGAATATCTACAATTCTCTGGAATTTTTCTATAGCTGATCGCGTTTTGGGGCCGTTCGCTCCATCCTCTACTAAAGGTTTACCATCTTTGTCAGTGATTTTCAGTCGATTTAGAGCTTTTTGTAGTCTCTGGATTGTGACGTCTGGATTTTGCTCTTCATCTTCTACCGGCTCAACAGGAGTATTGTCGGGTAATTGTCCAGTTAAGCCTTTGACGATCGCATTCGCCATAGCTTCTGGATTATATAGAGCCATATCTTTTTGCGAATCAACAAAGCACCCTTCGACTAAAATTGCAGTCATATCTGTATTTTTAACTACGTATAAGTGACTGCCATTCTTTACACCACGATTAAAAAAGCCTAATTTGACTATTTCATTTAATACAGATTTAGCTATTTTTCTACCTGCATCACTAGCTGCAAAGACTTCTGTGCCATTAGCTTGACGGTTAAAAGCATTAAAATGAATGGATACAAAAACATCGATATTACTGGCATTAGCCTTTGCACATCTTTTTCTGAGAGAATCTCCTACCGTACTGGCACTTGTTGGTTTGCATTCAATAACTTGATGCCCTAATGCTTTTAACTTTGCTATTACTCGATTACCAACATCAAGAGTCAAATTATCTTCAAATTTTATCCCTCTGGCTCCAGTATCTGGAGGACAATTATGCCCGATGTCTATTCCATATCTCATTGGATTCTCCCTCACTTATTAGCCAGAAAAGAGGCGTTCTATTCTACTCTTTGGGTCAAGTCATTGTAAATACATAGTTAATATATTGTTAAAACAAGCACCTCACAGTTCGCCCCTCCAGCAAAAGCTATTAGCCCTTCGGGTTCAGCAGTTGCTACAACGCGCTTATACCCTGCGGGAAGCCGCCCTCTGGGCGTCTACAACGCGCTTAACCCGACGCCAGGTGACGCCAGGTGCTACCCTGCGGGAAGCCGCCCTCTGGGCGTCTACAACGCGCTTAACCCGCGCAACGCACTGGCTCCTTTATGCCGGGGAACCCTTTCGCCAGTCGCTACAAGTCGGCAAAGCCGCAAGGGCGCGCTGGCTCACCACCGCACTGGCTCCGCAAGGGCGCACTGGCTCCGCAACGCACTACTTCACCATTAGCAATTAGCGATTAGCAATAACGTCAATTAAAATCAAGATGAAGAAATATTTCTTAGCTCTGAGACATGAAACGTATCGTCTTGATTGCAGGATTTGAATCTTTCAACGCCGACTTGTATCGAAAAGCGGCTGATTTGGCGATCGCTAGTTGTCCGGAGTTGGATATTCGGGTATTTAGCGATCGCGATATTACCAGTAAGCGGGCTGAAGTAGAAGCAGCACTGAGTGGTGCTGACGTATTTTTTGGCAGCTTAATATTTGACTACGATCAGGTGTTGTGGTTGCGCGATCGTCTTGCTAATATTCCCACTCGTCTTGTCTTCGAGTCAGCATTGGAATTGATGAGTTTCACCAAACTGGGAGCCTTTAGTATTGGTGATAAACCTAAAGGAATGCCCAAACCCGTGAAATTTATCCTTGATAAATTCAGTCAAGGGCGAGAAGAAGATAGACTTGCAGGTTATATAAGTTTTTTAAAGATAGGGCCAAAACTCTTAAAATTTGTGCCAGTGCAAAAAGTTCAAGACTTACGCAACTGGCTAGTTATTTATGGTTACTGGAACGCCGGTGGGCCGGAAAATGTAGCTGCACTATTCTGGACACTGGCAGAAAAATATTTAGGTTTAAAAGTCGGTGATATTCCCCCGCCTGTTGAAACCCCCAACATGGGATTACTTCATCCCGATTATCAAGGGTTTTTTGCATCGCCACGTGAGTATTTGGAGTGGTATCAAAGCCAAGTTTCCAAGAACATCACCCCGCCTACGGCACCCCTCTCCTTAATAAGGAGAGGGGAGGGGGTGAGGTCAAACCCAGTTATTGGCATTCTCCTCTACCGCAAGCACGTCATCACCAAACAACCCTACATTAATCAGCTAATCCGCCGTTTTGAGGAAGCTGGGCTAATCCCCTTACCTATTTTCATTAATGGTGTAGAAGGACACGTTGCTGTCCGTGACTGGATGACAAGCGACTACGAAATGCAACAACGTAAACTAGGGAATGTAGAAATTGCCTCTCTTGCCAATGAGGCAGTGAAAGTTGATGCGATCGTCTCAACTATTGGTTTTCCCTTAGTCGGGGGGCCTGCTGGTTCTATGGAAGCGGGACGGCAAGTAGAAGTAGCAAAACGTATCCTCTCTGCTAAGAATGTTCCGTATATTATTGCTGCACCTCTTTTAATTCAAGACATCTACTCTTGGACGCGTCAAGGAATTGGTGGACTGCAAAGTGTCGTTTTATACGCTTTGCCTGAACTAGATGGCGCAATTGACACTGTTCCCCTTGGTGGCTTGGTAGGAGAAAACATTTATTTAGTTCCAGAACGGGTACAACGCTTAATTGGCAGAGTAAAAACCTGGATTAACCTGCGACGCAAACCTGTCAATGAAAGAAAAATAGCGATTATCCTCTATGGATTTCCCCCTGGTTACGGTGCGGTGGGAACAGCTGCATTGTTGAATGTACCGCGCAGTCTCTTGAAATTCCTCCAGGCACTCAAAGAGCAAGGCTACGCGATCGCTGATTTGCCTGAAGATGGGGAAGAGTTGATTCGTGCAGTCAAAGAAGCGGATGAAGCTTTAAATGACGCACAGACAGAAACCTTCCCCGCGTCAGTAAATGTCCGCACCCTCGAAAAATGGCTAGGATATCTCCGCACCTCGCGCATTGAAAAGCAATGGCAATCTCTTACCGGTACTGGGATTAAAACCTATGCCGATGAATTTCACATTGGTGGTGTGCAGCTGGGAAACATCTGGATAGGTGTGCAGCCGCCATTGGGCATCCAAGGCGATCCGATGCGCTTGATGTTTGAGCGAGATTTAACTCCCCATCCCCAATACGCTGCTTTCTACAAATGGTTGCAAAATGAGTTTCAAGCTGATGCTGTAGTTCACTTTGGTATGCACGGCACGGTAGAATGGTTGCCGGGTTCGCCTTTGGGAAATACAGGTTATTCTTGGTCTGATATTTTGTTGGGAGACTTGCCTAATTTATATATATATGCGGCAAATAATCCTTCTGAATCGATTTTGGCGAAGCGTCGTGGTTACGGGGTGTTAATTTCCCACAATGTACCACCCTATGGTCGAGCAGGTTTGTATAAAGAATTAGTGGCGCTACGGGATTTAATCTCAGAGTATCGAGAAGATCCAAAAAAAAATTATCTTTTAAAAGAAGCTATTTGTAAAAAGATTGTTGATGCTGGATTAGATGCCGATTGTCCATTTGAGGATGCTAAACGTTTGGGCATTCCTTTTACTCCGGAAAATATCAGGATGTTTAGTGCTCATGCTTTTAATGATTATTTGGTGAATTTGTATGAGTATTTGCAAGTTCTAGAAACTCGCCTGTTTTCTTCTGGATTGCATACCTTGGGTGAAGCACCGAATCAGGAGGAGATGGCGGCGTATTTGGAAGCTTATTTTGAAAATGAACCGCAAAGACGCAAAGAAGATGAATTGGAAATTCAGCAGTTGTTAATGCAAACTACAGATGAATTAACAAATCTATTACGTGGATTAAATGGAGAGTATGTTCCGCCTGCGCCTGGTGGCGATTTGTTACGGGATGGGGCTGGTGTGTTGCCTACGGGTAGGAATATTCATGCCTTAGATCCTTATAGAATGCCTTCTCCGGCAGCGTATGCACGGGGTCAAGAAATTGGTCAAAAAATTATCTCTCAACATCTGGAAGAACACGGTGATTATCCGGAAACTGTAGCGGTAATGCTATGGGGATTGGATGCGATTAAAACTAAGGGTGAGTCTCTCGGTATTCTGATGGAGTTGGTTGGTGCTGAACCTGTGAAGGAAGGTACAGGAAGAATTGTTCGGTATGAATTAAAACCTTTGGCAGAAGTGGGACATCCTCGTATTGATGTGTTGGCAAATTTGTCGGGAATTTTCCGCGATAGTTTTGTGAATGTGATTGAGTTGTTGGATGATTTGTTTCAACGAGCAGCCCAGGCGGATGAACCAGAGGAGCAGAATTTTATTAGAAAACACGCTTTAGCTTTGAAGGCGCAAGGGGTGGAAAATGTATCGGCAAGATTGTTTTCTAATCCGGCGGGTGATTTTGGTTCTTTGGTAAACGATCGCGTCAATGATGGTAACTGGGAATCTGGTGATGAGTTGGGCAATACTTGGCAAAGTCGCAATGCTTTTAGTTACGGTAGGCAAGATAAGGGACAAGCTAGACCAGAAGTACTAAAAACATTGTTGCAAAAGTGCGATCGCATTGTCCAAGAAATTGACTCGGTAGAATACGGTTTAACCGATATTCAGGAGTATTACGCCAATACAGGTGGTTTGAAGAAAGCGGCAGAAAAAGTTCGCGGCAAAAAAGTCACAGCCAACTTTGTGGAAAGTTTCTCGAAAGATACTACACCCCGCAAGTTAGATGATTTGCTGCGGATGGAGTATCGTACCAAGTTGCTGAATCCCAAATGGGCAGAAGCAATGGCAACCCAAGGCTCTGGTGGTGCTTTTGAAATTTCTCAACGGATGACGGCATTAATCGGTTGGGGTGGAACTGCGGATTTTACTGATAATTGGGTATACGACCAGGCAGCAGATACGTATGCTTTAGATCCAGAAATGGCAGAGAGGTTGCGCAAGACAAACCCGGAAGCGTTCCGGAATATTGTGGGAAGAATGTTAGAAGCGCACGGGCGCGGTTTTTGGCAAGCGAGTGAGGATAAGTTACAAAAGTTACGCGATTTATATGAGTTAACAGATGAGGAATTGGAAGGAGTGACAATTTAAGAAAATCTCGCAAACCAAATTAATTTAGCTAACCTGGTAGATATGCTTTCTCGAATAGTTAAATAACACTTGGGGATTTTTGCCCATGTGCGCTTTGCACTACCAGGGAGTTGGTTAAAATGCAAATTTTTCTACTTCTGAATCGACTAAGCGGATGGAAATTTACGACATTGCTTAGTAAGACAGTAGCTTTAGGAGTGGGCGCTAGTGTTTTACTCTCAAGTACTAATGCTAACGCTGCTGAACAGGTAGTTTTAAAGTATGGTAATTTTCGGGGGCCAGTCTCTGTTAAAGAATTAACTCAATTTGTAGAAACTGGCAAGACTACCCCCATACTAAAAGCTTATCTGCAAACCGCCAAACAAGACCCTGCATTAGCTCGAAAGGCTCTGACGGCAGGAATCAAGGCCGATCCTGGCTTTTTAAATAGCGTCATGTCCAGCTGGGCAGGGCCAATTTTGGTCAGTCAAGTTGGTGAGGTAGTTCGTCCTCCTGATAAACCATTAGACAAGCAAGCACTACATTCCGCCTTGAGTGCATCTATTAGTCAAAGTGGTGAAGTTACCTTACTCGGAGCTATTCGTAACTATCCTCATGCTTCAGTGGAGATACACGGCGATCGCCTGATCCCTGTTTATGAACGATTAAGTAACCTTGCGAAAATTTTCTAAGGACTATTAACGACTCCTGGGCAAGCGTGGGAACTTAATCTCAAATGCACCAATTTTGTCAAATCACTAAATTACTTAATGGTGTTATCTTGGCGTTGACTGACAGTACTGCTCACTTTAGGTGGCGCTACTGCCAACGACACAAATAAGCAAAACACTTTGTTCAGTTAACTCGACAGTGGCAAGGCAGTCAATGCACCAAAACTAAACCCGTTAGTTATCTGACGGGTTTTTTGAATTTGAAAGAATGGGCATTTCAACAAGCGTACATTATCCACTGTCATGCCACGTGCTACAACGTGGGAAATCCCCAAACCCAGTGGCTCTCCATTACAAGTGGATAGTTCAGAAGGCATTACTCTATTAACTTACAATCTGCT
Organism: Chlorogloeopsis sp. ULAP01; assembly: GCF_030381805.1. NCBI lineage: Bacteria > Bacillati > Cyanobacteriota > Cyanophyceae > Nostocales > Chlorogloeopsidaceae > Chlorogloeopsis > Chlorogloeopsis sp. ULAP01. The sequence continues at coordinate 319,602 of NZ_JAUDRH010000005.1, forward strand.
CCCAAAATCCACTTCGTTAAGAGAAATAAAACTGAGGCACGATAAAGAATATTTTCAGGTAATTCGGCACAATATTGCATTCATCAGTTTTCATTCGCCAATTCTCGAAAATACTCATAATTGATGTAGGAGTGGGTTTAGAAACCCACTCCTACTGGTAAGCCAGCACTCGGATTTGAACCGAGGGCCTTCCGATTACAAGTCGGATGCACTACCACTGTGCTATGCTGGCAGAACTTCGGTAGAGGTGAATCTTCAAGAACAATAATGCTCTTAAAGATTGCACCGATTAGTAATTATAGCTCAAAAAAGCTAGTTGTAAATATAATATACAAAAAATATCTTCGATTCTAAAATTGTTGATTTTTTTAAATCACTGAATTTTTAGCAAAATGTAATTAAAAATACCAAAAAAGATGATTTATACCATTCTCAAAATTCCTAATCTCATTTATAAGTCAAAGCCACCTGACACTTTAGGATAGACACAAAAATATTTGGTACAGTTTTAAGGCACTACTTTTTGCACAGCTGCGTACAGAAAGCTAAAGATAACATTTTTCTTTACACATTAGAAGCATGGCAGCGTTGAGCGGACGAGATTTATTAAGTCTAGCAGACCTCAGTTCTCAAGAGGTTCAAGAACTCCTGCAAATGGCAACTCAGTTAAAATCTCAACAGTTGAGGTTACGGTGTAATAAAGTTTTGGGGCTGTTATTTTCTAAAGCTTCCACTAGAACACGAGTGAGTTTTACTGTCGCGATGTACCAACTGGGTGGACAGGTAATAGACTTGAATCCTAATGTGACACAAGTAAGTCGCGGTGAACCAGTGCAAGATACAGCGCGGGTTCTAGATAGATATTTAGATATTTTGGCAATTCGCACTTTTGCCCAGCAAGAGTTAGAAATTTTTGCTGATTATGCCAAAATCCCTGTAATTAATGCTCTCACCGATTTGGAGCATCCCTGTCAGGTTTTAGCAGATTTATTGACAGTTCAAGAAACTTTTGGCTCTTTTGCTGGATTAACCTTGACTTATGTAGGCGATGGCAATAACGTCGCCAATTCCTTAATGCTGGGTTGTGCTTTGGTGGGAATGAACGTTAGAGTAGCCACGCCCAATGGATTTGAGCCAAGCACAGAAATTGTTGCAAAAGCAAGAGCGATCGCAAATAATAAAACACAAGTAATTCTCACTCACGACGCCGAAGCAGCAGCAAAAGGTGCAAATGTACTTTATACTGATGTTTGGGCAAGTATGGGGCAAGAAGCAGAAGCAGATGACCGGATGCCTATCTTCCAACCCTATCAAATCAATGAACATCTGTTGAGCCTTGCTGATTCAGAAGCGATTGTTCTACATTGCTTACCAGCCCATCGTGGCGAAGAAATTACCGATGACGTCATGGAAGGTTCCCACTCACGAGTTTGGGATCAAGCGGAGAATCGGATGCACGTTCAGAAGGCATTACTTGCTAGTATTTTGGAAGCAGAGTAAACAACTTAAGGCTGAAGTTTGAATGAATAAAATATTTCATCCTTTAGCCTTCTCAAATCAAAAGTATTTTCCTTTAACTTTTAAATTTTTACTTTCCATTGGGATGTTTTTTGTAGTACTAATGTTCTAGGGACATTTGTATTTTCCTCCCTATAAATATATGGAAAGACTAACGGAAGCGCAAAGAGAACTTTACGAATGGCTGGCAGAATATATTCGAGAACATCAACATTCGCCTTCAATTCGGCAGATGATGCAGGCGATGAATTTAAAGTCGCCAGCGCCAATTCAAAGTCGTTTGGAACATTTACGAACTAAAGGATATATAGAATGGAATGAAGGAAAGGCACGCACGATTAGAATTTTGCGTTCCTTAAAACAAGGTGTACCGATTTTAGGTACAATTGCTGCTGGTGGTTTAATTGAACCCTTCACCGATGCTGTCGAGCATCTAGACTTTTCTAATTTTTCCCTACCTTCCCAAACTTATGCTTTGCGGGTAGCGGGGGATAGCATGATTGAAGATTCTATCGTTGATGGAGATTTGGTATTGTTACGTCCAGTGCCAGAACCAGATCAACTCAAAAATGGTACGATTGTTGCCGCCAGAGTAGACGGATATGGTACCACACTCAAGCGATTTTATCGTCAAGGCGATCGCGTTACCCTCAAACCTGCTAACCCCAAGTACAATCCTATTGAAGTACCTGCTATACAGGTGCAAGTTCAAGGTTCCCTAATTGCAGTCTGGCGCAGTTACGACTAAGGAATGGGGAATGGGGAGTAGAGATGAGAGTAGGAGAAGAGGAACAGATGAGGGAGATAGAGAAGATGGGGAAGAATTTACTCTTATCACTTCCTCAACTCCCTCAATTCCTTGTCTCCCCATCCCCCACTCTTGTTCCATTCCCCACTCACCAATCCCTGTTTAGTATCAATGTATCTAACGCAGTATCGAGTCAAGCAACTGCTTACCTCCCAAAAGGCTGTAGGGGAAAAACTCCCACAGCAATATCGTCTCAAATTACCTTTTGCAGGCGAGAGCAAAGGCAGTTATCAAACCCAGCAGCCATTACCTGGATGCCCGTGGATGCCAGCATCTCTGCAATTACGGCAATATCAGCGCCAAGCTATAAATAATTGGTTTGCTAACAATGGCAGAGGTACATTGAAAATGGCTACAGGTAGCGGTAAGACAATTACGGCACTTTCCGTTGCTTGTGAATTATACAAACAAATTAACTTGCAAGCGTTGCTAATAGTATGTCCTTACCGTCATCTTGTGACTCAGTGGGCGCGAGAATGTGAAAAATTTAATTTGCAGCCCATTTTAGCTTTTGAAAATGTAAACACCTGGCAAAGTCAGCTTTCTAGTCAACTTTATAATGTACATTCTGGTTCACAAGCATTTTTGACAGTCATCACTACCAACTCTACTTTAATTGGAGATGGATTTCAGTCTCAACTTAAATATTTTCCCGAAAAAACTTTAATTATCGGCGATGAAGCTCATAACTTAGGGGCATCTAAGTTAGAAGAAAGTTTACCCCGATTTGTGGGCTTGCGGCTGGCATTGTCTGCTACACCAGAAAGGTATTTTGATGAAGCTGGAACTCAATCATTATTTGATTATTTTGGCTCAGTACTTCAACCAGAACTAACTTTAAAAGATGCTATTAGTCAAGGCGCTTTAGTACATTATCTTTACTACCCAATTTTAGTAGAGTTAACGGAGGTTGAAAGTCGTGCTTACGCAAAATTAACGCAAAAAATTGGCAGAGCATTGCTATATCGGGAACGAGAAAATATAGAAATAGGTGACTTAGAAGATAACGAAGATTTAAAGCCTTTATTAATGCAAAGAGCTAGGTTAATTGGCGCAGCAGAAAATAAATTAAATGCTTTGCGAGAATTAATGGCAAATCGCCGCGAAACATCTCATACTCTCTTTTACTGTAGTGATGCTTCCCAAGAAATAGGGCAACGTTCTAGCTTGCATCAACTTCAAGCTGTTGCCAAAATTTTGGGGGTAGAACTGGGTTACAGAGTAAGCACCTACACCGCACAAACGTCATTACAAGAACGGGAAGTATTGCGTCGTCAATTTGAAAGTGGTGAATTGCAGGGGTTAGTGGCAATTCGCTGTTTGGATGAAGGGGTAGATATTCCAGCAATTCAAACTGCTGTAATTTTGGCAAGTTCCGGTAATCCTCGCCAATTTATCCAACGACGCGGACGAGTTTTGCGCCCGCATCCAGGTAAAGAACGCGCCACAATATTTGACATGATTGTTTTACCACCTAATTTAGATAGAAAAACTTTAGAAGTAGAACGTAATCTATTAAGGAAAGAACTGCGACGCTTTGTAGAGTTTGCTGATTTGGCAGACAATGCGGGCGAAGCAAGAATCAAGTTACTTGATTTACAAAAGCGATATGGTTTATTGGATATTTGAAGAAAACAGGAGGATTTTTATATATTGTATTTGTGTTTATAGCGTTTTCCAAGCAAATAAAGTACACCCCTCCCGCGCTATCACGCACCCTCCCCTTGCTAAGGGGAGGGTTGGGGAGGGGTCATTTCGTACCTCACCAGAGTGGGAAAGGCTATATCTGCGTTTATTAAATAAAAAATCTTGCTTTGATTGACACTCAAACTAATGCCAAGAAATAAAGGAAACAGTGGCTCTACGGATGCGATCGCGACTGTATCCGTGTTTAAAATCAAAAAATATTACATTAATTTAATCAGCAAATGAATAAAGAAGCAAATATTGATGATGTTCAGGAGCCAATTACTAGTGCATCGGCAGAAGTACGGCAAATCATTGAACAGGTATGTAAATTAGAAAAAATTAGATTAGATAAAAAAATTAATAGCCATATTAATGATGATATTTTGAGGATTGTGAAGGATGTCGTAAGATGAAGCTAACTTCAATTAAGCTTTGCAACTTTCGCTCCTTTTATGGAAAAACGCCAGAGATAATTCTGGCTCATGGAGATGATTATAATACAACAATTATTCACGGCAATAATGGTGCAGGTAAAACTAGCTTACTCAATGCGTTTACTTGGGTATTGTACGAGAAATTTAGTGCTGCTTTTGCCTCTGTTGAACAGTTGGTGAATAAGCGTGCTGTAGCGGAGGCAAATTTCGGACAACCTGTAGAATGTTGGGTAGAGATTGCTTGGGAACATGACGGTATACGCTACCGAGTAAAACGTGAATTTCGGGTTTATAAAAATTCAACTGAGTTTGAGATTGGCGAAACAAAATTATATTTACAATTTGCTGGAGATGACGGAAGATGGAATTTACCAGATCAAAAGCCAGAAGATATAATTAATCAAATTTTACCTGCTAGTTTACATCAATATTTCTTTTTTGATGGCGAACGTATTGAAGAAATTGTTCGCTCTGATAAAAAAGCAGAAATTGCTGAGGCAACAAAAATTTTCTTAGGTGTAGAGGTAATAAATCGTTCTATTAATCATTTAAAAGAAGCAAAAAAAAGTTTAGAAAATGAGTTGAAAATTATTGGAGATTCAGGCATTAAACAACTTTTACAACAACAAGTAAAATTTGAACGAGAGCTTGAATACATTGAAAAGTGTCAACAGGAAATTAGTCAAGAGTTAGAATATCAGCAAACTTTAAAAAAAGAAACAAGCTATAGATTAAGAGAACTTAACGCCGCTAAAGAATTAGAAGAAAGACGAGAATTTCTAGAAGAGCAAAAAAAATCTAACCAAGATACTCTTAAACAAATTAGAGAAGTATTAAAAAAAGTTCTTTCTACTCGTGGTTACACTATATTTCTTTCAGAAAAAACTGCAAGTTTCCGTAAAATTTTAGATGAGTTGAAGCAAAGGGGTGAGTTATCCCCTGGTATTTCTAAAGAATTTATTAATGAATTATTGAAATCTAGATGCTGTATATGTGGCACAGATTTATACGAAGGAAGCCACTCTCACGAAAATGTCAGACAATTATTGGATAGGGCAGGTTCTTCTACAGTAGAAGAAACAGCTATTCGCATGAGCGCTCAAGTTGACGAAATTGATCAGCAAGCAGCAGGATTTTGGGAAGAGGTTGACAGGGAACAGGCGAAAATAAATGAGTTAAGAAAAAGTATCTCGCAAATAGAGACAGAGATAGATAACATTGAAGACAGATTACGAAAAGATGCTAATGAAGAAATAAGTAGCCTACAAAAGCGTTTGGATGAAATAGAAGAGAAAATCACGGAGTTAACTTTAGATATTGGCAGAAATGAGCAGCAAAGCTTGCATATAAAAACAGAATTGGAAGATTTGAGCAAGCAAATTACCAAGCAGAAATTCAATGAAGAAAGGCAAGCACTAGCCCAACGCCGAATCACCGCTACCCAAGATGCAATTGACAGGCTAGCAGAAGTAAAAATTCGTCAAGAAACGCAATTTCGCTTGCAACTAGAAAAGCGGGTGCAAGAGATATTCGGTGAAATTTCATTCACGCCCTATATTCCAAAAATAAGTGAAAAGTATGAACTGACTTTGGTAGAAAATACAACAGGTATAGAATCACCTGTTGCTGCTTCCACAGGCGAAAACCAAATCCTCAGTTTATCTTTTATTGCCAGCATTATTGATCGCGTACGGGAGTGGAGCGATCGCAAGAATATTCTGATGATTCCCGATAGCAGTACTTTCCCAATTGTGATGGATTCACCTTTTGGTAGCCTAGATGAGCAATATCGGCGACAAATCGCCAAGATAATTCCTAGATTGGCGAATCAATTAGTGGTAATGGTGACTAAGACACAGTGGCGGGGTGAAGTGGAAGCAGAAATAGCAAACAGAATAGGCAAGCAATATGTGCTAACTTACTACTCTTCTAAACCAGACTGCGAACAGGATTATATTGATTTGGCAGAAGAAAGATATCCCCTTGTGAGGCAAAGTCCAAACGAGTTTGAGTATACAGAAATAGTTGAAGTCAACCGAGAACCCTTGTAGAGACGCGATATATCGCGTCTGGGCATCCGGATATTCATACGACTATAAAAAATATCTTCGGGTGTAACAAAAGACGTGCAAGCACAGGTGTTGATAGCAATAACAACGAGATAAGCTATTTACAAAAGGGAACCGAAAGCTTATGACTACAACAAGTTTGCACTTGTGGACGGTAGATGATTACCACAGAATGATTGAGGCGGAAATTATTACCACAGTTGCTTTTCCAGAAGTTGAGGTGCGGGTAAAAGAATTATTTACTTAGGTATTGGTATTTTTTCAACAAATTACATTCTATTTTCTATCAGTCTGAAAATGTAGCTTGCATCTTCCCGTAGGTTAGGATGTGAAAACAACAGAGTGCGATCGCTTTGGTAAAGAGATAGGTTTTATGAGTATAAACACTGAAGCTACTATTGAAGATTTGTACTACCTACCCGAAAACTGCAAAGCGGAAATTGTGAATGGGAAATTGATATGGATGTCTCCAACGGGATTTTTACCAGGGCGTGCAAGCGGCGAAATTTATGTGAGTTTGCGCGAGTATGAACGCTGCACTGGAAGCGGTTATGCTTTACCTGATAATGTAGGCTTTATTGTTAATCTTCCGAACCGTCGTTCTTTCAGTCCCGATGCTGCATTGTACACCGGGAAACCAACAGGTGGAAAGTTTCTTGATGGTGCGCCTGTTTTTGCTGCTGAAGTCAGGAGTGAAAATGACTATGATGAAGCAGCAGAAAAAGATATGGCAGCAAAGCGTCGTGATTATTTTGCAGCAGTTACGTTGGTGGTGTGGGATGTAGATGTACTTAAAGAAGAAGCAATTCGGGTTTATCGTGCCAGTAATCCCGAACAACCACAACTATATCGTCGCGGAGAACTAGCGGAAGCTGAACCTGCTATGCCTGGATGGTTGATGCGAGTGGATGATTTATTTGTTTAGCTCTAGCGATCGCTTTTAAATTTAAGTTAAAATTGCAGCACCGTAGATACAAAACAATGGCAGCAAGTAGAATCAAGATTGCTAAAGACAAAGTGGAGTTAGTAAGAGCATTAGTAGCATCAAAAGATACTACTGGCCCTTTTCAAACTTATGTAGAAGCAATAACATTTGCTGCTGCTTTGGGTGCAAAGCATAAAAAAAGAATTCCTCTAGAGGGAATAGCTAAAGATTTATCTCCACTGCGACAGGATTATTTTCCTGGCAGTTTTGCTCTTTTAATTAATTTATTGGCTATTGTTGAAACAACAGACATTAATATATTAGGTGATAATGATATAGCTGACGAGCAACGCATACATATTTTTGAAGAGTATGCTAATGGTGGACTCGAAATTTTGCAAAATGAACTACGAGGAGCAGTAGACTACTCAGAACGACTTTTATTAATTCTCAATTCCGAAAGATTTAAGCAAGAAAAACAAGAGGAATTTGATTTAAGTAAATTCCTTTCTAAAGTTAATTAAAAGTTTGTCTTGAGCGCTGCGACACCAAATTTGCACCAGAAATACCAAAAGTTGCAAGAAACATCCGCGCTCCCACCTCTCTTTCATGGGGAGCGATTTCTTTTACCAACAGTCCACGTACTTTAAGACCTTTATAAGCTTTGTCAGGATCCCAAAAAACAATTTTGCCACTACTTTCCTTTTGGAGGCTACTATAAAACTTGTTCATAACTTTGTCAAGAATGTAGTATTGATTGCTATTGCAATTGCTGCCAAAAAGCCCAAAATGACGGGATAAGCGCCGATAATTGCTGTTGTTGATAAATTTTTGAATATAGGCAATCATGCGATCGCGCGGCAAATTGAGACTAAATTGCCGCATAGACTGAGTGGAGTTAGTGACAAATGCATCATATAGCTTTGCGTTGGTTGTATAAATACCTCCTGCCAAAAGAGAGGAGCCATCTACACCACGAGTTAAATCTATCTCCACACCAGATTTAGTGACGCCTTGGAAAGAGAAAATCAATTCGTTAACTCGAATTTCTTCATTTGTATTAATCGGAAACTGCTGCTTGAGAATCACGGGTTCATCAAAAGCTATACGTACTTGGCTATGCATCCCGCGCACCCCCAAAACTGGTTGTCGCCGCATGGCAACTTGGAAAGTCATACTAGTTACAGATTTGACTGGAATGCTGGCAACATACCATGTATGCGAGTGACTGCCAGCTCTAATATGCTGCACATTAGCAACAAAAATCTGTCCATCCCCTGTATCCTCGAAACCGTACTGAAATTTTTCGCGATTTGTAAGGAACAAAACTGGGCGATGCTGAGATTGATCGACGCACTCTCTGTGCTCTTGCGGAGCAGTTGTGTAAGAACCAGTAAGTTTGAGGGCAGGTGATGAAATCACACTCCGATCAGGGGTTGAAAAAATATAAGCTGGAACTATGAACGGATCATCTGATTGTTTACACCGCTCGTCTTCGTTATGAGCAAAATTGAGACGTTCCCAATCAGGGCTTTGTTGAGTCAACTTTAAAGTCTCAGCTCTGCTACTGGAAATCATATAGACTTCCTGAAACACCATAATCCCTGAAAGTGCTAAGACTTTTGTTAATATCTTTTTCATAAAATATTCCCCAACTGTAAAAGCCCGAACTTTAAATCTCACTGCTCATACAGCAGAACGATACAGAAATGAAAATTAAGTAGATCTCGGAAATTTAAAGATTTTAAACTATTTCGAGGCATACTTGGAGTTCATGAAGATAGTACTCCTGGATAATCGGATTAGAATCAAAGTTATTTTTATCAAACCTGTACATATTTTTGCAATACTAGGGAGGCATGGGGACAATTCCTTATTTTGATCGCTAGTAACCAGTCTCCTTCAATAAAAATAATAGATATTAGTTATAGATATAGATAGCAGCCCAAAAGTGTATATTTTTCGTCTTTTTAAAGGTTCTTGGCAAATTCTAGCGATCGCCATTGTCACTGGATTTCTCAGTGGTGGTAGTAGTGCTAGCCTGATCGCTCTGATTAGCTATGCTGCAACTAATAAGTCCACTTCATCATTAGCAACTATAGCTTGGGGCTTTGCAGGGCTGGCAATAGTTGTACTGATTACCAGCATTATTTCTCAAGTGATGCTGATTCGCTTATCGCAAAATGCAGTATTCAAATTAAGGATGCGCTTGAGTCGCCAGATTCTCTTCTCTGAGTTGAGCCATCTGGAAGAACTAGGAAACCCCCGACTACTAGCAACTATCACAGAAGACGTTCAAGCAGTTGCCAACGGTGTTTACCAAATGCCTTTTTTGTTTATAAATTTGGCGATTGTCTTGGGCTGTGTAGTGTATATTACTTGGTTATCCTGGTTAGTCCTTATACTAGTTGTCGCCCTTGCAGTTGTGGCAATTGCTAGTTGCAAGTGTTTGTTGGATAGAGGTGAGCAATTACTTGCCCTTGCTCGTGAGGATCAAGATGTGCTGTTTAAGCACTTCCGTAGTATTACTGAAGGAGTAAAAGAACTTAAGCTACACTATCGGCGTCGTCAAGTCTTTCTGGAACAAAAACTGCAATCAGCCGCCGCTAACTACCGTCTTCACAATATTGGTGGTTTAACCCTTTTTGCTACAACTTCTAGCTGGGGACAACTCATATTCTTTTTTGCACTTGGTTTTGTACTTTTCGTCCTACCCAATCTGCTTACTATCAACTCGCAAACTCTTTCTGGTTACATCTTAACTTTTACTTACTTGATGTTGCCAATGGACAATATCATTAGCAAACTTCCTCATTTAAGTAGAGCTAATATTGCATTGCAAAAAATTGAGTCTCTGGGTTTATCTCTAAACAGTAGAGCAGAAGAATTAACAGTTCCACCTGCAATCAAATCTTATTGGCATAGCTTACAACTTCAAGGTGTCATTCACACTTATTACGCAGATAGAGAAGATAGTAACTTTATTTTAGGCCCTATAGATTTAATATTTTATCCACAAGAATTGGTATTTATTGTCGGAGGAAATGGTAGCGGTAAATCAACTCTGGCGAAACTAATTACTGGACTTTACATTCCTGATGCTGGAGAAATTAGATTAGATAACGAGTTAATTAACGAACAAAATCGGGAATGGTATCGCCAGCATTTTTCTGTTATTTTTTCTGAATTTTATCTATTTGATGAAATTTTAGGTTTAGAAAATTCTGCTTTAGAGCAACAAATTCAGTATTACTTGAAACTACTACAAATAGACCATAAAGTAACGATTAAAAACGGTAAAATCTCTACTACTGCTCTTTCTCAAGGACAGCGTAAACGATTAGCTTTACTAATAGCATATTTGGAAGACAGACCCATTTATTTGTTTGATGAGTGGGCAGCAGATCAAGATCCAATATTTAAGGAATTTTTTTACACCCAACTGTTACCAAATCTGAGAGATAAAGGTAAAACAGTGCTAGCAATTAGCCACGACGATCGCTATTTTCATCTCGCAGACCGAATCGTCAAACTAGAGTACGGTAAAGTGGAGTTTGACAAGCAGCACCCTTATTCAAGATGAGCAACACAAACTTAACAGATGTAGTCGTCATCGGTAGCGGTATTGGTGGTTTGAGTTGTGCAGCCATACTGGCACGCTATGGCTTTGATGTGACAGTTTGCGAAAGCCACTCCATCCCTGGTGGTGCTGCCCATGCCTTTGAGCGTAACGGATTCAAATTTGATTCTGGACCATCTCTATATTCTGGACTATCTTACAAACCTTCTGCTAATCCCCTGCGTCAAGTACTAGATGCGATCGCTGAAGATATATCTTGGGCGACATACGATACATGGGGATGCTGTTTGCCAGAAGGTGATTTTGATACAACGGTAGGTGCAGATCAATTTTGTGAAGTTCTCTCTCGTCTGCGTGGGCAAGATGCTGTTGCCGAATGGCGTAAACTTCAACGCGTGATTGAACCCCTAGCTAGTGCAGCAGTTGCTATTCCACCTGCGGCGTTGCGTTTTGATCTGGGTGCAGTCATGACGATGGGTAGATTTGCTTTGCCGATGTTACGTCATGCTGGCAATATCAGCAAGCTAACGGGAGCTTTTAGCCAGGTGATAGAGGGTGTTGTTCATGACTCTTTTATTCGTAATTGGCTGGATTTACTTTGTTTTCTTCTTTCTGGATTGCCAGCCAATGGAACTAGTGCCGCAGAGATGGCATTTATGTTTGCAGACTGGTATCGTCCAGGAGTAGTGCTTGATTATCCGATGGGCGGTAGTGGTGCGCTGGTGGATGCATTAGTTAGAGGGTTGAAAAAACACGGTGGGCGGTTAATATTGAATGCTCATGTCGAACAAGTACTTGTAGAAAGTAATCGCGCCATAGGGGTGCGTCTGCGTGGTGGTAAAGAAATCCGGGCGCGACGGGCTGTTATATCAAATGCATCGGTGTGGGATACCCTCAAGTTACTGCCAGAGCAAGCAGTGCCTAAATGGTTTATAGAACAGCGAGCTAGTACACCTGAGTGTGATAGTTTCATGCATCTCCACCTTGGTATCGATGCCCAAGACTTGCCTTCGCATCTTGCTTGTCATTACATCGTAGTTAACGACTGGGAAAAAGGTGTGACAGCGCCTCAAAATGTAGTTTTAGTGTCAATTCCCTCAATTCTTGATCCGTCATTAGCACCACCAGGTAAGCACGTAATTCACGTTTATACTCCTGGTAATGAGCCGTACGCTCTTTGGCAGGGAATAGATAGAAAAAGTCAGGAGTATGCCCAAAGTAAGCGATCGCGTGCGGAAGTCATGTGGCAAGCCCTAGAACGAATTATTCCAGATATTCGTCAGCGATGTGAAGTCACACTTGTTGGTACACCCTTAACTCACGAACGCTTTTTGCGCCGCCATCGTGGTTCTTACGGTGCGGCAATTCCAGCCGGAAAAGGTTTCTTCCCAGGTTCTGGCACGCCTTTACCAGGATTACTGTGCTGTGGTGATTCGACATTTCCCGGCATCGGTTTACCAGCAGTCGCAGCAAGTGGAATGATTACCGCAAATACTCTAGCACCCGTACACAAGCATTTAGAAATGCTCAAGGATGTGGGATGTATGCAAAAGGGATTGGGGATTGGTGAGTCCAGCGCGTTGCGGAGAGAAGCGCCGTGCGGGGGTTTCCCCCGTTGTAGACGCCCTCCGGGCGGCTTCCCGTAGGGTGGCGACTTCGGAGGGTTCCCCGGAGCTTTCGGAGTCTCCGGCTCCGCTCCGTTGTAGCGACTGGCGAACCCGAAGGGTGATTAGGTATAGGGGTAGTGGTTAAGAGCGAAATTTTTTAGCTGCGTATAAACAGAGATACATCTAACTAAGGAGGTAATTATTTTAAGAAAAGTAATTGTCTCGGAGGAAATAAGACCAACACCACAGAAAACTGATTTAATGAAACTTAGTGAAATTTATATACCAATGCGGTTCACTTAAGCCTACAGGGCGCCTTCCCGTAGGGTAGCCTGAAACTATCAGAACCAAGCCTGCTTTCGTTAGGCTTAGTCTGTTTAGCCGCACCTTTTCAGGTGTTGGCTACCGTTATACTGAACTGTATTGCTTTATATGCCCACTAGGTAGCCAGCTCCAACTAGCTCCTAGCAGGACTTCCCCCTAATTGAGTAAGCAACTAGGAGGCAGTATTATCGTGTCAGACGACCATAAAGATTATCATCTCAAAGATGATAGAAAAGATTTTCAATCTTTGGATGGTTTGCGCATACTTGTAGTAGACGACGATGAAGATACCCGTACCTTCATCACTTTTGTTCTTGAAGAAAATAGCGCTCAGGTAACAACCGCAGCATCAGCCCTAGAAGCTTTAAAAGTAATAAAACAATTTCAACCACATCTTGTAATTACCGATCTTGCCATGCCAGAAGTTGACGGCTACTCATTACTTAGTCAAATCCGAACTCTTAATCCGCCTCTGGGAAATATTCCTGCTATTGCAGTAACAGCCATTGATTTACAAAAAGAGAGCTATTTTCATCTTCAGTGTGGGTTTCAAGGTTACCTACTGAAGCCTGTAGATCCCACAGATTTGGTAATTGAAATAGTAAAACTTATTCAGCAGCCAAATTTTACTGAGAAGTAGCCTTCATGAACTGCACACACTAAAAAGGTACTAGGTACTGGTAACTGGGGACTAGGTAAGAAAGGTTCAAGCCAGTCAATTACAAGAAAATCCCACAAACCTTGCCATGAAAATCTCTTTCTCTGTACCCTGTCACCCTCCGGGTTTGCCAGTCCCCTGTTGATAATCGGGAATACAATTTTGTTGGACGTAAGTATAATAATCTTCTACTTGGCGATCGCAATCCTGGAAATTCCAGCCACAGTGCTTAGTTAGTGTTTCAGTCATTACAGGTAGTAAGTCTAAGCCATAATTACTCAGCATTGCCACAGATGTGCGGCGACGGGCAATATCTACCAATGTTTGCGCTAGTTCTGAATTTACAGCATAGACAATCTGGGCTTTAATATCTGGTAGCTCAGGCGTAATCACTTCAGCTAATTCAGATGAGCAATCTGTCAAGGCTAAAACCTCTATCGCTCTTGCTCCGTAAATTGAAAATAAGTGATGAATTGAACTGGGTGGAATCACATCCCTATAGTCATCAAGGGCTTTTTTCAGGCGAGAATCATTGGGTAATATCGCTCCCGGTAAGGGTTGAGTCTGAGTTGAGCAAGCAGGAGCTTTTTCACCTAGTTTTTGATAAACTACATCAACTATTTCTTCCGCAACTTGGCGATAAGTTGTGAGTTTACCACCAATCAAAGAAATTAGATTAACAATTCCTGTTGGTGTGCGATCGCAAAGAATATGCTTGCGCGTGATTTTTCCTGGTTGTTTGCCCTCTTCCCAAGGTAAAGGACGAACACCAGAATAAGTAAACTTCACATCCTGACGAGACAACCCAGCAATAGGAATAACACGATTGGTTTCATTAAGCAGATAGTCAATCTCATCGTTATCAGCCTTGATTTGATCGAGATTGCCTTGAAAGTGCTTATCCGTAGTTCCAATTAAATATTTACCCAACCAAGGAATAATAAAGAAAGGACGCCCATCCGTTTTCGCTTCTACATACAATGCAGTTATGGGTGCGCCAGCAAAGGGATCGACAATAATATGACTACCTTTAGTCGGGCCGATTTTTTTACTTTCACTCCTGCTTGATGTTAACCCATTTGCGGTAATCGATTCTAAGATTTGGTCTACCCAAGGCCCAGATGTATTGACAACTACAGCTCGATCGCTCAGTTTCACTTTGACTTCTTCACCTGTAAAGCGATCGCAACAGCTAAGACTATCAATTCTATTTCCCTGTTGAAGCAGCTGCTTGACTTGCACGTAATTCAGCACCGTGGCTCCTGCTGCTTGGGCGGAAAGGATATTTTCCAGGCATAGCCTTTCAGCATAAGCGACTTGGCAATCGTAATATTGAACACCACCACATAAACCCTCAGCATCAAGTTCGGGAAATAACTGCTGAAACTTCCGCTTTGGTAGCATCCTGTGAGATAACAAAGACTTATCGAAGCTCAAGATATCGTAAAGGAGCATCCCAGCTTGAATTTTCCAGTAAGGGCGAGAGCGATCGCGATAAATCGGAATCGTCAGTAGCAGTGGTTTTACTAAATGGGGTGCTATGTGCAAAAGAATTTCCCGCTCTCGTAAAGATTCACGCACCAAGGAAAATTCAAAAGTCTCTAGATAGCGTAATCCCCCATGAATTAATCGAGTTGACCAGCTTGTCGAACCACTGCTAAAATCATTCTTCTCAATCAAGAGCGTATTAAGTCCCCGCAGTGCTGCATCTCGCACTACACCAGCTCCATTAATTCCGCCACCAATTATTACTAAGTCATACGTGTTATCACTTGTAGCCTGCAAATTATTCATAACAAGCCTTTAAAAACTAATCACCTGCATAGGCAGCGCACCATCGGCTATAAATAAGACAAATAAGTCAATCCTCTTCCCTTCTGCCATCTGCCCTCTGCCCTCTGCCTTATTTCTTAAAAGATATCCAATATTCCCCGATCGCCATCTAGAGTTGCTTGCACACCTACTGGTAAAGCTGCATTTGGTGCTTCATGACCAAAAGGTAAATCGGAGACAATAGGAATACCTAAATCACCCAAGCGATCGCGCAACACTTCCTCTACACTAAAGCTAGGTACATTTGGTGGCGCTTCACACCTGCTAAAGCTCCCCAAGGCAATACCACGGGCTTTAGACAAAACACCGCTCATCCGCCATTGTGTCAACATCCTATCAATGCGATAAGGAGCCTCTGTAACATCCTCAAAGGCAAGAATTATACCGTCCATATTTGGTTGGATAGGTGTAGCAAAAAGATGGGTAGCGACAGTTAAATTTGCTGGTAACAGAATGCCACTAGCAACACCGCCTCCCCAACCACAACCTTTTAAAGGAGCAAGGGGACGCCCTTCTACCCAATCAAATAAGCGTTGCAGCGACCAATCTGGTTCATCGGCTATTGTAGTCAATAAAGGAGCATGAACACCAGAAATCCCTGCTTGATAAAGACTCCACAACAAAGCAGTGATGTCAGAAAAGCCAATTAGCCACTTGGGAGAAGACGCGGAGAAACTCTCCCTCCCCTTATCCTCTTCCAAAATCCGGGTGCTGCCAAAACCACCTCTAGCACAAAGAATGCCCCGACATTCTGGATCTTGCCATGCAGATACTAAATGATCGCGGCGATTTTCATCTTTACCTGCCAGATATCCCCATTTGACATCTATCTCTGGAATGATTTCTACCTTGTAACCACGCGATCGCCAAATATCTACTCCGCGTTGAAATGCCCCCAATTCTCGTAAAGCACCACTAGGAGCAATAACTCTGAGCAAGTCTCCTGGTTGGAGGGGTGGTGGAATAATAATTTGGGATGGCATTAAAAAATAATCTCCTTGAACCATTTTTCAAAGCGATCGCCTAGTGCTACGAGAGAAAATTTTTCCTCAGCCTGCTGGCGACAAGTGTGACGGTTGATTTCGGCAATACGTTGTGTTGCATTTACTAACCCAGCAACGCTATCAGGTTCTACCAAAAATCCAGTTTTGCCATCTTGGACTATTTCTGCTGGGCCACCGCGACTGTAGGATATAACTGGAACTCCACAAGCAAGCGCTTCTATAGCCACATTGCCAAATGCTTCTACCCAGCGCGGTGTCATTAATAAAGCTTGACACTCGCGGACTATCTGTTGCAACTGCGCAGTTGGTAAAAATCCCAGATATTCAAAAGGGGCATTGGGGAAATCCCGACGAATTTGCTGCCAGTATAATTCATCCTGAATTTTACCCATAATCTTTAGTGGAATTTTAGTAGTTTCTGCTACAGCTACTGCATCTTCCAAAGCTTTTTCTGGGGAAATACGACCTAACCAAGCTAATTGTTGTTTTGGTTCAGCACAAAATTGATACAGAGATAAATCAATACCGCTACTTAAATAGTATATGGGTGGGGTGATCTCAGGAAAAGTCGCCGCTTGTGAAGGAGTGTAAAAGCCAAGTGTACCGGGAAATTGCTTTGATATGTGGATGATAATTTGGTCGAGAGCATTAGACAAAGAGCCCATGCTGACAAAATGGGCGATCGGGCATTTGAAAAAAGGTGTCAAGTAAAAAGGCAACCAATCGTAAGCAAAATTTACAATCAAATCGTAGTTATCCTGAACTCGACGAGCATAGTCCCACATATTGGCCAACACAGAATTTTCTGGCATAGTGATGGGATCTGTGCGTTTCAGACTTTGGGCAATGATTTGTAAATTACCGGGAATTTGTATGATTGGTAACGAATTCCATGTGGAACCTGCTGGGGCGACGATTTGCAGTTGATGCCCTCGCCGGATCATCTCTTGGGCAATATTATACACGCTTAATTCCACACCGCCACCAAGTCCTGTACCAAGAGGCCCAACGGAAGTGGAAACAAATAGTAATTTTAGAGATTGGATAGAAGCACTCATCAGCTGTGTGAGGAGGTAAAACCACAAAGACACTAAAGCATAAAGTTAAGGCAAAATAAATATCGGAGTTGGTTTGAAGGTTACTGGTGGATGGCGATCGCTCCAAGAATTTTTTTGGGTGCTTGTTGCATAACTTTTACTTCTTCATCACTCAGGTGATCGCCGAAATACTCTGCAATTCCTTTTGCTGTGAAGAAATTACAAGTGGTTGAGCAGTGGCTCAACAACTTCTTGGGTTTCTTTACTACTCAATACCGGAACAATTTCAAAAGTTGCTCCTGAACCACGCCACTTCAAAATCCATTCTTGAATTAAGCGTAAGTCGTCACACTCCATCAACTGAAAACATCGGCTAAAATTCGGCTCCACCCAGCTATCAAGATACTTTAGTCCTTCAGGAAACATCCTACCTTCATCCCGAATGCGTTTATAGATTGGTAGCATATCATTGTCTTTAAATCGCTCAACAATCATGAACAGCATTTGATAGTCCTTCAGTTTCAATCAACTTGCCCAATCTTACTCGGACTAGTGGACACTTGATTCAACTGAGAGGTTTTTGATATGACACTATTTAATAGGTGCTCGTCTCACTGAAGCTGATTCTGATAAGCCGCTTGCTCTTACAAGTTCGTCTGAGATTACCAAACTCATGGTTAGCTCTCTAACTCTTAAATCTACTGCCTAAATCTTAGAGTCAAAACAAGGGTAGGTTAGGCTATGTGACAAGTCTAGCTTTTACAATCTGGCAATATAGACTAAAAAGTGGTTGTGACAAAACTGACTCATAAGAATCTATTGAGCTAGCCAATACTTTCCAACAAAGGTGTACAGTTGTGGCATCATTCAATGTCGTACAAATGCGATCGCCTGCAATAACTTCAACACTCCTTACCCATACCGCCTAATACGCCTACGAGATCGAAGCTCTCAATTTTTCCAAGTGCGAGATCGGAGCATAACTCTGGCTATCTTCTGCCAGCAACTTACCAACTTGCAAAACAACCTCGGCATTGTCTAAAACCAGCAGAAAATCATCAGAAGATAAATATTGAAGTAAACATCCGATCTGAATTTTTGGTTGCTGTTGGTTTGGCAACAAAGGGACAAGTTCAATAACAAGACTAGCTAATGGTTCAGTATGAGGGAGCGATCGCCCCCTTGCACCATCAAACTCATTTTCTATTGGTTCTATCAACTTTACAGCCCAAGAAGATTGTTCTACTTCCGTCAAAGCTACAAATGCGACGAATCTGCATTTTCCTTGGCGGAGCAATTGTTTGAGCGTGCCGAATTCTTGAGTACGTCTAGACAAAGCCGAAGTTTCAACTAGCTCGCAAACATCTAGTCGTTTTTGTGCATCCCCAACGTTGAGCAATTCTTGAGCCTGTTGATATCGCTCCAAAGCTTGTCGAAAGTTCTTTTTAGTAATTTTCTCTCCTAAAGCTTGAGAGAGCACATTCCATAATAATGAGCCTACATCCTTCTTAATATAGTCAAGACAGTAGCCGCGATCGTTGGCAAACTGCTCGTATGTTTTGTTTTGAAATGACGCTTTCAATAAATCAGCTTGTAAATCACTAAGATGTTTGCCAGTAGATTTATAGATGACTTTATCAGCAATATCGAATAACTCTTGAGTATTCATCGAATACAACTCATCAAATAATTTTTTAGACAATTAGAATTGTTCAACTGAGAAAATCTCAGCCGATGTTAATTGTTGAATTTGGTTAACTAAAAGTTTTTTATTTCAAACTAAGAAAGATTTTTAAAGTATGATGTCACACTCAAACCTACAGCTATCAAACGCTTTTCACCACACTTTTTAAACCTCCACCAGTTAAAAACCTGATTTTAATGATTTTTGCAAATATACTAAGACGTAGATTCGCGAATAATATTCGGGCAATCCTTTCAAAATCTTGCTTCAGTATATTCTCTAAATAAGAGCATACTGAGTATTGAATGTTTTATTTCCGTCTTTGTCTTCTCTTCAACATTTCCTTATTCTTCTTTTAAACAAACATCTTAATCATCTCAATCACTTGAGTACAGAGATAGATTTAGCTACACATAACTTCACGCATTGATCCCACCTAATCCCCCAAAACCCCCCTCGTATTTTTGCGTGGTTTTTAGGAATATCAAATTGTACTCAACAACGCACACAAAACCATCATCCAACTCAATCAATACAAATCACAATGACTGATACCATTTCACTTTTTGAGTGATTCATATTCAACCCCTCCCAACCTCCCCTTAGTAAGGGGAGGTGCCGTAGGCGGTGGGGTACATCCGTATCAGCCTTTTCGTGAAATAGTATGACTTGATTTAAAAAACTCAAATGCTTAAAAAAGCTTTCACAAAACTCACTCACCACTCATTACTATGTCTGCTCGTAGTAGTCGGCATCAATGCAGAAGCCCAAGCCCAAACTGTCACTAACTCTGTCAATTCCCAATCTCAACCCAATCAAGAACAAACACTTGATAACCAGCAACGCAACTCCGCCGCCATTCATCAAACCGGAGTTTATAACGTTGGGGAATCGGCAACATACAAAATTCAAGGCGTCGCCGGAATCCAAGTTGTTTGCCCTCGCCCATCCTTAATTCTAGGAACTTCCTTTAGTTCCTTTGATGGCATCAGCTTCTCGCAAAATGCTTCTTATGGTTTAAACGCTGCTTTTGTCATTCCTCTGGGCGGAAGACTAGAGAGTACCTGCAAAAGCATGGCAGAAACCATTGCTCGTAAGACTCAATATGATTTAGAGATTATCAATGCTCGTGCTTGTGCTGAACTCATCGGTGCTGGCATCCAATTAACCCCTGAAAGTTTTCCAACTATATATGGAGTCTGTAAAGGGGTGACTATAACCAGAAATAATACAAATGAACCTAATAAACAGTCTACGAGGTTCCAGCCTCAGCCATTACCAATATTTGAGGCTGAAAAAGATAACTAATTCTCATTTCACAAAAAGGATACACCCATGAAGAAAGTTCTTGGCTTGGCAATTCTGGCTGCTTTTTTTGCTACCCCTGCTTTGGCTGGTGAAACTTTTGTTCGTAACGAGTGGACAAATAGCCACACCACAACAAAAACTAACTTAAATCTTGATTCTAAAACCTATTCTACTCGGAATGAAAAATACGAATCTTGGGCTGACAAGATTTATGTAGATGGTGATGTAGACGTTAAATATACTTGGGGTGGTAAAGAAGTAGCATTTGATGATTTCACCGTTCACACTGCTGGTTCTTCTTTGTATGGTAACTACCATGAAAGTAATTACACTAAAGTTTATGGAACGATTCATAGCATTATGAATTCATATAGTAATGCGCATGAAACCACAGCAGGTGTTCGTTAATCTTCAGACTGTTTGATGTCAATTGAAAACGTTCTAGGGTGGATATTCCACCCTTTTTTCAATGAAATATTTAATATTTTTATCTATTGCACTGTCGGGATGGATTGCTTTTATCTATTCCCATAAAGACTTTTTCCTGAATCAATTTCCGAGCTTGTATATGAACTCTATGTTCAAAATACCTCATCAACATCCCGAAGGAAATATACATCAGCAAACGGGTTTCCAGTCTAATCACATTAAGCAAGACTTATATAATTCTATTTCTACAGGCATGACTTATGCTGAAGTTCGTTCGATTATTGGCTGGGATGGTGTTCTGATTTATCAAAATGAGATTAATTTTGCTGGTGGAAGGATTCGCGAGAAAATTTACCAGTGGAATAATTATGATGTTTATTCGAGTGATAATGAATCTCAAACAATAGATGATCCGAATCCGTACTGGAGTATCACGCTACAATTCCAAAATGATATTCTCATTCATAAAGCATCTTTTAACCTTGACCCTTAGGCTTTAAGCTGTAATTTGGCTGTACTCAAAACCTATTAACAATCGATGAAAAATCGCTCGTTGCTGGTAAGACCGTATTAATCACACTACTGTCCTATGAATATACTACTAAATTGAGCGAGATACCGTATAATGTTCATCTATGCAGGAGGTCAATTATGGCTATATTACAGCTAGAAGATGGCAAGATATACACTGATCTGAAGGATATTACTCGCGAGCTTGCATCCTTAAATATCCAACTCAATCGCTGGTCTGTAGGAGAAAACCCGCAGTTAAATCAGTTGTTGGCAAAAGATAGTCTTAATGAAGACGAAAAAGAACAAGTCCTAAAAGCATTAGATGGCTACTTTGAGCAAATGAAACAAACTGCTGGCTACGAATCTCGTGATTTGATTGTTCTACATCCACAAACACCAAATCTTGATGGGCTTTTAACAAAATTTGACAAAATTCATACTCATGCCGATGATGAAGTTCGCTACATCGTTGCCGGAGAAGCGATTTTTGGCTTTGTGCGTCCCGATCGCACTCAAGTAGAACTAACAGTGCAGCCAGAAGAGTATATTAATGTACCAGCAGGAACCGAACATTGGTTTCATCTCACACCAGCACGCCGAGTTAAAGCAATACGTTATTTTGCTGGTACAGAAGGATGGGTTCCTGAATATACAGGTACTCCCATTCGTATGCATCAGGTGGTAGCTTGAAAAATTTGGGTTGCAAGAGAGGAAGTGAAGAGAATTGTTTTTTGTGACTTTGATGGCACTATTACTGTAAAGGAAACCTTTGTTGCAGTTCTCAAGCATTTTGCGCCGCAACTTTCTGCGCAGCTGATACCCCATATGTATGCACGAGAGTTGACATTACGTGAAGGAGTGCGGCGAATTTTGGAATCAATCCCATCCTCTCGCTACCCTGAAGTTTTAGAATTTACACGGCGTGAAGCAATTCGTCCAGGATTTACAGAACTACTGGATTTTCTAGAAGCAGAAAAAGTGCCTTTAGTTGTAATTTCTGGCGGGCTGCGCGGGATGGTGGAGGTTGTTTTGGGTGAACTCATGCCACGCATTCATGCTCTTCATGCAGTTGATATAAATATTAGTAATGAATACTTCCAAGTCAACTCGGAATTTGAGGGTGGAACAGAACTAGTCGCCAAAGTACAAGTGATGGAAAAGTACTCGGTTGATGAGAAAATTGCTATTGGTGATTCTCTTACCGACTTAAATATGGCATTAGAAACACCGATAGTGTTTGCCCGCGATCGCCTTGCCCAATACTTAGAAGAACACCAAAAACCCTACATTCCCTGGCAAGACTTTTTGGAAGTGCGTGACTACTTAGCAAAATTGTGGAATTCAGTTTCAGCCCATGAATAGCCCAACCCTAACTGATGCCCGTCTAGAGTTAATCGCTGCTGCCCGTCACTTTTACCAACAAGGTTGGATGGTGGGAACTGCGGGTAATCTCTCTGCGCGTTTACCTGATGGTAGCTTCTGGATTACAGCCAGTGGAAAATCTAAAGGCGAATTAGCACCCGGTGATTTTGTTCGCATTTATCCAGATGGTAGGGTGGAAAAAGCTGCTGATAATTCCAAACCCTCTGCTGAAACTGCCATTCACCAGGTAATTTACAATCTTTTTCCTGAAGCTGTCAGTTGTTACCACATCCACTCGGTTGAAGCAAATCTGGTATCTCATTTTGCCCAAGCAGATGTTCTACCCCTGCCACCACTGGAAATGCTTAAAGGATTGG
This sequence comes from Chlorogloeopsis sp. ULAP01, assembly GCF_030381805.1. NCBI lineage: Bacteria > Bacillati > Cyanobacteriota > Cyanophyceae > Nostocales > Chlorogloeopsidaceae > Chlorogloeopsis > Chlorogloeopsis sp. ULAP01. Next base: position 342,761 of record NZ_JAUDRH010000005.1, read on the forward strand.
GAGTCTGGGAAGAAAGCCCAAATTGTGTAATGCCCGTATTCGCAAACCATCTACAGGTAAAGTTTATTGCAGATGAGATAGCACAGAGATTTAGTGTCACTCCCCCACAAGTGCCAGGCTTACTCATCCGTAATCACGGTGTGACAGTTTGGGCAACTTCTCCTACAGATGCTCGTAATTATATTGAGTTAGTGGAGTATATTTTTCGTTATATAGTTGCAGCCCATCGAGTAGGGATGATGTGAGATGCCAGATGTGGAAGGGGACAAGCAGAGTAATAAACAACCAACTACTAACTACTGTACGGGCGGTTTTAAAAGATAAATTCTCAGTTAACGGTAAGATTATCAGTAAAACCCGCACGGCAGTCGCTACAATCGGGGAAACCCGACGCCAGGTGCTACAACGCACTGGCTCCAAGGGCGCGCTGCCTCCCCTACTAACCACTAACCAATGACTACTCGCGTTGTTGCCCGTCTTATTGCTCTACCTGATCAAGTCGAAGCACTCAAAGCTGTGCTACTGGAATTAATTGAGCCTACTCGCCAAGAGAAAGGTTGTATAAAGTATGAATTATTACAAAACCAATCCACTCCAACAGACTTTACTTTTGTTGAAGAATGGGCTTCTAATGATGCTCTTGATGCTCATCTCGCCTCAGCTCATATTAGTAAGGCAGTAGCTCAACTAGATGGTTTAGTTGCGGCTGAACCAGATATTCGTCGCTATCAGCTTTTGGCATAGTATTGCGGAAAAAAGGCTTAAGAATCTCTTAGTGTCCGCAAATTCCATACAATGCCGTCATAATTGTGTCTCTCCAAACTTACACCAGCATGACAACAGCAAGCCCCTCAAGGTAAAGTCAACCTAGAGGGGCAATTTAGAAAGCAGCAAATCTATAAAATTTACTTTACGAGTGCATCACTCTTAGAATCTTGAGATTCAATCATAATGCCTAGATATTTCAGTTGCTGCCAACTCAGTCACTTTCTGCCAGCAATTTTTGAATAATTGTCAGTCGTTGCTCGCTTGGTTTCACTTAGCGATCGCACAAAGCTTTATTTAGGCAGGAATGACTTGAACAATTAGTGAGCGTTTATCAAGCGATTGTACTTTACCCACTGAACTGAGATCGCTGACAATGCGATCTAACAGTTTTCCCGCAGCATCGCGATATTGATGCTCTCGACCTCGTAAACGAATGGTAAACTTAACAGAATCGCCTTTACTCAACCACTGGGTAGCTTGAGTGATGCGTAAATTGTAATCGGCCGTACCTACGTTTGGACGAAACCGAACTTCCTTAACTGTAGGTCTAGAACTCTGACCCTGACGTTTTTTCTTTTGATACTGAAGCTTGCCGTAGTTGAGAATTTTCGCCACAGGAGCCTCTTTGCCTTCAGAGACTACTACTAAATCGAGATCTACGCTCTCGGCTAGCTGTAGAGCCTCACGGGTGTTGACAAGACCACGATTGTTATTCTCATGATCTATCAAGAAGACTTGAGGTGACTTGATTTGCGAGTTAATTAGTTGTTTTTGGACTACGATAGTTATTTCCTCTCAATTGTTCAACAGTTTGATTTGCAATTAATGCTAAGGTAACACAATGCTAACTATGAACATAGATGCGGACATAGTTAGCATATGTGATGCGTTAAAAATAATACTTCTTTGAGAAGCTTAAAGTCTGTAATCAGAGTTAGGACGATGCCTGACTTGATACGCTCTTAATGCAGCTTGAGCAATTATAGTTCTCCTATTTCTTCTAAAAACAGGGATTTGCCCTTTTTGCACAGCTACATACAAATCGCTCTGACTCATGCCCAAACGTCTTGCTGCCTCTGCCAGTGAAACACCTTGCATTTGCATACGCTGTTGCCTTCCTTGCAATCGTAATTAGATTGCTATCTAAATTAAATTGTAACTAATTATTGAAAAATATTAAAAATAATAAATAAAGTTTGCACAAACAAAGCAAAACCAGCGATCGCCAAATATTTTATTGCTCGCCTTAATAAACAAAGTAATCATTGCGCCAGACAGGTTGACGCATTCTAAAGTATCTTAAGACCACAGACAATTAGTCTAAAGTTCACAACCGCAACTACCATGTGTCAACTGCTGGGAATGAATTGCAATGTTCCGACGGATATTTGCTTTTCTTTTGAGGGCTTTTCGGCACGAGGAGGAAAAACTGACGATCATAGCGATGGTTGGGGCATTGCTTTTTTTGAAGGAAAAGGATGTCGGTTTTTTATAGATCCCAAATCCTCTGTCAGCTCTGCGATCGCAGATTTTGTGCGGCGCTATCCCATCCACTCTACCCACGTGATTGCCCATATCCGCAAAGCCACCCAAGGTGAAATTGCTTTAGAAAACTGCCATCCCTTCCGCCGCGAACTGTGGGGACAATACTGGGTGTTTGCCCACAACGGCGATTTACCGAATTTTTCTCCAGTTGGTATGCAGTTTTATCAAGCTGTGGGTAACACCGACAGTGAAAAAGCTTTCTGCTTAATTTTAGAAACTTTGCGAGAACGCTTTCCCTTCGGCAAGCCTCCTTTAGAAGAGTTATATCCAGTATTGCAAGAAATTACTGATAAACTGGCTTCTACAGGTATTTTTAACTATTTACTGACCAACGGCGAACACTTTTTTGCTCATTGCTCAACTAAACTCTGCTACATTGTTCGACAAGCACCCTTTGCTGCTGCCCATTTGATAGACGAAGATGTAACGGTAGATTTTCGGGAATTGACTACTCCCAGCGATCGCGTTGCCGTTATTGCTACTACTCCCCTGACTGACAACGAAGTATGGACACCGATCGCTCCAGGAGAATTGCTGGTATTTAAAGACGGTTTACCAATCAAGTAGAGAATTAAGCTGATATTAACTTCACCTTTTAAATAATTAAAGTCTTGATGGTAGCTTCTTCTCGGCAAAGTAACAGTTAACATTTTGGTTCTGGCAGATGATTACCCTGCCTGCTTTGTGTTGTCTGTTTCTCTGCTTTCATTCACCTGTTAGCCGGGGGAAAGTATGATGGACTACCAGAATTTTCAGCGGTTTCTAAACAGTCGGAGCAAGCGGCGTAACCTCATCATTGGTACAGGGGCATTAACTGGTTCAGCGATCGCGAGCCAATTTTCTCATCCAACAGCGATTACTAAAGCAAGATTTCCTAATTATCCTTTTAAACTAGGTGTAGCATCAGGTGAACCCTATCCAACCAGCGTAGTAATTTGGACACGTTTGGCTCCCGATCCTTTGAATGGGGGTGGAATACCCCCTGCGATCGTACCAATTCGCTGGGAAAGAAAAAACAGGATTACCCTACTCAACCCGTTTTAAACTTCGGTAGGTTGATTAGATTGACTCAAAGTAGAACGCGCATTCAACGATAACATAACGCGTGAAATGCCAGTAAACAGAACGCTGGCACCAACTAGTGTCCCAATTAACCAACGTGCATTGAAGGGCCATTGGAACCAAATCATTGCACCCAAAAGTAGGGTTATAATGCCATCACCCAACACCCATGTCCAGTTTTGTTGGGGACGCAACTGAAATGCCAGAATTAGCTCGAATATGCCTTCAGTTAACAAAAAGCTACCCAGTAGTAGAGTCAGCGTCAGAACACCTGTTAAAGGGTAAACAAACAGCATCACACCAGTGCCAATGTATAATCCGCTTAACAGGAGCTTCCAAATAAAGCCTCCGCGATCGCGAGTTTGAAATGCATAGATGAGTTTACTAACCCCAGCGCTAGCTAAAATCGCAGCAATCCAAGTTTCAGCGAAAATGGTGGAGACGGCAGGTGCAGCGATCGCAGCAATTCCGAGAACAATCAAAATAACACCAATTAAAAGCGAGTTGTTCAAACTCTTATTAATTTCACCAGAAACATTGGTTGTCATATAAATTTTTTCCTTAGCATTATGAACTCTACGATTAGGCTAGGAAATTTTTTAGGAGTTTTTTAGAACCCTAAGGTAGATTGAGTAGGGATTAGGGGCTAGGGGTTAGGAAGAGGAGCCAGCGCTCTTGGTAGGGTTTCCAACGGACAGTTCCCACAACGGGGCGAAGCCCTCCGAAGTCGCCTCAACGGGGGGAACCCCCGCACGGCGCTTCTCTTGGCAACGGACTGTCCTCCTCCACAGGCGACTGGCGTAGACGCCGAAGGCGGATAAGCGAAAGTAAGGGTTCCCCGACTTTTAGACGCGCTTTGTGCGGCTTCCAGAAGGGTGGCGACTGGCGTGAGGGGGAGAGTGGGAGAGGAACAGATGAGGGAGATAGGGAAGATGGGGAGAATTCTTCTGTGTGTTCCTTGTCACCTGTCCCCTGTTCCCTATTCCCTATACCCAATCACTTTTTATAAAGACTTCTATACTCCCAAGGTTTAACAAACTTGGCATCATTCCAAACACCTCGCTGTTGTTGCTTGGCTTGTGCTTCGGCTTGTTGAATTGTGTCTCGACTGGGACATTTATTTAAATAAGGACGATAAACCAACGCTAATCCTTCACGTACCAATACTTCTTGAATAAACGTGCCATTTGGCAAGCGTACTTCAGCAACTTTGCGTTCGTAGCGATCGCTATCTGTCACTGTTAACTTGACGCGATCGCCTCCTTGTTGTACTAGTTGCTGTACCCGTTCTTGCGCTTTAGCACCCCAAGTAAATTGATTGCGATCGCTTGCTATTTTACTTTCTCTTTCTTTTTTGGAATGCGGTATTTCTGGTGCATCCACACAAGCAAAGCGAACGTTGAACTCGTTGCCTTGAGAATCTTTCACTTTGAGGGTATCACCATCGCTGACTCGTTCTACTAAATCACCGGAGGGGAAAAGCTGGGGAAAGAGGCGGTTGCATCCTATTAAACCCAAAATTATGATTGCAGCGCAAAGCCAGATAAAAGCTTGTTTGGTTACTTTCACAGCATCAAAACATCCAATTCTCTGTGGATTGATAATACCAAAAGGAAAAGAAACCAGAATTACCGCATCCACATGGAAATCAAGACAAATAAATAGGGACATAGCTATGCTATGTCCCCATAACTTTTGTATCCATTTTTTGTGACATACTTAGCTTTTGCGAGTAACTTCCTCCAGTGATAACCCAGCTTCCTTTACCTCTAGACGTGCAGTAAATTCTTAATCTTTATAAGTAGTAGTTTTTTCTACTACTGCTGCACTTTCTCTTTCTTGAGAGCGGCTCAAAAAGTAAACACAGCCTACTAACAAACTACCTAAAAGCATAGATCCACCCATTGAGCTACTAGTATCTTCGGATTTAACGTTTTCATTGGAACTACCTATGATTTTTTCAGAACCTGCTTGGGCAGAAGTCATAGAAAAAAATAAGGCGCTACTAGTAATAGCAGCAGACATCACTAAAACCAGAAATCGATTCTGCTTCATATTTCTACTAGTTAGGTTTCAAAATTTTTAGTTGATAAAAAATTGTCAAAAAAACTCCGTTATTTACAATATAAACCCTCAGAAGGAAGCCACGCAACAGCAAATGAGCTGACCAAGCATTGAAAAAATAAAAGTTTACTATAAAAAAAGGCATCTCACTTTCCAAAAATGAGGGCAAATCTCTGATGAACTTCTTGACTTACGTCTTGCATTTGGTGGGTTCAGGCGCAGTTGCATATTATTCTGCCGCACAGATCCGTGATCTCAAAACCCGTCCTAACATCCTTGCAGGGTTTCAACTCGCAGAATCAGGTTCTGTACCTTTTCTGACTAAACTCAGTGAACGAGCCGCAGCAGAAGGTGATAAATGGTTAGCAGAAAAACTATCAAAACACGCAGCAGACGAAACTAGACACGGGCAAATTTTTGCTCATGCCTTAAAACAGTTGCATAAACAAGTTATTGATTTTAAAAGTTTGCCAAAAGACACCGAAGAAAAGAAATCACAGGAACGACGCAGTCCCTTTTTTGCAGCCTATTTTGAGGGTCTCACTCCAGAACAATTAAAACCAGATGTAATTGACTGGAATGTATTTATGGGTAGTACTTACATTCTAGAGTTGGATGCTAGTAAGGATTTTACGCGAATGGCAAATGTTTTGCCTGAGAACGACCCAAACACTCGCAATCTCAAGTTAGGTTTGTTAAGTATTGCTAAAGATGAAACTGGTCACGCTAGCTATTTGTACGAAGCGATGATGCGACGGATGTCTGCGGATGAGGTGCAAAAATTAGTCAATCAGTGGCGCACTCGTAAAGTCAACGCTATGTTGGCATTTGCTGATAATTTGTTGCACGGTAAAGGACAAACTCGTTCGTTAGTACAAGATAGTACACCCTCAGAAAATGATTCTGAATTCATGGTTGCATAAGTCATAGAGAAAATAAGGTAAAAGGTAATTGTTTTCGCTTTTACCTTTTACCTCTTGTCTGTGCTCTTGTTCTCTTTGTTTAGATCCTCTGATTCTGAGGTTGCGAACTCTGTGAAGGTTGCTGCTGTTTTTCTGTTGGTTGTACTTGCTCAAATAAAGCAGGTGGCGTTGCCTGGCGAAAGGCTCCGCAATAATACATTGTCATCACTGCTTTAAAAGCCCAATGGTTGGATGGCACATCACTAAAAGGATTGGGTAAAGTTTCAGCTTGATTTTGAATGCAAGCTCTGGAAACCGGATTCGATTGTGTTGGAACCTGATTACCAGGTTTTTGTGCTTTTACTGGAACAGCTAAACTGCTAGCAATTAATACTACAAAGCTAGTCAGCATCTTGATGTTCATAAGTTTTAAAAGTTACCTATTTATACATCTCTAGTTTAGTTGTGTAGAGATGTCAGCGCCCTCTATTATCTAGGTCAGGCAAGGTCACAAAAACTATATGTAAGCAAACATTGCCACCAATGTTAACATTACAGCTAACCCAACCATCCAAAGTATCAATGCTCCCCAACTAACAGAATCTTGTTGGATTTTTTGCCAGAAATTATTGGTATCTGAATTATTGCTACGAATTGCCATATTTATCCCCTCCGACTATTTTTGCGCTTCACCAGACACGCAATTATCGCTAGTTATTCTGAGATAAGGATAGTAGACATGAGCATACTATACTTATCAAATCTACCTAATTGACATTGAAAGCAATATCTAATACTTTTTCTCCAAACATTTGTATTTTAAATATTTTCCTGAAGCCTCCTAGAAAGAGTATTGGGTAAATATAAAATATGCTGCATTAATTGGGAGAACAAGTATGTAATTGTTTCAACTATTACTTATGTTTATTAAGGGTTTTCTTGCCTAAAAATTTACCAACAGTTTTTTGTGATGGTAAGATAGTAAATTCTATTTTCCCACAAAGGTTACGACAAGAGCGATCGCACTCTGAAAATTGTGAAGATTCTTAATTTATTTGTTGTGAGCTTACTTACAAGCTATCAAAAGCAAGAGTAGGAGATAGAGGACAAACAGATAGCGATCGCAAGCACAAACTTATCCAATGGCTGAAATTTTACACAGAGGCGATATTCAAAGTGCTTGAAAATATATTAAGTAATAAGAAAAAATATTAAATATTAATGCATAGTTAATATTTAGATTGAATTTATTGGTATTAAATTCACATGAATATTTTCTGAAGCATTAACCTATTTTAAGGAGAAAATCAGTTGTTGACATCGACTTTACTAGCCGCTGCAACCACACCCCTGCAATGGAATCCTACGATTGGGGTAATTATGATTCTCTGCAATATCTTTGCCATTGCCTTTGGTAAATCAACCATTAAATATCCGAACTCAGAGCCTGCTCTACCTTCATCTCAGTTTTTTGGTGGTTTTGGTTTACCAGCACTATTAGCTACTACCGCTTTTGGCCATATTCTAGGAGCAGGTGTAATCTTGGGATTACATAATCTAGGAAGATTCTAGATTTATTCCATCCATAACGTTAGTTGTGATGCCTAGAAATGCTTTTGTCTCCAGTTGTAAGCCAGAGAAATAATTCTCTGGCTTTTTTTGTAATTTTGAAAATAAAAAAGTAAAAGCAACAGAACAAATTGTTACTTTTACCTTTGATAATTTACGACTATTTCTGTATATAAAATCCAACTCAAACTTAATTTATAAGCTCAGTCTGCTAAACTTGCATAGGAGTTAAACCACGCATTTGACGTATAGCATTGAGGCAAACGGGACAGTCACAACCAAACATAGCTATAGCAGCATCACTTTCTTCTTCAGTAAAATTGAGTTCCTTAATATTACTGGGATCGTAGTTCTGTGGTGCCTTTACTTCTGGTTTAGATGTTGTCGCATTGGTTCTGGTTGCCTGTGTACAACCAAACCGAGGGGATGCTGAGTGGGTATCTCTGACGCAGGAAAGGCGAGCTCCTGACGGTTTAACCGTTAGATTTGCGCTTGCCGGATGAGCAATCATAAGCATAGACAGCATAGACGCAAAGAGCACAGGGCTGGAAAGTAAGGTGATGGCAAATTTCTTGTTCATCTGTACTCCAGGAAGTTTTTGATTAACGAAGGTAAGGTGGCCATATTCTCACATCAGTTAGTTGATTTTCAGTAAATTGTATACAAAGTTGTCTGAAAGATATAACCCAAGTATTGCTGAAAAAACAGGCACGACTTTAATCTCTTTTGCATCTAGTTTATGCTGCGCACCCTTTGGTAAATATTACTTGGAGTTTCAGCCGAACTTTGAATTATTTCACAACCAACTTCAGCTAGCTAGAGACCAAGTTGAAGTCATCGACTAACTCTACAATAGCCAAGTTCCCTCATCAGGCAAAGTGATAAGCAACTTAAAAAGGGAACGGGGAACAGGAAGAGAATGTGTGTAATTAATTTTGTCTGAGTAGTTATCGCACTGTTTTTGGTGAGGAGCAAAGTTCTAGAACACCAAATTCTCCTACAATGCGCTTGTTGGGTACAAAAGCATTTCTTGATTTATGGCAAATCAAAATCTCATTCCAGTGATTGTCAATGGTGCAGCAGGTAAAATGGGCCGTGAGGTAATCAAGGCTGTGGCGCAAGCACCAGATTTGAGTCTGATGGGTGCTATCGATACTAGTGATGAACATCAAGGTAAAGATGCAGGAGAGGTAGCAGGTTTAAGTGAACCTCTAGAAGTGCCTATTACCAATCAATTGGAGCCGATGCTGGGATATGTGGCTGGTGAGAGGCATATGCAACCAGGAGTCATGGTAGATTTTACCCATCCTGATTCTGTATATGATAATATTCGCAGCGCGATCGCCTACGGTATCCGTCCGGTTGTTGGTACTACAGGATTAAGTCCCGAACAAATTCAAGATTTGGCAGATTTTGCCGATAAAGCTAGTACTGGTTGTCTAATTATTCCCAATTTCTCTATTGGCATGGTGTTGCTCCAACAAGCAGCAATAGCAGCATCCCAATACTTTGACCATGTGGAGATTATAGAATTACATCATAATCAAAAAGCCGATGCTCCTAGTGGTACTGCCATTCAAACAGCCCAGATGTTGGCTGAGATGGGAAAAACATTTAACCAGCCAATTGTCAAAGAAACAGAAAAATTAGTAGGAGCAAGAGGTAGCCTCGCAGACGAAGGAATTAGAATTCACAGCGTGCGTTTACCAGGGCTAATTGCTCATCAGGAAGTTATTTTCGGTGCGCTTGGTCAAATCTATACTTTACGACACGATACGAGCGATCGCACTGCCTATATGCCAGGAGTACTACTAGCAATTCGCAAAGTTCTTCAGCTAAAGTCGTTAGTATATGGTTTAGAAAAAATACTCTAAATTTTTAATTCACAGTCATGCCACCTGCTACAACTGGTATAAAATACCAACAGGGCAGTGGCTCCACTATATCAAATCAAAAATCCGAATGCTTGTCCCACTGACTCGCGAGAAATTTAATCAACTTATCCCCTTAATTGCCACTGGCCCACAGTACAAGTATTACTGGGGGAAATTTCCAGATTTTTTACAACGGCTATTAATTTCTGTAGTCGCAGCAGCTATTGTTTTAGTAATCAAAGTTATTTTTCGGCTTGATTTTGGCCCCATAGTCTTTTTACTAGGACTGATCGGTGCTCTTTACTGGTTGTGGGGGCCAGTTTTTTGGGCTAGTATGCAAAATGCCAAATGCCGCCGTTATAAATACAGTGGCTTTTTCCGTGGGCGAGTTTTGGATTGGTGGATCACCGATGAGTTAGTTGGCAAACAAGAAACCGTTGACAGTAAAGGCGATTTAGTCATCGTCGAAAATCGAGAAAAACGAATTAACTTGGAAGTAGGCGACGACACAGGATTTACCGCCCAAATTCAAGCACCACTGCGGGTTGAACACAAGGCTATCACTCGTGGGCAAGTAGCAGAAATGATAGTGATGTCAAGTCGTCCAGATTTGAGCAGGATTGAACAAATCACTGATATTTACATTCCCAGGCGCGAGTTATGGGTAAACGATTATCCTTATTTGCGCCGAGATTACTTTCCTGAAGTCAGTCGCCGTTTGCGCGATCGCGAACAGGAAAGACGTAGCCAACGTCCTCGCCCAGAAGTAGATATAGAAAGTAGGGAGAGTAGGAGAAGTAGAGGAAATAGGAAAATCAGGAGAAGATGGGAACAAGAGGAAATGGATAACTATTAACTCCTAAGTTTGTTGACTAGTTCCTGCCTGTCCATAAGCTTGCCAAGCTAGATCCACCAATCCATCAATAATTGCCATAGCTACCACTGCACCACCTTTGCGGCTATCAATTGTGATGTGGGGTACTAGAGAGTCTCGCAATCGTTCTTTAGCAGCATCCACATTCATAAAACTTGTTGGTGTAGCAATAACTAAAGCAGGCTTAATTTCCTCTAATTCAATTAAATCAACTAATATTGTCAAAGCAGTTTGTGCTTGTCCTACCACAAATATGCCTTCTGGATATCGCTTGGCTAAAGTTTCTATTCCCCAAGCTACACGGGTTTTTTCTTTTTGAGGACGAGTAGGGGCATCCATACCACAATATATTGGGTTAGCGAAGGTGTTTTGAATGCCATAGCTAATCCCTACTTGTACAATCGATAAATCTACTACGATAGTTGTACGTGCAGCCAGAGCCGCAGCCCCTGCTTGTAAGGCACTATCAGAAAAACGAATTAAAGATTTATATTCAAAATCCCCTGTAGCATAAATGATGCGTCGCACAATTTCGTACTCGGCAGGAGAAAAAACATGATCGCCAAACTCATCATCAATTATTGCCAAACTTTGAGCATCAGTTATGTGCCATTCCATTGTTATTAAGCTTCAGTACCAGCTTTCAGCTTATCAGTAAAAGAAGGATTGGGTACCGGGTACTGGGGATCGGGAAGAAGAGGACAAGGTGACTTGGGAACAAGGAGAAGGATCGCGACTCACGTCTTCTCCCCTTGTCTGTTCCTAGTCACCTGTCCCCTGTCCCTAATATTACGTTTCCGATGCCGATGAGCGACTGAAAACAGGAGATAAGTACGCAACTAGAGCTCCAATCAAAAAGCCGGAGATATTGCGAATTAAAGGTAGCCATTCAGAAGTACGTGATACTACTGGCCCAATACCAAAGGCAATAAACAAAATTCCCCATAAAGGAGAAAAAATTAAAGCCCATTGCCAAGCCAAAATTTGTCCTTCGCGTCGGGGTTGAGCAGCAAACCCACAAATAACTCCACCAATGATTGAGGTAACGAGGGTGAGAATCCATTGTTCTCTAGGTAAGCCAGGAACAACACGGCAACCTCCCTGACGCAAACAAGACTCAATCGACTCTAGAGACTGTAAAATAGCCTGGTCTTCACCTTGCTCGCGTACAAAGTATAGATTGCCAAAACGTGTTTGCAATTCTACCCAAAAAGTACGAGGAAGCAGCTTATAAACAGCATCACCGACGTTAAAGTTGAGAATATTACCACCACTAGCATCGGCAACTAACAGAACGCTTTTGTCATCTAAACCCCAAAACTCTTTCACTGCTCTACCGGGAGTGCGATCATACTGAGTCAAAACTCTCAGTTTCCATCCAGTTTCAGCTTCAAATTGCTCTAATTCTTGAGCTAAGTTTTCTTCTTGAACGATCGTAAGAGACTTGGCTAAATCTATGACAGGGGTTGGAATATCAGGTAATAAATCCGGATTCTCGTAGGCGTAGGCACGGGGAGAATGGGTTGCCCAAACTGAACCTGCCAAAAGAAACACCGCGCAAAATGCCAAAATCCGTCGCCAAAAACAATGCTGCATGGGCTTCTCTATACAAATCTTCACAATGGACTTGAATTAGTTATTTTTAAAGATTAGGTGAAAAGTGATAATTCTTTACACTTTTTAACTTTACTCTAATTTATTTTATCTGACAAAAGGATTGGTTTCGCCTCCTGATGCTTGAATTGTAAGGAGCGACTCGGTATTTATTTGTATTCGGCTTTTCTAATTTCTATTCTTCGTCCTGCCAATCTTCCGTGTTATTGCTGTCCCAACTATTTGCATCATTGTAGATATCTTGATTTCGATAAGGTTTGTACTGCCTGATCGCTTTTTTTGATCGGGATGACAGCACGCCTTTTTGATTTACCGATAAGCGATCGCCACTTCTTTTGGAAGATTTTGGGTGTGTCAGGGTTTTCCATGCCGCTTTGACACCAACAAACAGGCTACGTGTACCAACTTGAAGATTTTGAGCCTGCTGTTTAGCGTTATTGAAACTTTGATCAACTTGCTTGACTACACCAGAAGCACTTTTGACGCCCTCGCTGACATCATCTGTTAAATCGGTGATTTCCAAGCTAGTCATGCGGATAGCATCTAGGGTTGGTGGCAGTTCTCGTGAGAGAGTATCAAAAAACTTTTCCGCACTACGAGCCGCACGCGCCACCTCTTGCAAAGCTGGTATCGCCGCCACCAAAACAGCAGTCAAACTGGTGGCGACTAGGAGTATAGATAATCCCAGCCAAAACAGAGGTTCACTCACAGTTACGTCGTTGATTAGCTATCTCTGTGCTGGGCAATAGGATCTGATTTTGCTTCTGAGTAAGCATCCTTTCGCTTGATTGCTTGGTTTTCTCTTTGACTGGCTTCTATACCAGCAGCGATCGCTTCTCGGAGTCGCTCAAATGTTTCATCCCAATTTCGCAATGCATTTGCAGATAGGCGATCTGCTTGAAGTTGGACACTTGTTGATAAATCTTCTGCCAATTCTGGCAGGGCATTGGCAGATTTTTTTAATAGTTGACGTGTTTCACGCCCTGCACGTGGAGCTACGAGCAACCCAGTCAAAGCACCGATGGTAGCTCCCAGCATTAAACCGCCAAAAAATACTCCAGAACGGTTGTTAGACATTTTGCTGTTTTTCTCCTTACACCCATTTTATGCAGGTTTTCATACCTTGCAAGACCCAAATATTGAAATCATCCCAACTTACAGACAATATATCAGCATAAAGCTTGTCTGAGTGGTGCTATTGTTATTGGCTTCACACAATTTGGATAGGGAATATGGAAGGAGTGAGAGAGAAATATCAATTCAAAATACCTGCTTCTATCCGCTACCAACGGATACGCCGTACCTACGCTCTTGCGCGTTCACCGTCAGGCGTTGCGTTAGCTAGCGACTTCTGTAGACGGGCTTTGCCCGGCTTCCCGTCGGGTAAGTAGCTGCTCCACATCTACCGCGTCTACGCGTCTACAAAATTCAAAATTTGCAAGAGGGTGGATAGAATAACTAATGACTAACCACTACCTACCAACTTTTTCGCAAATATCTACGCCATATTCGTTGTCCAACAACTAATAGGCTAATAATCTGTTGCAATTGTTGGAGTTGTATCTCTAGCGCTTGGTTGGTTTGCCGCAAGTTTTGAATTTGGTGCTGACTAATATAAATAGCTTCTGGTGCATTACGTAATACCGCATGATAGCGACGTTCAGCGAGAATGAACCAATTAGTGATCCGAGTGCATCGTAGTCGCAGTCGCCATACTCGCCAAGCTATATAAAGTAGAATTGCTGAGATGAGCATATTAATTACAACTACAATTTGTACCATTGCTTTCCTTTAGCAGTACCAAATTTGAGAAAATTTTGCGGAACTGAGCTAGATTCTGACTTCATCATAGCTAGAGAGAATTTTGTTATTAGTGACATAAGCACTTTATTAATAGTTGGCTCACAATGAGTTTTTCTGTAAAACAGGCTCAACCAAAACAAGGCGATCTCGTTTCTGAGATTCTCTTGGAAGCAATATCTTGGATGGATACACACGGTATAAGTCTTTGGCGACGCGACGAGATAATGCCAGATTTACTTCAACCAGACGTAGAAGCTGGACTTTTTTATCTAGCCTGGGATGAAGAACAGGCTGTTGGCACTATCAAGTACCAACTTGAGGATGAATTATTTTGGCCTGATGTACCAAAAGGTGAGTCAGCATTTATTCATAAACTTGCTGTTAGACGTGCGTATTCTGGTGGTGTTATATCTAATTACCTTTTGAAATGGGCAGTTGAAAAATCAAAGTCTCAAGGCTTGCAATATTTGCGGTTGGATTGTGATGCTGCTCGCCCAAAACTTTGTTCTGTCTATGAAAAATTTGGTTTTCAAAAGCATAGCACTCGTCAGGTAGGGCGATTCTGCGTAATGCGATTTGAATACCCGCTTGTAATGAGTATTTGAGTATTTACTAGAATGAGGTTTTACCCAATCTTTAGGGGGGCTGGAGTATTTGCCTCTAATGCCTTAATCATACGAATTAGTCAACGCTGGAATTCCTAAAAGTCAAATCGTTCTGGCTTTCCAATCGGTGGATGTGAGAAAGCATACAGAATTTGCGGTAACTTAATTACCTTTGTGCTTCTTTACTAATGTCTGGAGAGTTTGCAAATCGTACTTCCAAACTTTGCCAGAGGTAAACAACTGATATCCGGCAGCGAATAAAGCAGATGCCACCAAAACAGAAAGAAGATTTATTGACGCAAATATACCACCAGTAAAAGCAATAACTGCTATTCCTCCGAATATTAACAACCATCCTATAATGCGGTTGACACGACCTACTACCAAAACTGAAACTCCAGTAATACTCAGCAACACACCTGGTAAACGTACAAAAAAACCAACTTGAGTACTGGCAGCCAAAATTAAGATGCCTGCAACCATTAGAGATGCACCTAATATTTTGCTTGTCCGATCCACACGATTTTGAGGTTGAATGACTGTAGGATTGGAGATATAACCAATATTTGTTTTATCTTGTTGTTTGTGCCGAAATATAAAAGTTACTTTGCTGCCTTGTCCCAGGTCAATTTTATCTCCTAGCTTCAGAGGATGGTGAGTTTTTGGTTCTAATCTGATGTCGTTAAGATATGTGCCATTAGAACTGCCTAAATCTTCTATATAGTAAGTACTTTCTTGTACCTGAATTTTTGCGTGTGTACAAGAAACTATATTCGCATCCGGTAAACCGGAAACATCCACATCAGGATTAATTGTTTCATTCGGCTTACCTATACAAATGACAGATAAATTCGGTTGTATTTCAAAAGACGTGTGAGTTTGAACATGAAAAAGCTCTAAACCCAGACTTTTTGTCTGTAATGTTCCTAAATTTTGCATGACTTATTTTCAGAAAAAATTTTTCATTTCTCTAGATTCTGTAATCTAGAATCAAAAAGTTTTCAGTTAATAATCTGAATTTTCCTTATTTTAACTCTAGTAATAATTGTATCTATCAATTACCAATTATTAATATATGAGTAGATTATCAAAGTTTTTTATAAAAAGACCCGGTAGTTAGCCGGGAGATTTGCACAAGAACGTATGGTGTTTATACAATACTCTTCTATTAATTTCAATATTTGCCAAAATGCCAGAATCAGGCTAACACTTTGCTAACAAAAACCCCGGCATAATGCCAGGGCAATGCTCTACGAACCAGCTTGTAACTGATTCCCTTCATCTTAAGAGTTACAACTCAAAAAACGTGCCAAATTGCCCAAATAATCAAATTTGATAGGTCTGCTAAAGAAGTAACTGATAAAGAATATTTTGTCAAATTCATAGATGCGATCGCCTTAAATTGTCACTATGATAATTTCAGTATATTCACTGAGAGTAAAAGTAATTATTCTGGAGTAATGATATAGTCACACTATCCGCACAGGGATTGATCGCAGCATTACAAGCAAGAATCACTTAAATGTGAATTTCTGAATTACGAATTACTATTACACCAACTGGCAACGATAAAATAAAAACACATCGACCAAAAGCAGTCTTTATGGCAACCCAACTCAGTCAAACTAAATCGCCCACTGAACTGGTAATCTCGTGGGAAGCGTTGCCCAACGACTTTCAATTAGAGGATGAACCAGTGGAAAATACAGGTCAGCCAATTTTGGCTGGAGCATTGCGTGAAAGTTTAGAAATCAGTGGTTTCATCCAACCTCAGATGTTGATTGCTTCCAATTTTGGTCTTTGTGCGACTGTGAACAGTCAATTTATTGTTAAAGCACCTGATTGGGTTTATGTTCCTTGTGTCAATCAAGTTTTAGCAGAACGCAAAAGTTACACACCCAATTTAGAAGGTGATGTACCTGCGGTAGTAATGGAATTTTTATCCGAAACTCAAGGAGAAGAATATTCGGTAAAACGAACCTATCCGCCAGGAAAATGGTTTTTTTACGAGCAAGTTTTGCAGGTTCCCACATATGTAATTTTTGACCCCAATGGTGGTTTATTAGAATTTTATCAACTAGAAAATAGACGCTATGAACTAAAGCAGCCAGATGAGAATGGTCGTCATTGGATTGATTCAATAGGTTTATTTTTGGGAACTTGGCAAGGAACAAAAGAAGCTCGAACTGGTTATTGGTTGCGGTGGTGGGATCAGACAGGCAATTTGTTACCATGGGCTGTGGAAGTGATTGAACAAGAACGTCAACGCGCCGAACAAGAACGTCAACGCGCCGAACAAGAACGTCAACGCGCCGAACAAGAACGTCAACAAAAAGAAAAGCTCATAGCCTATTTGCAATCTCAAGGTATTGATCCGAATAACTTGCCTGTAGATTAAATATTATCAGTCCTCCGGACAAGTCAGAGGGCAGAAGGGAAGGGATAATATTTTTAGCAAAGCCTTTGTGCCTTGTTCAATCTTGGTTTAAGACCCTCACTAAGTAAAAGATTTAGTGGTCTTTATTAGATAGGAATTCAGTGCCTTCTTCAATAGTTATTACTCTTCTTAACAAGGGAACCTGAGGGTATGTTGGAGTAGGATTTAATTCTGTAATGTAATTGCTCAGTTTCATCAAGGAGTTGTTCAATTCCAACTTCTTGAATACCTTTAACGTAATTAATTTTAATTTCTTCTAGTAAATCTATCAGTAAAGTTTGGATTTCTTGAACATTGTGTTTTTTCTGCAACTCTTTTTCTAGTGCCTCGCGAAAATTATTACCCAAGCGGGAAAGAATCTCTGCTAATACTGGATCCTCTATGACATTAACCAAGTTTTTATATGCGATTTGAGATATAGATTTTGACAAATTTTCTGTTAGCTGAGATGGTAAATGGTGCAAACCAGGAAAGTACTGCAATTGTTGCCAAGCTGGTAATTGGTTAAGAGTGGTAGTGATACTGTAGTGTAACAAGTCTTCAATATCTGGTTGCACTTTTGGAAGCACATCATAAACACTGACATTAACCAGACGGGTAGTTAGTGCATGAACTTCATTTGTATTATTTACCTGCACATAAGGTTGGCGAGACTCAGGATGAAACAACCAGGTGGTTACATCTCCACGTTGAATCGATGCCTGGATTTGATCAATAACCTGAATACCTACCATTTCTGTCAATTCTGCAGCAAAGCCGATGACGAAATCACGTTGAGCTTCCGCTCTTATGGGTTCCAGGTTTAATAAATCTGTTTGGTAAAGGCGAATGGTTACAGGAATTACTCGCAGCCATCGCCAAAATGGTAGTAACAAGAAAATATCGTACCAACGCCGTAATAGAGCTTGGAACCAACTTATCTCTGGATGTCGGCGTTTGATAAAGTAGGTACGTGTTAATAAATCGAGAGCAAATACGATTATAAATGGCAACTCAAGTAACCAAAAATAATCAACGAATTTTCCAAATCTATTCAGATCTCGATAATAATTAGTTTGAATTAAAGGGCTAATTTGAGAATTCCAAAAATTAATTTCTTGCTGCCATCCTCTATTCTGCAAGTGAGCTAAACTCCAAAAAGTTGTGAAAGCATCACGAGTAAAGTTTTCATTTGTTCTTTGTCGAAGCTCATTATTAATTTTTTCTAATATTCTGCTTTGATTTGCTGCTGCAAATGGATTATCTTCAATTATTTGCAGGCTAATTTTACGCAGTTGTGCTAGTTGATTTTTTACCTGAGGTGACTGCAATCCCGTTGCTACCACTTGTGCTTCTAAAGCTTCTACTCGGTTTAAATAATTAACAGTTTCTGGATGAGGCTTTATACCCTTAAGAGGGTCATAGAAACGAGTAAGTCCAGGAATAGTTTGTAGGTAAAAATCGCGTGCATACAAGTAGCTGGCGTTAAAAAACACTAGCACTAAATTGAGCAGGGCAATGAGCGCAATAAAACGTTCGCGACAAAGATGCTGTCTTTCAAATTGAGGTGTATACTTTGCCATTATCTAATCTGAAGAAACTGTACTTAAATTTCTATTTTCATTTACTTCTGTAGTTTCGACAGGACGGTTTTGTATCCAGGCAAACAAAGCACCACCACCAATTAAAATTAGGGTGATGCCTGTGACAATTTGAAGCATGATACTGTAACGCATAGTAATTTTTGGTTGAGCAAATTTACTACTAACTACTATATGTACGGATTTAGTAGAAATATCTCTAGATTAAGAAATATCTTCAACACAAACCCGCCACTATTCAATTAGACAAGATTGAAGTGTTCCATGTGAATGTTCGTGGGTGGAACTCCAAGATCATGCAAGGCTAATTCTACTTGATCCATCATCTTGGGTGATGCACAGATAAAGTATTGCCGTGTGGCGCGTCGTTTGGGTATGTATCGCTCTAAAAGTTCCTTGTCCACATATCCAGTTTCTCCTGACCAATCTTCGGGTGGTTCTCTGAGAACATGGATGATGTTCAGGTCTAGCTTTTTCTTCAAATCCTCTAATTCTTCGCGAAAGGTGATATCGTCCCAACTTTTACTACCATAAATTACTAAGTAGGGGCGATCATCTTTACGTTCGGCAGCAGTTACTAACATACTCATTATCGGTGTGATGCCGATACCCCCAGCAATCAAAACAAAACCGCCTGAGTCTTCATAACGATCTGTAGTAAATACTCCGTAAGGGCCATCTAGGAAAGCTTTAGTTCCAGATTTAACATCTTTGATGGTGTTGGTAAAGTCTCCCAAAGCTTTGATACTAAACTCTATCTTCTCAGCGTGTTCTCCACTTGAAGACATAGAGAATGGATGTTCTCGCATCCGAAAGGGAGAGATGTCGAGGGTAATCCAGGCAAATTGTCCGGGTTGGAAGCGAAAACCTTTATGTCCAAAAGGCCGCAATGCAAGTGTCCAAACATCACCGCGTTCGGCTCTTACTTCCTCCACCAGATAGGGCTTTTTCAGCATTAACCAGGGTTTCACCAGACGCACATAAACTAGCAACCACAGAGCCACTAGGGCGATCGCTGTCCACAATATAGCTTTCCAAAATAGCCCCAAGTAATTACCCACGCCAATAGCGTGTCCCAATCCCAAACCAACCGTTAAAACTGCCAAAATTCCATGAGAAGTTCGCCAGGGTTCGTAAGGTATCTTCAGTTGCTGTCGCCAGATGGTTGTAACAACTAGCGCTATCAACGCTAATGTTGCTGCAACAGCCATTCTAGCTCGCCACGGCGCTGTAAAAACGTTTAATAGTTGTAGCGTTTCTGGTTGGACTATAAACAAAATTAGCGGATGGATGAGAATAAATGCAAATGCTACCAATGAGATGTAGCGGTGAAACTGGAGGATTATATCAATACCGTAGGAAGCTTCTACACGATTAATACGGGCAGTGAGGGCAAATTGTAGTGCCATCATTGCCAAAGCAATGAAACCCAATGCAACTGAAAAGTCAGTCCAAAATCCTCCTGCTGTTAGTGGGGGATAGATGAGCAGAATTAATAAGGGTAAGAGGGTAATAAATAGATATGCCCCGATCCAGCCAGCTGCAATGACAACAGGGCTATGCATTAACAAACTTCTCATCGGACACCTCTTTTAACTCTGTTGGCGTGAAGCTTGGGCGCGTCTATTGATTTCCTGCCAGTTGACGACGTTCCACCAATTATTCAAATACTCAGCGCGGCGGTTTTGGTATCTGAGGTAATATGCATGTTCCCATACGTCATTACCCATGATTGGGTAAGAACCTTCCGTAATTGGGCTATCTTGATTAGGTGTACTTGTAATTTGCAGCTGTCCTTGGGGATTGCGCACCAACCAAACCCAACCACTACCAAAGCGATCGCCTCCCGCTTCATTAAACTGATTTCTAAACTCCTCAAAACTGCCAAAGGTTTGATTGATTTCTTGGGCAATTTCTCCTGTTGGTTGCCCACCACCTTGAGGACTCATAATCTGCCAGAAAATTGTATGGTTAAGGTGACCACCGCCATTATTGCGTACTGCTGTGCGGATATCTTCAGGTACACTGTTGAGATCGCGCAGTAAAGCTTCTACGCTTCGATCTTGCAGTTGTGGATATTTTTTTAAAGCTTCATTGAGATTCTCGACATAAGTTGCATGATGTCTATCATGATGCAGTTTCATTGTTTCTGCATCAATAGCTTTCTCCAGAGCATTATAGGGGTAAGGTAATGGTGGCAACTGCGCGGGATTTGTACTCAGTTGGCGATCTAGAAAAGCGATCGGGCGCGTATCTGTGATCGGTACGGTTGTTTGTATGGGAGTAGCTGTAGTGTTTGTTGGTGACTCTGCTACCTGTTGAGGTTGACAAGCAAATAAGGTAGATACTAGTAAAATTCCTGTAAAAAACCAAATAATTGGCTGTAAAACAAATGATTTCATCATATTGAATTGATTAAAAAATTACTAAAAATATTACCTTTATTTTAGGTAAATTGTGCTACCAGTCTGAGAAGAATTGAGTTAATAATTGCTAGGGCAATTGAACCTAATAAAGCACTCCAAAAACCATAACGCAAACTAAATCCTGGTACGATTGCAGCCGCTAAACCAAAGATGATGGCATTTAAAACAAAGAAGAATAATCCTATGCTCAGAATAATCAGTGGTAAAGTAAACACAGTCAGAATGGGCAGCAAAATAGCATTAAGAATACCAAAAACTATAGCGGTAATTACTGCTTTACCAAAGCCATCTATTTCAATTCCTAAAAATGGGAGTCTAGAAATAATTAAAAAGCTCACAGCAGTGACTAACAAGGTCAGGATCAGACCAGCCATAATCGTTCCTCTCTTTTTTTGAGTAGTGAGCAATTAGCTAAGGAGAATTGACACATATAACAGTCCTATTTGGGTTGTAAAATTTTCGTGAGAAGCATCATTAGTCATTAATCACTAGTTACTGGTCATTGGTAACTAATGACTAAAAACAAAATGAGGATAGTATAAACGCAATATCTTACGAATCATTCAGGACTGCTATATATTTAGTGTTGAGAGTAAATGTGAGTAAAAAGTGACGAAAATCTAGAATTGTATTAGTAATCAGTAGAAGTAATTTGACTGTGATCGCTAACGAGGTGATGGTTTTGTACCTGTGTAGGAGACGCGATAAATTACGCCGTTAGTATCATCAGCAAACAGCAGCGAACCATCTGGCGCGATCGCTAAACCAACCGGTCTACCAAACTGTGCCTTTGCATCTTTTGTCAAGAAACCTGTCACAAAGTCTTCAAACTGAGTAGGTTTGCCATTTTGAAAACGCAAACGCACGACTTTATATCCTACGGGAGGATTGCGATTCCAAGAACCCCGCATAGTAACGAAAACATCGTTGCGATACTCTGCTGGAAATTGAGAAGCGGTATAAAAAATAAAGTCTAAGGGCGCACTATGGGCTGTGTAAGTAAGCACTGGCGGTTCAGTTGTAGCACAGTATTCTTCCTTACTTTTTCCCTCTGGATTAGCTGGTAGATACACATCAGGACGACGATCGCCCCAACAAAATGGCCAACCATAATTTTTTCCCTGTTGAATCAAGTTCAATTCTTCAGGTGGCTGATCATTGCCTCGCCAATCTGAACCATGATCCATTCCCCAAAGTTCTTTTGTTTGGGGATGCCAAGCAAAGCCGATGGTATTTCGCAGCCCTTTGGCATAGATAGAGCGCTTACTGCCGTCAGGTTGGACTTGTAAAAGAGTAGCGTGTTCTTCATTGGGTTCGTCACAAGCATTGCAAGTGCTACCTACGGAAAGATAAAGCATACCATCAGGGCCAAAGCCTATGGTACGGTTAGGGTGTTGTCCGCCATCAGGTATGTCACTAATTAGAGTTTGTAGTTTGCCCTCTCTACCATTTGCAAGTAAATCAGTGGCGTATAAATGGGTATCAGTGACAAAATAAAGACGATTTTGATGAATGGTAATACCATTCACAAATTTTAGCCCTGATGCCACAGTGCGTTGTTGGTTAGCACGTCCATCTTTATTTGTGTCCCTCAGTGCTATGACATCACCTTGTTCGCGACGGGTAACATAAACTGTGCCATTGGGAGCTACTACTAAGTTACGGGGATTACCTAAGTCTTTAGCAAATACACTGATTTGAAATCCGGGAGGTAGTTGCAACTGTTGCAACAGAGATTCTTTGAACTCTAGTCGCTGGGGCGTTGCCAAGTAACCTTCCATCCGCTCGATTCTTTGTTGTTCTGGCTGTTGGGAACTGGCAGGAACAGCAAGTCCCAATGCTAAAGCACATCCAATTAAGAAATACTTTGGTTTTGTTAGTGGAATCATGGGTGTTTTCCTTCAAGTCTTGTCAACACTCAAGACTTAAATATTCAGAATTTAAGTATTTAGTTGAAGCGTGTGGAGCTGCTAGGCGTTAGATTATACCATCACTACAGCGATCGCATCTGACTAATGGAATAGTAGTTATTAATCTGGTTGAAGAACTATATCTATTGGTAGAGACAGCCAGCAGATGAAACTGAGAGAATTTGGGCGAATAAAAAAAATAAAAATATCTTGCTGGGGTGTTACAGAAATTTTCGGCGATTAGTTTCTTAGTTTTGAGTGTTATCTTTAGGATTTCCTTGCCAGTCAAGGCATCTGAATATGGGGAGAAGGATATCACACCTAATGAGCGATCGATGGCTGAAGTTACTTCGGTTTATCAGTTATCCGATGTACAACCAACAGATTGGGTTTTTGTAGCACTGCAATCTTTAATTGAGCAGTATAGTTGCATTACAAATAAACGCGATCGTACTTATCAGAGTAATCGACCTTTAACTCGTTATGAATTTGCCGTTGAGTTGAATGTTTGTATCAACGCAATTTATCAACAACAGGTAAATCAGCTTTCACAACTACCACAAGTAGATATTGCGAAAATTAAACGGCTACAAGATGAGTTTGCAATAGAGTTATTGTCTTTGCAAAATCATATGGAAGTTTTGGAAATGAAGACTGCTAACTTAAAATCCAAGCAATTTTCTACCACAACTACATTAAGCGGTTCTATTGTTGCTGTTGTTAGCGGTTTGACTGGAGATAGCGCCGATGGTAATTCCGATACCCAAATCGAATCGAATATTGCCTTGAATTATCGCGCGCGCTTAAACTTAATTACTAGCCTTACAGGCAAAGATAGATTACTAGTTCGCCTTCAGTCTTCTAACAGAGTACCAAATTTCAACGGTGCTTCTGGCACCAATATGACACGCCTTTCTTTTGAAGTAGGAAACACTAACGACAAACTAGATATAAATTTGCTGGAATATCGCTTTCCTGTTAGTGAAAGTCTTAATCTTTACCTGTTTGCTAACGCCGCATCCCATCATTACTACGCCACAGTTCTTAATCCCTATTTTGCTAGCTTTGGTGGAGCAAAAGGTTCTCCCTCCCGCTTTTTGGAACGTAATCCCATCTATCGGATTGGATTTATTAGTCCGGCTGGTGTAGCAGCAGTTTACAACGTCAACCAAGCAATTCGTTTGGATTTAGGATATTTAGCAGAAAATGCTGGCAATCTAAATGAAGGATTATTTCGGGGAACTTATAGTGCTTTGGCACAACTTTCTTTTAAACCTGCACAAAATTTAGAATTAGGTTTAACTTATCTGCGCAACTATTCTGCTGATGGAAATTTATTACATCGAACAGGTAGTAATTTTAGTAATATTCCCTTTGGTGCAAATGTACCTTTAGTATCAAATGCTTATGGTATGGAAGCTTTGTGGAGAATTGCACCCAAGATGTCTGTAAGTGGCTGGTTTGGGTATATTAATGCAGAGCGAGTTGATGGTATTGATAGTGAAGCTGATATAATTAACTATGCTGTAAATTTTGCTTTCCTTGATTTGTTTAAAGAAAGCGCCATCGGTGGCTTGGGGTTGGGAGTGCCACCTAAAGTAGTAAGTAATACAATTGCTTCTCGTGAAGATAGAGAGACGGGTTTACATTTAGAAGCGTTTTATCAATTTCCCATCACAGACAATATCACACTAATTCCTGGCATTATCTATTTGATTAACCCTAATCATAATGATAATGATGGTGATATTTTTGTTGGAACAATTAGGACTGTATTTAACTTTTAAAGAAAAGGTGATCGCACCCAATACACCTAATTCTCGTAGCCGAGACTGTGAAGGCTTTTGCTGTTGCATCTTTGTTGTATCTCTTGGGCTTTGACTATTGAACGACACGCAAACTAACTAAATAGACATAAAAACCAAACTATATAACTAAAAGCAAAATATTTATTTTTATATACAACCTATAGTGGCACTTTCTTCATTGAAGCGCCACTACAAACTAAATATGATTCTTAACACTAACTTAGTTATTGTGAGTCCTTTGTTTGTGAGTTGTGAGGTGCAGATTTACCCGTATTTTCACCATTTATATCACCCTCTTCGCGGGCTGCTTCAACTTGTTCAGGTACAGTCGGTTCATAAAAAGTTGCTACATCCCAATCTCTAGTTAACCAGATTCCTCCAAAGGGAAGGAGATAGAATATAGCTGCAATGTAAATAATGGCAGCAACTCGACTTTTTGTAACCACATCCCCAGTTTTGTTTGCCAACCAGACTGGAATTTCCCGAATTTTTTGAATTGGAAATAGAAGGATAATGGCAAAAATATCAAAAATCATGTGAACTAATGCCACCATTAAAGCAGCAGTTCCTTCTGCACCGCCATCGCTCCCTAGCGAAAGTGCTGCTAAAAGAGCAGTTGTTGAAGTGCCAATATTTGCACCCAAAAAATAGGGAAGGGCTTGTAGCGCTACTACTATACCAAGGGCGATAATCGGGACAATTACTGAGGTTGTAATACTAGAACTTTGGACGGCAATAGTAATTCCCAATCCAAACAACATTGCTTGCCACCATGAGCCAAAAAGATATTTTTTGACCTTTTCTTGTAAATCTTGATCGAGTATGACTTTGAGTGAACTAACAAGCCCTTTGAGAGAAAAATACAATAATCCAAAGGCAACAATTAAAACAATCCAACCCATTTCTTGAGTTAAACTAACAATGAAGTTAGCTATTGGATCAACAATAATATCGAGAGGACTGAATAACTCTATTGCACCTGCACCTACAAGCATATTAGTCAACTGTGTAGCTGGCCAAGATAGGATATGAGCAAAAAGTTCTAAAGGTAGGAATATTAGTGCAGCAATGATATTGAAATAATCAAGCACCATTGAGCCAGTAAATGCCCGCTTGAATTCATCTCTGTTATTATAATGACCTAAGGCAACAATGGTATTAGTCACACTGGTGCCGATATTTGCACCTAACATAATTGGAATTGCTGCTGCTGGTGTAATTGTCCCTGATGCAACAATCGCAACTGTTAAAGAAGTAGTAGTTGATGAACTTTGTATTATGGTTGTAGCTAAAATTCCTACTAAAAAGCCAGTGATTGGATTAGCAGTAGTTGCTATTAGTGTTTCTGCCGCACCTTCTCCTAATAATTCAAAACCTTCACCTAATAAATCAAGACTGGTAAAGAATAACATCAGTGCAATTGTGAGATAGAGAAAGTTCCACATCCTGCCTTGTGGTAAGATTTGCATAAGACGTTGCATAAGCTTGAATGACAAGTTTAAAATTACTGTCAACTCAACCTTATATAATAGAAAAAATTACTTGGTTAATAAAAGATTAATTAGTATTTAAACTCTTTTAAATATTGAGAAAATATACCTTTTTGTATACAATGTCACTGTTATAAATTTAAATTTTACTTCTTAAAAATAATTAATTTTGTTTCTTAAGATAGATAAATTTATTATTAATAACTTGCAAATTAATAAGTCTCATACCATATATTCTTGCGAACACACACCTAGGTGTTGTTCAAAAATCAAATATGAGTCCTATATATAGTAGTTAATGTGAAATGGGATTAAAACTACTCTATAACACAACCTAATCAACTGCTTTGAGGTGATTTATTACTTACTCTCAACTCATTAAAAAACTAGCAATATTACGTAGGTACCCCGTTATTAAATGAATAAAGTAGCAGCAAACCACCAAAGTAAATACTAATGACAATTGTAGAGTCTACTCCCATCCGATAGATAGTTTGGTTATCTCGCTCTAGTAATCCCCATAGAAAAACACAAGTAAGGACAATAGCCAAGGCAGCCATAAACATAGACGGACGATCCATTGCTGCAAAAATAGTTCCTTCACGATAGAAAATATCTGCAATGAAAAACAGAGAAACAGTAAGAGCATTGGAACCGAAAATATTAGAAATAGCTAAATCAAAAGCACCCAAGCGCACAGCACTAATAGTAGTAATCGCCTCTGGCAAGGAAGTGGCAAGGGCAAGCAAAGTTGCTCCGATAAAGCTACTTCCCATTGCTGTTTCCTCTCCAAGAGTATCTCCAATTTGCGCCAAAATCCATCCTGCTATTAAAACAAAAAAACTGTTGACAGCAAAATATAAAAAAATTTTTTTGAGCGACAATTGATGCAGTTTTTCTTGCCGTCTTTGCTCTGTTACTTCTGCTGCTGGTTGATGAGGTAAAGTTACTGCCCGCCAGTAATCTTGTCTTTCATATCTCTGGATCATATATAACGAGATTAGGTACGCACTGAATACAATTAGTGACCATAACCCAATTCCAAACAGCGATACAAATTCTCCCACAGCATTTGCAGCTAAGACTAAACCAAGCAGTGTCACGAGTATGACACCACCCAGCATTAACACTGGTTGGGGAGCAAAGAAGGTAAGCGCACCTTTTACCATTACCAGATCAATTAAGGCTAGAATAGCCATCTGCATCCCGATCTCTCCCAAGAGATTGTTCGCAGCCAGAGATGCATTACCGATCGCCGATGCTGTTGTGGTAGTCGCAATTTCTGGCAATGAGGCTGCCCCACCCAACAACAATGCACCAATAAATGCCCGCCCCCAACCAGTGCGATCGGCAATAGTATCGGCGTAGATAGATAAGCGCGCACCGCTAAAACAAACAATACCACCCGCCAACGCAAATATGACGAGGTTGATCCAAACAGGATAGTTGGCAAAATTAAACATCATGCTAAATCCCGAATGGCTCTTAGTACCTGCTCTATTTCCTGGGGCGTGTTATACACTCCTGGTGTCAGACGCGCATGAGAAGGTGAGTAAGGTGTATCGCTAGCAATGATATTGCGCTGCCGGAGTTGCCGCACTACCTGTACAGGGCTAAGATTATCCACATCAAAACAAACAATACCAGAGGAAAGGTTTTCCGAAATAGGCGTATAAAGTGTTATGTGCCGCATATTAGCTAGCCCTTCTTTTAATTGACGGCTGAGGCTATAGATGCGCTCTTGTACCCTTGATTTACCTAGTTTTTGGTGAAATCTAAAAGCCTCTGCTTGCGCCCACTGATGCTCAAAAGGTTTAAATCCGCCCGGTGTCATTCTCCCTCCCCAATCACCTGTACGCGTAAAAGTAGGAATCGTAGGTGAGATGGCTGCTTGGGATTTGGAATTACCCCAAATTATCCCAGTACCACGAGGTGCAAATAGCCATTTGTGGGTTCCTGCGGTGAAGAAATCACAATTCAAGTCGCCCATTGTTGCGTTTTCCACACCTAAACCATGCACTCCATCAACAAATAAAAGTACGCGATCGCTTGGAGTGCGATTGGCATTAATTTCTGCTAATCTATCAGCAATCCGACGCACGGGAACTTTCAAGCCAGTGCTGGAATGCACCCATGTTGCTGTTACTAAGCGGGTTTCTGAACGAATAGCATTAGTAAGCGTATCGGCAATTTCAGCTTCTGAAACCTTTTGAATATTTTGGTAGAGAGGTATTTCTCGAACCTTCGCTCCTGCACGTGCCGCCTTGTAGCGTAATGACTCATGGGTGGAGTAATAGTCAAATTCGGTAGTCAGCATCTCCTGATTTTCACGGATTTGCAAACCGTTAATGATTAGTGCGGTTCCCATGGTAGTGCTGTCGGTAAGGGCAATATCGCTAGATTTTGCACCCATATAGTTTGCGGCTGCATTCCGAACTTCTTGCGTAAGTTGGGAATTATTCTGTTCTAAATAAAGTGCTGGGTTTTGATTTAACTCGCGTTGATGCTTTTCTATTACCTCTTGAACTGGTACTGGATGTGAAGTTAGCAGTAAACCCGCCATATGGATGTAATTTGGATCTAAATTGAATTGAGCGCGTACTTTTTCCCAATCATCCCCGCTCCCCGATCCAGCTTGCATCGCTGTTGTATCAGTTGCCATTAACTTGTTTGTGCAGCTGGCAACACTTAATAAAGCACTAGAAGCTACTCCTAAACCTGAGTAAATAAGAAAATCTCTGCGGTGTAAAGACATTTATATCCTTTCGCAAATAACCATGAAAATGGCGCATGGAACTGCTACGGCAATCCTAAATAATTCATAAATTAAAAAAGTTACTAGTTAATAGTTAATAGCTAATGGCTAATAGCTATTAGCAGCCTCCACAATATTTTTATCTTTCATGGGAATTTCTGGTAATTACAAATTAGTTAGGCTTTTTATTAGAAAATCTGGAAAACCAGGCAGGTTTTATTTTATTTTGGGGATGATAGTCAAGACAATTCTTTGCTTCTTCTGTTAAAGCAATAGTAGGATTGACCGCACACTTAATATATTTGTTATTTGAAAAGTAACGGCAGTTTTGACAAGAATGTTGTTGTAAATTATTTAGCCGATTAAACTGATGAAAGAGCTTGAGTTTATGAGAAACAATCACTCCTGCCATTGCTAAAAATATGATAGGGGCGACAATTAGTGCCGGATCGGGAGTAGATGTGACATTTAAATTCTCTCTATTAAGTACTTCTCCATTAGGCTGCTCTACACTCAAGTTTGCTTGGGCTAGCTTTGTTTCCTTCGATGTAATTTGTCCTAAAAGGTTATTAAAAGACATATCATTACCCTCTCGCTCATAAGTAATTATTTGCTGTTATTTTGGTGAATTGTGATAAAAAAATGCTTATAGTAGCGAGGTATATTTAAAACCAAGGCTTGTAGACTAATTGGGATAAAACTATAAAAAGTTCCATCTACACTCAGTCTGGAAAATGAATGTGAATAAAAAGTGACGGCAATACATTAATTGTGTTGCCGTAAAGTTTTGAGTAGCTAAAAAGAAGATATGAGTGTCGCAGTATCTACAACCTTCCCAGGTTAGAATTCTGCAATCTATAGTTGCGATCGCTAATTGTTTCAGTCCAAACAATTAGCTGTAATGATACTTACTTTACTAACTCAACCCTAGTAATCTCGCTCCTTGATAAAACAGTGTACTCACCACCCACGCCCAGATCAGCCCATAGGTAACTGAGACAAGGGTAAACCGGATACTCTTAGATTCGCTGCGGATAGTAGCGACTGTTGCCAAACAAGGGGTGTAAAGCAGACAAAAGAGCATGAAACTGTAAGCTTGAATTGGTGAAATTGTCTGAGCTAGGGTTGCCTGAACAGCATTAGGATCGGTGAGATTGTAAATGGTTGCTAGAGAACCCACTAAAATTTCCTTGGCAATGAACCCAAAAATCAAAGCAACAGTTAACTCCTTGGGTATGCCAGCCGGATTTAGAACAGGGGCGAAAAACTCTCCAATGCGAGTAGCATAGCTGACGTTCTCGTTGC
The DNA here is from genome assembly GCF_030381805.1 of Chlorogloeopsis sp. ULAP01. Lineage (NCBI taxonomy): Bacteria > Bacillati > Cyanobacteriota > Cyanophyceae > Nostocales > Chlorogloeopsidaceae > Chlorogloeopsis > Chlorogloeopsis sp. ULAP01. The sequence goes on from NZ_JAUDRH010000005.1 coordinate 373,152, forward strand.
CTGGTAAATGGGTTAGCAACCAGACGCCTAACACACCGATCGCCACCAATCCACCTGCTCGCTGCAAGAATGCTTGCACTGCATCCCAACCCGTAACCATGCCAACCAAAAGTGGGATGGTAACTACCATTCCAACCGGGTTTGCCGTACCTTGAGGTAGATTGCTCAACAGCCAAACACCAGCCACCCCTGCTGTAATAAATCCTGTCGCCCGTTGCAGGAAATGCTTCAATTCACCCCATCCTCGCAGCAAGATTTGCTGGAGTGTGGGAAAGCGATAGGGAGGTAGTTCAATCACAAATGGCTCCCGGTTTTGAAAATGCCCTTTCATTATTAATCCAGTTAGTAGTGCTACCAGGAAACTGAACAAGTAAAGTGAGAACAGCACTAATGGCCCCCAAGTGCGATCAAACAGAGCATCGATGATAAACACAAATACTGTTAACCGTGCCGAACAGAGGGCAAAGGGAACGATCAGAATTGTTAACAAGCGTAATGCCCGCGATCGCATCACTCGCGTTCCCATGATTGCTGGGATATTACACCCAAACCCCATAACCAGCAACACAAAACTGCGTCCATCCATGCCAAAGCGATACATCAAGGAATCCATCATGTAGGCTGCTCTGGAGAAGTAACCGCTATCTTCCACTATTGCCATCATGAAGAAAAATGTGATGACTAAGGGAATAAATGATGCCACCGTAGCTAATCCACCATAAAGCCCATCTACCAGAAAGCCCCGCCAAAACTCTGATAAATTGACTGTCACCGGAGCAATGGCTACCTCCTGCAACCATCCAGTTATCGCATCGGCTACATCCTGTAATGGCAATCCCACCAGCCAAACAAACTCAAACATCAAATAAATAGACAGGAAGAACAACGGTAGCCCTAGTAGCGGATGCAGCAACACTGCATCTAGGCGTTCCGTCAAAGTCTTGAACAAGCGCGAGGGCATTTCCACCGTGTCTGCTAGAACTTCCTGAATTTGCGATTCTGGTATCGAGGGATGGGTTTCTATCTGGCGCTTTAGTTCTTTGGGAGCAATGGGAACTCGTTCTTGTGCTAATTCCTGAGTGATTTTGTGGAGGGCGATCGCATAGCCACTACCATACTTAGCACTCACTAGTACCACAGGCATTTCTAGCTTTTCTGCTAGTTTGTGCTCATCTATTTTGATGCCAAAATGTCTAGCCTCATCTGCCATGTTCAGAATAACTACAGCTGTCATTCCCAGGGCTTTCACTTGCAAGGGTAGACGAATCTGGCGATCAATCTGAGCAGCATTAAGAATTACTAATACCAAATCTACTGGATAGGTTTCAAAAAAGCTTTGCACGACTCGCTCATCTTCAGAATAACCCTCCAAGTCATAGATTCCTGGCAGATCAACGAACTCCACCTTTTGTCCGTCTAGTTCGACTTCTGCCTCCAGCAAGTCAACTGTCACACCAGGCCAATTACCTACAAAGGCTCCTGCCTTAGTAATACGATTAAACAATGTGGATTTACCTACATTGGGCATCCCCATGACAGCGACTCGCTTTACTCCAGGCTTCGATGTCAGCGAGGCGATTCCTGAATTAGAACTATGACAATGTGCCATTCCACACCTCTTTTTTCTCAGTCCTGTACGTTCACAATAATTCCATCTGCTTCATGCCGCCGCATTGCCACTTCTGTAGTTAATCCCACTCGCACGTGTAGTGGCCCATTCAACCATGCTTTGCGCAGTACCTTTACCTGCTGTCCAATTTTGAAGCCCATTGCTTCTAGTCGTCTCAACAACCCAGGTTCGTTCGCGTCTATGGAAGCGATGGTAGCTGTTTTGCCGGGTTTCAGCACCGATAGTTTCACACTCATGGCATTTTTTGTTCACAAACAAATCAATGATGGGATGTTTCACTGGCAACATTAAGCTGACTGTGGTACTTAATCTAAATACCATTAAGAATTAATAGCAATAAATACCGTAATTACAAATTCATTTGTCTATATTGAACATTCCTCAAAGCAGCATTTGTTTTCATGTTTTCTGTTTCCCCAACCCCGTTCCCTTTTATTAATTAGTGTTATTATTTACTTTTGTTTTCTCCGCTGATTCAGTTATGCCAAGGCTTGTATAAATATCTATGTAAAAGTATGTAAAAATATTATGATTGACAAATCCTATTCATTTAATAAATTGTGCAAATTGCTAAAGTAAGAGTATTTAGATTTACCTTAAATTTATTTGCATACCAGCCATAAACGTGCTTTGCTTTAATTGCTATCAGGCAAAACAAGGCTAGGATAATTATCAATTTAGTAAACAAGCTTTTAGGTTAGCTGAGAATAATTTTTAATATAGTTGAGTTTGGATGCAAAAAATCTGAATTTTTTATTAAAAAATGTTTTTTACTATTACATTACAAACCGAAAATACTCTGAGAATAGAGAGCGCTAATTTTGGGAAAAAGCGTCTGTAAATGCTTCTATCTTTAAAAATGATTGCATTTAATAGAAATTAATTACTAACACTATTAAATAGATTTATATTCACAGTTGCGTGCTTTCTCTCCTCATGCCGTGAATTAGTTAGTCAGTGGAATATTTAAATCCATAACGGATAAATTCTCAGCCATCAAATCACCGCAAAACAGCCAGGGAAATGATAATGACGATCGCCTCCAAGTCAAAAACAAGTAAGCTAGCAACCCTTCAGAAGCCACAAATCAATGCTGGAATCAATTATCATATAGTACATACAATTCCAGGACGGGTGAGATTTCGGGTTCCCTTGCTAGCCGAGAACCCTAACTATACTGATAACTTGCTTCATTTACTGGAATCAGATAGCCGGGTGATTGGAGTACGCTTAAATCGGCAAGCAGCTTCGATTGCCGTAAGTTATCAACTGTCTCGTGATTTTGCTGAAAATCACTTAATGCAAGCATATCTAGTGCGCCTGATTCAAGAGGCAAGAGAAAAGAAAATTCAAAATCCCAAGCCAAAAACAAAGAATAAAGAAGCTAATGAACTGAGAATGCCTGCTTTTGCTGCTATTTTGGCTTTACTAAGCTTGGGTTATCCAATCCCCAGAGCAATCATTGCTGCAATGGTGGCACTTGCCGCTTTACCCATCACTAAACGTGCTTACACTAGCATCATTAAAGAACGAAAATTAAATATAGATTGCTTGGATTTGATTGCGATCGCCTTAACTTCTGCCCAAGGTAATTTACTAACGCCAGCTTTGGTAATGACACTGCATGAAGTTGGAGATAAAATCCGCGATCGCACAGCACGAGTCACCCACAACCGCGCCGCAGATTTACTCGAAGCTTTAGGGCATTATGCTTGGGTAGAACAACCAAATGGACAGAAAAAACACATTCAAGCAACAGAAGTTAAGCCTAAAGATATAGTCATTGTTTATCCGGGTGAGCAAATTCCCGTTGACGGTAAAATCCTACATGGTAAAGCTTTGATCGACCAGCAAAAACTTACTGGTGAATCTATGCCAGTTGTGCGTAAGTCAGGACAATCGGTTTATGCCTCAACCTTAGTCCGTGAAGGAGAAATTTACATCATAGCCGAACGTGTGGGCATTGCTACCCGTGCCGGAGCAAGTATCGAGTTAGTGCAACAGGCTCCTGTTCACGATACAAGAATGGAGAATTATGCCGCCACCGTTGCTGACAAAGCTATTATACCTGCATTAATATTTGCTAGCATTGTCTTCGCTGCCACCCGTAATCCTGCAAGAGCCGCATCTATCCTCACTCTTGACTTTGTCACTGGGATTCGCGTTTCTGTGCCTACAACTTTCTTGGCAGCATTGCATCATGCCACCAGACATGGAGTTCTGATTCGTAGCGGACACACTTTAGAAAAATTGGCACAGGTAGATACCTTAGTATTTGATAAGACAGGCACCTTAACCAAAGGAGATATCGAGGTTGTGCAGGTGGAAACAGTCGCAGGAAGAATGTCTGCACGTAAAGTGTTAGAACTAGCAGCCGCCGCCGAACAACGCCTTACTCACCCTGTTGCTGAAGCAGTGATACGTTACGCTGAAAAACAAGGTGTAGAAATTCTGCCGCGCCGGGAATGGACGTATGAAATTGGTTTGGGTGTGCAGGCTGAGATTGATGGCAAACAAGTTGTAGTGGGGAGCGATCGCTTTTTACATCAGTGTGGCATTCCCCTCGACTGTCTTTATGAACCACATTCTTGCAACGAAGCAGATTGCCCTTATCACCTCAATTGCCGCATTTCTGCCCATGATTCTTTGCTGTATGTTGGAGTTGCTCGCGAATTTCAAGGAGTAATTTCTTACACAGATCCACTCCGTTTAGAAAGCTCGGCAGTCATCCAAAAACTGCAAACAGTATACGGTATGGAAATTCATCTGTTAACAGGAGATAGTCAACAAAGGGCGATCGCTGTTGCCCGCGAACTTGGCATTCCTTTGTCGAGAGTTCACGCCGAGGCATTTCCAGAACAAAAAGCCGAAATTATACGTAAGTTACATGAATCGGGTAAAACAGTGGCATTTACGGGTGATGGCTTAAATGATTCCGTGGCTCTTTCTTATGCTGATGTTTCCATCTCCTTTGGTGGTGGTTCTGAGGTAGCAAGGGAAACAGCTGATGTTGTACTGATGGATGATAACTTAACCAGTTTTTTAGAGGCTATTGCAATTGCCCGCCAAACCAAAGCAGTAATTCAGCAAAATATCGGTTTAGCAGTAATTCCTAACCTAGCAGCTTTGGGATTAGCTACAACAGTAGGATTACATCCACTAGCAGCTACAGTTGTTCACAATGGTTCGGCGATCGCTGCTGGATTAAATGGTTTGCGTCCCCTGATGCACCAAGATCCACCGAGAATTAAAAGAGGGACAGGGGACAGGATTGCGGTAAATCCCCATAATTAAAATTAGAGTTGTATAAGAACTTATTTTTTCGAGACATATAGTGCGAGAAAAAGAGGTTTAGATGGGTGTAGCAAAGCGTCGTATCGGCCTTGAGCAAGAGTTTTTTCTAGTAGATGAGATTGGTTATCTTAGCAATCTTGCTGATGAGTTTTTGCAGGGTTGTCACTTAATGGCGCAAGCACAAGGTTTAAATCCAAATTACTTTGTGCCGGAGTTCGTCAAAAGTATAGTAGAAATTAACACACCTCCTGCCGATACTGGTACAGAACTAGCAAGAGAATATCTCAAAAATCTCAAATTGGCACTTGCTGTGGCGCGACAGATGAATTTACGGCTTTACCCTCTGTCTAGCTATCCTTTGCATATTATGCCAGTGATGCGCGATCGCCCAAATTACCATATCCAAGCGCGGACTATTGGCTATGATAAATTTTTGCACGCCGGGAAATGTACTGGTACACACCTGCATTTGGAAGTCCCACCTGGAGTAATTGATCCTCGTGTTGCAGTATCTTACAACTCGACATCAGCACAGCGAGAGGAACTACTAAATATCTACAATTTAGCTACAGCTTGCGACTCAGTACTTATTTCCCTAACGCGGGCGTGTCCCTTTTATGAAGGAGGTGCGATCGGGCTAGCCTCGCACACAATTCGTTATCGAGGTAGCGAAATCTTTGGCTGGGAAGGTGTTTATACTCATTTACAGCCTGTGGGCGGACTCATGCCTTATGCTGAGTGTGTGGAGGATTTAGTTGAACAGCAATTTGCTCGTTACTATGCTTGGTTACAAGCAATGGAAAAAGCTGGAATTGAACCTCATCTGTTTCTAGAAGCGGGAGGAAGTTTACTCAAGTCAGCTTGGAATCCAGTCCGACTCAACAAACTTGGTACCGTAGAAATAAGGTGTATAGATAGTAACTATCCAACGGTAATTTTAGCTGTAATTGTACTGCTTGAGAATGCGGCGAATCGAGTTAGGCGCGATCATTTAACAGTTAAACCAGCTAAAGAAATGCAGACATTTGAATTAGTAGGTGATCGCCTTTATGTACCAGATTTTGAATATCTGAATGGTGAATTACTCTATACCTCAGCTACAGAGGGAGTCAAAAACCCCAAAGTCAAGGCTTACGTCGATTCAATTTTGCAGTTTGCGATGGAGGAGGCGATCGCAGATGGTGGCGAAGGAGCGAATTTTTTGGCAAAACTGAGCCAAGACCTTGATCGCTATCAGACAATAGAAGCGACTATATTGCAAGAGTTTACTCCGACAACTGCTCAACTGAGCTTAGATGCTGGTTTGCGTTTAGTGCGTGAGTGTTGTGACAAGCTAGAAGCACAGGTTTCATGGATAGACACACAAACTCCCTTAGCAGCGTTGGATGCTATTGACCTACTTTGAATTGATCTTTAATACCAATTTTTTAAGGTACACTTAAGACTTCTTTAATAGTGTCCAATAATTCCTTAATCGTGTAAGGTTTTGGTAAAAATGCTTGCACATGAATACTACTAGCTTCTAAAAGCTTGTGATTGGAAGTAAGCCCGCTGATGACAATAATTTTGACAGAAGGATTGATTTGTTGCAGAATGCGAATAGCTTGAAACCCATCTATCGACGGCATTTGTATATTTATCAACACTAAGGTGATTTCATTTTGATGTTGGGCATAGAGTGAGAAGGCTCCAGTCCCATCACTGGCAATCAGAACTCTGTAATTGAAATCTTCTAGCGAGGTTTTGGTAATCTCTCGAATGTATGCTTCGTCATCCACAACTAGAATTAATTCGCCGTTTCCTCTCACCATCTGTGAGTCATCAGTTTCCTGTGTTGCCGATGTGTCAATGGCGCTCAAGAACAGCTTAAATTGGCTGCCTTTGCCCACCTTACTATATACTTTGACAAAACCACCGTGGTTTTTGATAATACCAATTAAAGTGGAAAGCGCCAATCCTGTACCTTTACCCGGTTCTTTGGTTGTGACAAAGGGTTCAAAAATTCGCTCTCATAACTCTTGTGACATACCGCATCCTGTATCCGATACGGTGATCAGCACGTAGTTACCCTCTTTTGCCTCCAAATTCATCCTGGCATAGTTTTCATCCACGTGGAAATTTTGAGCAGAAATACTGAGAGTTCCCCCATTAGGCATAGCATCACGAGCATTTACACACAGGTTCATCAACACCTGATGTATTTGCGTGGGATCTGCCAAAACTGTCCAAAGATTTGATGTTGGTATATGAATGCAGATTTCAATTGATTTAGGAAATGTACTTTTGACAACCTGCTCAATTTCTTTTAACAGGTGTCTTGGTTGGAGAGGAACGCGCTTTCCTTCTGCTCCCCGTGCAAACGCTGTAATTTGCTTGACGAGATCTGCACCACGTTTAGAATTATCTTCTAAGATTGTCAGCAGTTGCCGATTTTTTTCGTCCAGATTGGGAAATTTAAGTGGCAGCAGTTGAGCTACTGTCAAAATGGGCGTGAGTATGTTATTCGTTCATGGCGCTGCTGGTGATTCCCGATTTAAAATTGAGCGATCGCGGGTTGTTTAGTGGCAAAGATTTCCAGTTTGTTTCTCTGTGGATTAAGTGATACCAAGTCCGGTTAATCAGTTATCATTAGAATTTCTCCCTCCGGCCACCTCTAACACTGCATAGTTCAAAGTTCATTTACTGTTTCTGTAATTTGATAATTACTAATTGCTTCTCCCGTAATTTCTGCATAAAGTACATCGGGGTCAAAATCTGCACCGTTTTCCCAGTAAATTGTTCCCCATTCAGGGTTGATTTTTACTTGTTTGAAATAGTTAATATCTTTTAGTGGTGCAAAAACACCTGTAAAGGAAATTAATGTACTAATATCAATAATTCCTTGTTTGTCATCTTCAAATTTAAGGTATAGTTGATAACCCTCTCTCGGTTCAACTGCAATAATATCTTTGAGCACGATTTACTCCAGTGGTTCAATTTTTTCTAGAGGATTGTTGAGTCTAGCTTTGTCCCTGTTGTCCATCAATTCTCTTTTATGCAAGTTTGCCTATTCAACTACAAGTGATAATAATCTGGAAGATAGTTTACCTTCTAATATTGATAATGTTTCGATATCAATAATCGCTTTTTGTTGATTATAGCGAACGTGGAAATATGGTGGTGGATGGTCGTTATAATACATGGTGATAATAATTCCTAGAAAACGGCTAATCTCTGGCATTACATCACCTTGGCTAAAAGATTTTCTGCTTCTTTGACAAGAATTTCACATGATTCAAGTTAGAGTAGTAGGTATCGCGAATAGAGTTTTTCTGACCACTAGCCACTACCCTTTTAATATCAAGTTCGCATGATTAGTTATGATTACCATCTTGGTGTTACCCCTCCCTAACCCTCCCCTTGGTAAGGGGAGGGTACCGTTAGGTGGGTGGGGTGCTTAAAGATTTATTAAGTAATTAACTGAACTTGATATAAGTCAAATCTCTTCTAATCCGAGTTAACGCCTGTTGTAACCCTTCACTATGAATCCAACCAACAAACCCGCCGTAAATCATTCTGTCATTCCTATCCCCTAAAAAAACATGATCAACACCAACGGGGTTTTTCCATGTTTTTACTACTGTCCCATCCCGAAGCCTCATGATGGGATGAGAACTCTTAAAATCCCTGTGGTGAGCGCGAGTCATGCCAGGGACATTCTCTAAAATAGCGATCGCTTCTTTGGCATCATCTGTTGTGTTAGCACTAACTACCGTTGCACAACCGCACCCATCAGTTATAGTCATCTTGAGCCTATCTTTCATGTCACCGTCAAACAGCAAAAAAGACTCAATCTCCTCTAGCAATTTACCATGTGGCTCATTTTGTCGGCGCTGACAATAAATTGCTGTGATCAAATCTTCTAAACTGACTTTCGCCAAAGCATCGGTAATCAAACTTGTCAGTCCTAAAACAGCAATTCCACCCAACATCCCTGCTGGGCCACCTAGTATAGCTAAAGCTGCTGTAATAGCTGCTGCACCTGTTAAACCTGTGGTTGCCATGACTATTACTAAAATAATTCCAGGCAATCCTAACGCTGCAACTTTTTTGACAACTTCATCCATAGATTTTTTATACTACTTCACAAAAATCCTGATACAAATACAGAAACTGTAGAGACGCGAAATTTTACGTCTCTACTTCTTCCAAAGCCATTTTATTCTCAAAAACGGGTATTAAATTATACTATTCAACTGTAACACTCTTAGCAAGATTGCGGGGCTGATCGACATCCAAACCGCGACGAGCAGCAATGTGATAAGCCAATAGTTGTAAAGGGATTACTGTCACAATCGGAGATAGCAATTCATCTACCGTTGAGACAGGGATGAGATCGTTAAAGATTTCTGCTGCTTCTCCTTCTTGCACAGGAGTGACGCCAATTAATCGAGAATCACGGGCTTTGGCTTCTTGGGCATTAGAAATAACTTTTTCGTATACATTACCAGGCATAGCGATCGCTACTACTGGTACTTTTGCATCTAATAGAGCGATCGGCCCGTGTTTCATTTCTCCAGCTGGATAGCCTTCGGCGTGAATATAGCTAATTTCCTTTAGTTTCAATGCTCCTTCTAAGGCGATCGGGAAGTTTATCCCCCTACCCACAAAGATAAAATCTGTAGTTTCCGCAAAATCATGTGCTAATTGTTCGGTTAAATGTTCTTGGCTTTCCAAAGTCGCCTCAATTTCTTTAGGTATATGGTGCAACCCTTTGAGAATATCCTCTAGTGTGTCTGAGGATACTGTTTGACGGCGATATGCTAAATCCAACGCCAAAGCATAAAAAGACATCAGTTGAGCGATAAAAGTTTTCGTTGCCGCTACACCAATTTCAATCCCAGCCAGGGTATTAATTATATTTGGTACCATATGTCCCAAAGTACTCTCTGGGCGATTGGTAATGCCTAACAATCGCGCATGATATTTTGGTTGTTTCCCTTGACGACGTTCTTTTTCCATCGCCAAAGCTGCCAAAGTATCAGCAGTCTCACCGGATTGGGTAACGCCAATAGTGAGGGTATTGGGTGTTAAGGGTGATGGAGCATAACGAAACTCAGAGGCATACTGCACCTGAGTAGGAATTTGCGCCACTTGTTCTAGTAAATATTTACCTACCAATGCCGCATGCCAACTAGTACCGCAAGCGACAATTTGAATTTGCTCTAAATCTGCGTAAAATTCTTCTGGCAAACCTAAATGAATTGGGGAATTACCAGTAGCACTTGCTGCATTCCAATCAGTATTAAAGTATGCTTCCAAACAAGCCCTAACTACTCCTGGTTGCTCATAGATTTCCTTGAGCATGAAATGCTTGAATCCTTGCTTTTCTACCATCATTGGATTCAAGCTGAGTAAACGGGGATATTTTTTCAACCTCTGCCCAGCAAAATTGTAAATCTCAATACCCAAAGGAGTCAGACGTGCCATTTCGCTATTTTCCAGAGGAAGCACAGCACGGGTATGAGAAATAATTGCGGGCGTATCAGAGGCACAGAAAAACTCACCTTGTCCGAAACCAACCACCAAAGGAGCTTGTTGGCGCACGACAATCAGTTCATCGGGATAGTCAGCGCAAATAACAGCGATCGCAAACGCTCCTTGAAGTTCATTTACCGCTTTTCTCACTGCTGCTAAGAAATGAGAGTCAGTGTTATTTGGTTCACGGGCAATTTCTTCTTTCAGAAGTTGAGCGATTAAATGAGGTATCACTTCTGTATCTGTATCTGAGCGAAACTGATGCCCACTAGCTTTGAGTTTTTCGCGTAGCTCTCGATAGTTTTCGATAATCCCATTCTGCACCACTGCCACACGCATTGCCGTATCCATGTGGGGATGAGCGTTGTATTCTTCCGGTTTTCCGTGAGTTGCCCAGCGAGTATGTCCAATACCTATCGTTGCAGGAGTTTGCAGATGTTCTAACTTAGAACGCAGATTATGTAGCTTACCTTTGGCTCGGACGCAATGAATTTCTTCTTCCCATATCGTTGCTATGCCAGCAGAATCGTAACCTCGATACTCCAGTTTTTCCAGCCCAGATAGTAAAATTTCTGTTGCCGCTTGAGTGCCAATATAGCCAACGATACCGCACATAGCTCACACCACCTTATACGATTTTGGATTTTGGATTTTAGATTGGAAATCGCCTTCTGTATCCATCCGGATTGGGTGAATCCATCTATCCCAATCATTTTTTAAATTGGTATTATTCTTCAGAATAATTAAATTCCAGTATAGTGGTTAGCACAAAATCTGGCTTTGGTAAAGTTTAGTCAAAAAGAAAAAAAGGAGCAGATTGCTCCTTGAAATGCTAGTAAAAGCTATTACTTTTCGAGTTTTACAAAAAAATGATTATTTTGTAGGGTGGACTCACTGTCCACAAATATCAACTGAGTGGCCAGAAATACCTCCCTACAACGTTAAAAGAACTTGCTATTTCAAAACTGAGTACTTGTTTCCTCAGCACATTTTAAGGAAAGCACCCTGCAAAAGGGTAATGAGTAACATCAGCGAGTTTTCTAGTTTAAGAAAACTGCCCGTCGCCTCCGTTGCACTATCAACAAGCGCATTGTACCTAGTAAGCTAGACCCATACTGCGAGTGGTTTCAGCTCCCAAGTAAACCCTGATGCTCAAAAAGTCGGTAGGACAAGCTGTTTCACACCGCTTGCAGCCCACACAATCTTCTGTACGGGGGGAAGAGGCAATTTGCTGGGCTTTACAGCCATCCCAGGGAACCATTTCCAACACGTCTGTTGGGCAAGCGCGAACGCACTGGGTACAGCCAATGCAGGTATCGTAGATTTTTACTGTATGAGACATTAAAACGCTCCTAACTGAAGTGTTCTTCTCTGCGAAAGAATCATAATCAAGGCTTAGTTTACCGCAGTGGCTTGGCTGTCGTAATCAAAAGGCTACATAACTTTAAACAACGTAATAAGAAATGGGTTATACCATTTTGGATTTTAGATTTTAGATTAGAAATCGCCTTTCCGTGTTGGATGAATCAATTGGCTTTTATCTGTTCCCAGTTTCCCGTTCCCTTTTATTCCCACTAACTTACTTCACACAAGCTTTTGCTATTTTTTACAAAATATTAGCAAATCGCTAACTATAACATAAATTCCATATGCTAACGCAAGCAAGTGCGCTACCATCCTAAAATAATGTAAATGACATTACAAAAGCTTATGGAGCCAGATTCTTTACCAACCGAGGTGATTTTGACGCATCCACGACAGTCCCTCGGTAGCGTGCAACTTGACTGGATGCCACAACCAGGAAACTATCTTGACCTTGAAGGCAAAACTTATGCCGTTTTAGAGCGTAGCCACCGTTATCAGTTTAAGGCAGGGCGCTATCGTTTGCAGAAAGTGTCCTTATATGTGCAGACTGCTAAACGACCAGAAGAGAAAACCTGGGTAAACGGACGTTGGGTGATCGGCGATGCTAACTGCCGCTACAACGCCCATTCAGAAATAATTCGCTGTGCTGTTAATCCAGAAGGGCCGTGCAACTCTTGCCGCTTCTACGAAAAGCTAAAAGCTACAACTGAGGAGTTAGTAACTGAAGATTATAATTACTGACTCCTAACCCATACTAACCATACTAACTTTCTAATACTTCTTTTATTGTTACTCGTGCACCATTGACAAAATCCCAACCTGACTGGGGACGTTTGCCAGGTAGCTGAACTTCTCGCAACAACAACAATCCTTCTCCAGTTTGCACGATCGCTCCCATTCCCTTGGCGATGCTTACTATTTCCCCTGCTCTGCCCGATGCTATTGATAAATCCTGTAGTTTACGAGAAACTTCTTGTATTTCTGGTGGCAGTTCTTGCCAGTGAGCACAACCAAGGGGAGCACAGACGTTTATTTTGAGGGGTTGATTGCGAAAGGAGGTAGTACAGTTGGGGTAAAAGCCTCTAATTTGATTGTGTAATTGTATGGCGCTCTTTGACCAATCCAACAAATAATCCTCTTTTTTAATCAAAGGGGCATAGGTAGCTTCTGAATTTTGTTGAGGACTTGGCTCAATTTCACCACGTTCTAACTTTAACAAAGTCTCTACTAATAAATCTGCGCCTATTATTGCCAATTTTTCTGCCAAATCTTGGGCATTCTCCATTAAAGTTATTGGTGTCGTAGTTTTGAGAAGCATTGCGCCCGTATCCATCCCCTCATCCATTAACATTGTGGTGATGCCTGTTTCCTTCTCCCCGTTATACAAACACCACTGAATTGGAGCTGCACCACGATATTTAGGCAAAATTGAACCATGCACGTTTATACAACCCAACTTAGGCATCTCTAAAATTTCTTGAGAGAGAATTTGCCCATAGGCGACAACCACAAATACATCCGCACCTGTGGCTTTAAGTTGATTTAAAGTTTCGACATCTTTCTTAACTCTTTGAGGTTGCCATACAGGCAAATTATGACTTGTGGCAATAGTTTTTATTGGTGGAGGTGTAAGTTGGTTTCCTCGCCCCCGACGTTTGTCTGGCTGGGTAACCACTGCCAATACCTCAAAGTTTGAATGCTTCAGCAACTTCTCTAGAGTAGGAACTGCAAATTGGGGAGTACCAAAGAAAACGACTTTCATGATTCTCAGGGATCAATAGTCAAGAATCTACAAGATACTTTTAATCGCACCTTTTATGAAGTATCTTGCACAATATCAATTTCAGTGCTGTCATGGGGATCGCTGTGTTCTGTGAGTAATTCAGACCGGACAAAGTTCTCACTTTCTATATAAATCTATGTGTAATTATTTATATACTATGTAATTAAAATAACCATATTTTGTGTATTAACATTTACCAAAGATACAATAAAGGTCGCTATTGCTTTTCTACAGTCACAACAGTTTGTAAAGAGTAGAGATTACAAACCTTAGGATTCAAAACCAGCCATAACATTTGTTTGAACTGTGACGTCTAATTCCTGTAAGCTGATTCTGCTGTACCTACAAGCCAAGTCAAGATTATCTTCTATAGTTTAATTATCTAGTTACAAAATAGTTTTGTTTTTGTGAAAATTTGCAACCTTAAAGCTTGCTGGAGTTATAATAGGTTAGCTGGATGTTTATCCAGTATAAATTGTATTCCTGGTAACCAAACTATACTCTTTGGCTTTGTCTAACGGCTGGTCATTTGCGTCTGCTAAACTAATATAATTTTTATATTTATTGGAAAGCCAGCAAAAATTGCCGAGTTTCCAAAACAGTAGTGCGTTTCAATTGTAGCTGCAACTGAAAATTGTTTTCTTGCAGTTAGATTGACAACCATTTCCTATCGCTAGATGTGAGCCGCGATTATTTGAGTAGCTTGGTTAGTACCTTTGGTAAGTGTAATAAACGACACTACATTTTACTATACATTTAGTATTTTGTGGTGCGGTAACAAGATAGCAACAGGCAATACCTGATAGCTGAGGCTAAGTGCTAGGCTACTGATACCTCTTCTGTGGTCTAAAGCGCTTCAATTCCATGTCGGAATTAATGCCTAAATTTTGATCTAGCTCAGTAGTGACAAGGCATTATTGTTTAGGAAGAAAATCCTAGCTAACTTTAGTCATTATTGGAGGCTAGAAATTTCTGCTAGTAATTTGGGTATTAGGTGCAAAATATAAGACACAATCTTAAAATTATGCTCAGTGGGAAGGTTTGACCTGGCGAAATCCATTAGTTCTTTGTTATACATAATAATCAAAGTCTAGTTCCTTTCCGCATTGACCTCACTCCTCACACAGCAACCACCCTCTAGAGAGTCAACAAATGCTTAAACATCTTTTGCTGTCGGGATGGTTTCGCGCCCAACCATTCTCAAGGTATATTGCCTTTGTAATGCTGATTGCACCCCTGGTGGCTGCATCTGGTCATTCTACTTCAGCACAATCACAAGTAGCTAAAAATACTTCTATAAGTAATGAGTCGGACTGTGTATCTATTGAAGCAGATAAAGCTAATAGCTTGGATTCAACTCAAGTAGAAAAAGTAGCTTCAAGCAACCTTGGGACAGACAAATCAACTTCTGTGTTGATGTCTAAGGCTACTGTTGAGAATCCACAAACTATACATATAGATAAAAATGAATCTTGGGTAGCAGAAGATGATTCTTTGTCAATGGTGGAAATACCAGAGCACCAATTATTGGCTGCTGTGGAATTTGCAACAGTACCAGGGCAAGCTAATAATTTTGTAAAGGGGCTTTCTACTAGTCAATTAGAGATACTGCGGAGAATAAAAACTGCAAAATTCCAGTCCTCAACTCAAGAAAATAGTCATACATTAATTGATACATCCACTACTCAGTCTTCTGAAGCAACTAGGTATGTACCTGTAGCTAGAGAAACTCAGCCTCGGTATAAAGATGTAACTGTTATTGATCAATCTGAGCCTTCTCAACAAGCACAGCAAGATCCAATTGGCAGTTCTTATCCTATTCCTTGGGATTGGATTTTAAATACTCATGAAATGGTTAGTTCTACGGGTGGTTCTGGAGTACGTTATTACCGTAGCGTACCTGTGGTTTCTCCAGATGGGAAGTATGCGGTCTATAGCCGTGTGCAGCTAGAAATCAAACCCGAACTCTACAACAGCCGTGTCAGCAGTGTTTTGTTTTTAGAAGACAGACAAACTGGGAAATTACGGGTAGTATCTTCTACTTCTCCGAATATGGATACTCTCTTAAATGCCAAGACAGCTTCAGATGCAAATGCTGAAGGAACTATTGGGGTGTTGGTTCCCGTTAGTTGGTCGGAGAAAGGCGAACGCTTCTTAGCACGTAAATTTGAAGCAGTATTCAATACATCTGATGCGAGCGATCGCGCAGTGATTTGGGATCGCCATAGCGATCGCATCAACACCATAACTCCCGCCCATAATGAAAACGAGCATGAAAAAATAGCAGTGCTTTTGGGTTGGAGTCAAGCCCAGCCTGGCGATGTACTATTTCGGGCTGGAGAGATGGGCGAAGAACAATGGCCTGTGCTTGCAGTTTCTAATGATGGTCAAACTGTAATCGCAAAAGACGTGGATCGACCTGTGACTTTTGGTAACCAAGCTGCACAACTTTGGGGAACTCCGCCAGTTGCTTATAGATAGTTATTATCCCAATCAGTCCCGTTGTAGTTGAGAACTGCAACGGGACTGATTTATGGTTTTGACAGAGACAATAAAGTAAAAGCTATATTAAATAAACTTAATAATACTACTCCCAAATCAAAAATTATCAGTAAAAGTACTGCTATTATCTTTAATTTCTAACTCCTCCGTAGTTTCTTTAACCCTACGTATAGGTACATTAGCAATTAAAGCAGTAGTACGTTGATTGCTTTCTAAAGAGAATTCTAAACCTTCTGTGTCTATCTCCACATAGCGACTGACAATGTTTAAAATTTCTTGTCGCATCTTTTCTATCATCTGGGGGCTTAAGTCAGCGCGATCATGAGCAATCACCAACTGTAAGCGACGTTTCACCTGATTGCGACTAGTGTCAGTAGTGCGAAAAAAAAGTTTTTCTAGAAGTTCAAGGATCATTGCTGCTTAGTTTGCACAGATGGGAATGGGATAAAGAGTTAAATAATTTTTGTCCACAACAATCTTCGGATACGAGAAAAGATGTTGTCATTATTGGAGTCAACTTCAATGAAATCGACTGCTTCCCCTTCCAATCTGCGAGCAATGTTCTCAAAGGCCGTAGCAGCTAAAGAGGGGCTTTCTGATAGTACCAAAGGTTCGCCACGATTGGTAGAGACAATCACGCGCTCATCGTCGGGAATTACTCCAATCAGAGGAATTGCTAAAAGTTCTTGAACATCTTGGACGGACATCATATCATTTGCCCGTACCATCGCAGGTTTAATCCGGTTGATGATTAAATGAATTCGTTTAATGCCTTGTGCTTCTAGTAACCCGACTACACGATCAGCATCCCTGACTGAAGCAATTTCCGGCGTGGTGACAATTAATGCTTCTTTGGCTGAGGCGATCGCATTTTTAAATCCCATTTCAATGCCGGCTGGGCTATCAATAATCACGTATTGATATTTTTGCGCCAATGCATTGACTAATAACTTAATTTGATCGGGACTAACTGCATCTTTGGTGCGATTTTGGGCAGCAGGCAACAACACTAGATTCGGCAGCCGCTTATCTTTCACCAAAGCTTGTTCTAAGCGGCACTCCCTAGCTAAGACTTCAACAGCTGTATAAACAATGCGGTTTTCCAGTCCTAAGAGTAAATCCAAATTTCTCAAGCCAAAATCGGCATCAACTAATGCCACTTGCCGCCCCATTTTAGCTAAAGCCATGCCTAGATTTGCCGAGCTGGTGGTCTTACCCACGCCTCCTTTCCCAGAGGTAATGACAATAATTCGGGTCATGATGTTAGAATGCGATTGATGATGTTTCTAGAAATGGAAATGATAGATTAACAATAGAGCTTTATGGCTCTTGATTCATCTTGTTAAATTGGGTTTTAGAAAAATCAGTAGCCTTAGTGATGCGAATTCCTTGAGGGGTGATGTATGCCACTTCTGGGTAAACTTGCATCAGTGATTTTTCTGGCGCCCTAGCTACAGCATCTGCAATTCGCAACTGGGTTGGTTCCATTTGCAAAGCCATAATCAGACACTTGCGATTGCCACCAGCACCAGCATGAGCGACGCCACGGAGACGTCCCCATACGAGAATATCTCCATCTGCAACTACGATACCACCTGGATTTAGATCGCCTAAGATAATGACGCTACCAGGATGACGTATTTCGACTCCGGAACGCACTGTCTTTTCTAAATAAAGGGCTTCTGCGTGAGTGATTTTGGCAACTTGTGATTGAGCATCGAGCAGGTTTTCTCGTTGTATTTGTTCTACAGAATAGCCAGCAGTAGCAGCAGCGATGGCAGTTTGGCGACGACTAGTAGAAACAGATTTTAGCTGCATATACATTTCGCTGAGAGTCTGAGCGAGTTCTTGCAGCTGTCTGCTATCTAGGAGCCGATCGCTTGCTACCAGATGCACAGGGGTATTGGTTCGTGATTTTAGGCGATCGCTTGTGTTTAGTCTGAGCTTGAGGTGTTCCCACATTTGTCTCCAATTGCTTTCAGAAGCAGGTACTTGGGATTCTGTAGGCAAAATTAATAAAAGTTTTTCCTCCTCTGTTTTGATTTGAATGTGACTATTCTTATCTAGCGTCTGTTCTAGTAACGATAGCTCAGATAAATCTAAATCGAAAACTGTGGAATTTGAGTCTGCATCTAGAACTGAAGACAACTCTGGCTCGGCTGCCACAGAATTTGACTCTAAACCAGCAGAGGCAGAAATTGACTTGAGATAGAGGATAACAGAATTTACTTCTGCTTCCGGAAGGACAGAATCTGAATTGACATTAATAACGTTAGAATCTACATCAGCATGGTCAGATGTTGATTCTGAATTATTAAAAGCAGAGTTTGATTCTATATCGGGGATCGCAGAATCAGAAGTCATGCAGCACCAGCCAAAAGATGGAAACCGAGCAATTACCAATATTAAAGTATTTATTTGTGTAACTGCATTTTGGAAAGTTGCAAATTATTACCCAGTCTTT
The DNA here is from genome assembly GCF_030381805.1 of Chlorogloeopsis sp. ULAP01. Classification (NCBI taxonomy): domain Bacteria; kingdom Bacillati; phylum Cyanobacteriota; class Cyanophyceae; order Nostocales; family Chlorogloeopsidaceae; genus Chlorogloeopsis; species Chlorogloeopsis sp. ULAP01. Next base: position 391,707 of record NZ_JAUDRH010000005.1, read on the forward strand.
ATACTTAGTCTTTGATAAATTGTTTCCAAAGCGCTGGCATCACCAACGTTCCCTGGAAACAGCACCACTGGTAAATTAGGAAATTGGGGATGGTTTTCTGGAGTCCGCACCATTGAACAACCTGGTAAAATTTGGCCGAGTAATCGTGCAGAAGTTAAGTTCAAACCACTACTTAAGACATCATTAGAAGTGATACCACCCTTACTGATTAAAAATCCTATATCAGATGGCAAACTCCGGACAATATCCATCAAGAAGCCAGAAACTTTCGCTCCAAACTGTAAACGTGTTTTGACATCCTCAAAAGTGAGTTCTTGACGGCTAGTATAAATCACCGGTGTTTTACCAGTGTTATGTGCCGTATGAATACTTTTAAGAACATCGGTTAGCAGTGTAGCAGATCGGTCGCTCTGATTGAGCAAATCAGCTACATCAATTTCAATTCCCTCAGTTCCTTCTGCTTGCAACAGTGTTTCTAGCTGCTGAGTTGTTTTTTTGACATGGGAACCAACAACAACTGCACCTGGTTTGCCACCACGTACATACTCTGCCATATTTTCTGGGGCAATAGGTTGGGGAGATAGCCCAGCCAAAGCAGTTAAGATACTGGCAGCACTGCGAAACAAAAAGCGTTTCCCCTGACTTGCGGCTGACAGCACATCTTGGGCAAAGCGATTAAGATCTGCTTGAGTTTCTCCATCAACAACGCAGCATTGGTTGTTATGGAGTTGCATCAAGCGTTCTGTAGTACCAGCACGAATATCTGCTAGTAAAAACCTTTCTACAGAATCAGCCTTGATTTGTCCTTGGGTTTTTTCTTCTACATACTGAGGCAAGTAGCTGTAGTGATAGCTAAATACCGAATCGCGGGCAAACTCAGTTTCATGAACTGGGGTAGGTACACCATCAATGATGAGATAATGTAGGCTGTCACGAGTAATTCGTCCCCCTTCCAAAAAAGCCGGAACGAGAAAATGAGCATCAAAGGGGCCTAGTTCTTGGGCGATGACATCGGTTTCAATTGGATAATGTCCACGCAAAGTTGAATCAGAACGACTGACGATCAGAAAATCCTGAATTTTTTCGGCAGTTAAAGCAGTCTTCAGGTTATGACAAACTTCCCTGGTTACAGATGCAGCCGATTCTGGATGTAGCGCCCTAGTATTCGTCAGTACAAAAAAAATCGGTGATTCATCCTGCAACCCCATGCGTAAAGTATCCACATCCCAGCGCATTAGTAGCAAACAGCTGTGGACTGTTTGAGAACCCGTAGGATCGTCATCCAAAACAATTACTTTTGGTTTAGCGCTCATCTTTATTGTCAACCGGGCGACTGTAACTTTCTTACCAGGGTTTGTACATCGAGGTCAATCTGCAACAATTTATTTAAGAATTGAGTGTATTCACCTGTTGGAGAATTGACTTCTAAGACTTGCAGATTGTTTAAGTTATTGACAAGTAACTCTTGATTATCGATGGGAAGCTTTTTACGGTTTCGTAATATTCGCTCGATTTTTAGAGCTTGCACTAAATCTTCTCTCAACATTTGCAGGGCAGCGATCGCTGTTTCTCTGCCAGGTATATTAATTTCAGATTGCTCAGATAATATTGCTTCGTCGTAATTATTTACTGCTTGAATAATGGCATGATATCTATCAACTTCATTTAAAAGAATTTTTAGTGTTTTAGAGTAGGCAAAACTTCGCCACAGCCAGCGCCCAACAATCACTGCAATAGATATTGCAATCAACAAACCAATTCCCAAAAAAATAGCAGAACCAATTGTTGGCAGAATAATTAACGCATACACTAAACCGACAATGATTAAAGACAACAGCAGCGTTTCTCTAACTTCTTTCATCAAAAATCCCAATCGCTGCTCGCGATTTTCCATAATAGAGGGGCGGAGAACATGATTTGGATTGACTCCTGTCAATCTTCTTAATTCTCCTTTAGTGATTTCTAAGCCTATTAAATCCGGCTGCACGGAAGATACTCCTATGGAAGCTCCGGTAGTGTATCTATCGTATTTTAAGACTTTTGATCGGCTAGCGAGTTTTCTGTCAGAAAAAGATGTAAAGCACGCCGAACATAACACTCCCATGACTCGGTTGTGGGTTGAAAGATGAGTGCATAAAGCATAATTCCGCTCATGGCGTCGAAGACTAAACCGGGATCTAGATTTGCCTGAACTTCATTTCTTGCTTTTGCCCGTTCTAAAACAATTGCAAATGCTTGCCGTCGAGGTTGGAGATATTTAGTCCAGTAAATTTGAGCAAACTGAGAATTGCTGGATGCACTGCTAATTATCATGGCAACCGTTTGTCGTCCGAGAGGACTGAGGGTAATTTGAGCCGCGTTCTCAATTAATGCATCAATGTCACCCCAAAGGCTGCCTGTATTCGGGATGACAACCTCCTCTCGAACACTTTCGATCGCATCAGTAACCAATTCCTCTTTGCAGCTATAGCGTCGGTAAATGGTTGTTTTGCCTACACCCGCACGAGAGGCGATCGCCTCAATACTCATGGCATCGAATCCAACTTCCGCAAGTAACTCCAGAGTCGCTTGCAACATCGCTTGATGAGATTGGGAACTACGGGGTCTTCCCTGCTTTTTGTTACTCTGATTCATAGATGCTAGTATAATTTACGAAACGGTATCGTATCGTAATACTCGTTGAATCACGAGGAAAGCATGACTAATCTTTCAACTCAGCCAACTCTTCCCCTACCGCCTGGGCGATTGGGTTTACCTGTGATCGGGGAATCGATTGGCTATCTGCGCGATCCAGCAGGCTTTATTGCCAAACGACAACAGCAGTATGGCAACATCTTTAAAACCCATCTTTTTGGCAGCCCAACCATCGTTTTGATCGGGGCAGATGCGGTGCGGTTTCTCTTCTCCAATGACGGGCAAAAATTGGAGATGACAAATACGCCGAATTTTGAGATTCTACTCGGTACAAAATCAATAGGCGTGCAGACAGGAGCGGCTCACCAAATATTGCGCCGTCAATTATTTCAGGCTTTTCAGCCGAGAGCCTTAGAAAATTATGCCATCACAATGGAAGCAGTGACTCAGCGTTACTTGCAAAAGTGGGAACAAATGGGGACGCTGACTTGGTATGAAGAGTTAAAAAAATACACCCTCGATATTGCTTGTCGTTTGTTTGTGGGTGTGAGTACTGCTGCGGACGAATCGTTAGAAAAAGTTTATGAAGCTTGGAGCGAGGGGCTGTTGACAATTCCAGTTCGGTTTCCGGGTAGCAAGTTTGATCGGGCAGTGCGAGCGCGGGAAGAACTGCTTGCCCGATGCGATCGCTTTATCGAACAACGTCAACAGCATCCTTTAGACGAGCAAGATGTTTTGAGTATTTTGTTAGTTGCCAAAGACGAAACCGGAAATGCACTCAGCCGAGCAGCCATCAAAGATAATATTCTGGGAATGTTAATCACCGGACATGAAACCCTAACGTCGGCATTAACTTCTTTGTGTTTGCTACTGGCTCAACATCCCCAGGTACTCGAAGCTGTGCGTACAGAGCAAGCACAACTAGGATTTCCAACTTCATTGACTCAAGAAACCTTGAAGCAAATGACTTACCTAGAGCAAGTGCTAAAAGAGGTGCTAAGAATTGCACCGCCTGTGGTTCGGAGCGGATCGCGGAAAGTGCTGGAGGCTTGTGAGTTTGGTGGGTATTCGATTCCAAAGGGTTGGGATGTGTATTATCAAATTCCGGAAACGCATCAAGATAGTCAGGTTTACACACACCCAGAGCAATTTGATCCGGAGCGGTTTTCATCAGAGCGATTCTCCAAAGGAGACGCTACGCGAACGCAAGATAAGCAAAAACTCTTCAGTCATATTCCATTTGGTGGTGGCATCCGAGAATGTTTGGGTAAAGAATTTGCCAGATTAGAAATGAAACTGTTTACTGCTTTATTGGTTCGTGATTATGAATGGGAGTTAGTACCTGGACAAAATTTAGAGCGAGTTGTATTGCCTTTTTCTCGTCCTCGTGATGGGCTGAAGGTAAAGTTCAGCCGACGCTAAATGTGTAATGGCAGGAATGGAAAGCGATCACAATCTAACAACTGTCAGTATTTGTAGCTGAATATCTGGTTGTATCAGTTCGATTGAGAACCAGAGGCTCTAGTTCTCTTTACCAGGTTGAAATCTGGTAACGAGGGTTTATGGGCTGCTGGCTCCAATTGTCAATTAAACTACTTTATATACTCATAATTTCAGTATATTTAGGCAATTAGAAAACACTACTTTGATGCCGCATCAAGGATACAAACCTCTATCTAGCAACGCCTGAGCAACACGTCCTACCCCTAAAGTATAGGCTGCTAATCTCAGACTCATCTGCCGTTTCTGAGAATGGTGGATCACTTGCTTATATGCTTGCACCATCAAGTTTTCCATTTCCCGGTTCACTCGCTCCTCATCCCAAAATAGGTAGGAAAGCCCCTGTACCCACTCCAGATAACTCACCACTACCCCGCCAGCATTCGTTAATATATCCGGCAGTACCGTTACACCCCGTGCCTCTAAGGCTTGGCTCGCTTCCAAAGTCACCGGGCCATTCGCTGCCTCTGCTACAAATTTCGCTTGTACCTGATTCACATTGTCTTCTGAGATTTGATTTTCCAAAGCAGCAGGAATCAAAACATCACAGGGTATAGTTAATAACTCATCATTGCTAATTGCTAATGCTTGTGGGAAACCAACCACACTCCCTCGATTCTTGGCAGCATAAGCTTTCAAAGCCGGAATATCAAGACCAACTTCCGAATAAACTCCTCCAGCACTGCTAGAAACAGCCACTACTATGGCTCCTGCTTGGTGCAGTAATAAAGCTGCTGCATTTCCAACGTTACCAAAGCCTTGAATGGCTACTCTCGTTCCCTCTAACGACTGACCGAGCTCCGCCAGTGCCTCCCGGACAATAATCATTGTGCCGCGTCCCGTTGCCATTTCCCGTCCACGCGAACCACCGATAGAAAGCGGTTTGCCTGTTACAACTCCCGGTACGGCGTGACCAACATTTACTGAGTAAGTATCCATCATCCACGCCATTTCACGGGCTGAAGTACCCATATCTGGTGCAGGAATGTCTACTGACGGGCCAATATTGTCTATTAATTCACTCGTATAACGCCGCGTAATCCGTTCTAGTTCGCCTACACTGTAACTTTTGGGATCTATAGCAATACCTCCTTTTGCGCCACCGTAGGGAATGCCCAAGAGCGCACATTTCCAAGTCATCAGCATTGCCAATGCTGATACTTCCCGTAGTGTCACTGCTGGATGGTAACGAATACCACCTTTGTAAGGGCCTAAAACATCACAGTGCTGTACTCGATGTCCTGCTAAAACTTGGATTTCTCCATTGTCCCGTTTGACAGGAATAGACACGGTGACTACTTTGCGCGGACGACTGAGAATTTCTAATAAGCCTTGATCGAGCTTTAATTCTCGCGCTGCCGCATCCAAATAACTACAAGCTTGATCGAACGGACAAATATATGCTGGGGAAGGTGTCTCCAGTGGTTGTAGGGATGTTGAAATCATAAAGTATTCTCCAATCGCGCCAATATATGCGAACCGGATTTACGCCTAGCCTATACTTTATTTTTGGGAAAAATATAATTTTTGTAGTTTTTGTTACAAAATTTTCAATTGTAGCTTTTTTGATAACTCTAAAGATAGTAATATAAGGACAACCAGAGATACACACAGACGAACACAGATAAAAAACATACTTTTAGTCTGTGTTCCTTTTTTGTTAAAAATGGTAGTCGGTACAAAAGATTTATAAAACCCCGACTTTTTTAGAAAAGTCGGGGGTCTGAACAGTTTACACTCAAAATACAAAATACTTAATGCCTATTTTGTTGGTAAAAATACCTTAGAAGTAAAGTTACCATGCAGCCCATAGGGGATGTGATGCTTAAGATGTAGCCTAGCTATTGGCCCTTGATTAAAATCACGCGCATCTAAAATCACTACATCGGAACGATGGTGAGCAGCATCATAAACCAGAGCCAAAACCCAGCCATCATCTTCACCTCCTTCAGAATAGGGGATGTCAGGAGTACGAGGTACAAACACAGGTTCGCTGGCAAAGCCTTGGGGTGCAGCACTCCAAAGTTGACGTTCTCCCGATTCTAAATCTATTTTCAAAAATGCTTGTAAGGGAGCGTTACCACTAGGAGCATGAGCCGCACCTATATATAAATAACGATGTGAGTGTCCAACTTTTTGAGGATGCAAACTGGGAAATTCACAACAACGGCTTTCTATTAACTTTTGCTGTACTGTTTGATTCTCTAAATTCAGATTAAATCGCCACAGTTGTCCTGGTTTGAGGGCATCAAAATCAACTTTGCGAAAATCACTTTTCGGTTCTACTTCTGGTAATGATTCATAACAAATAGAGTCAATAATAATTTCGTTACCTTGCTCAAATGCATTGGCATGATGGAAGACGAAACCTGATTGAGTTTCAAGGATTTGCACCTTTTTTTGTTTAGGTTGCCGGGGGATAATAATAATTCGAGTTGGTTGATGATGTTGAAACTTGATGCACTCACCTGCACCACTCATTCCGAAGACAAAAGAAATAGGATTAAAAGTGACAGGATTTTGGAAGAATATGCAGTAATTTGGAGTAATCGCAAAATCGTGGATAAAGGCAAAACCTGGAACACTATGGGCGTGCTTTCTGACAACTTTGCCAGTTGTGTCTAGTTCAAAAATGGTGATTGTGGTAGAGAGTCCTGGCTTGATGGAAAAGTTAACTAAGCAAGGAGCACCATTATCTAATTTACAACTAGGATCGAAGCGCGGATGAGCACCAAAAGCCTCACCCTCTGACAAAACATTGTTGAAGTATTCTTTGCCTAAAGTCTCAAGTGTGTAAGGATCAAGTCGATGGGGTTCAGCAGCTTCCCAAAGAGCTAGTAGTTTATCTCCCCAGTAAATAATGTTGGTGTTGGCAATGTTTTTGAGGTTGAAGTCAAAGGCATTAGCTAACCAACCACCCGGTTTTTGCGTTCCAAATACACCACGATAAAGAATTTTTCTAGCTTTTTGTTCTGCTAAATATCCTGCTGTACGAACAAAGCGGTTGCGGAAGTGAGCACGACCGTTTAAAAATGTGATGCGGCTAATCATCCCATCGCCATCAAATGGGTGATGAATTGGCTGCCCATTAATATCTAGTAAACCAGGGCCATTTCTGAACAGTGTACCGTTAAGTTCAGGCGGAATTTGCCCTTCTATATCATCTATCCAATAATCAAATTCTTGTTTAAGAGACTGATATCCTCCCTGCCATTCACTAGGATTGTAAGATTTTTCAGGAAAATTTGAGGCGTTTTCTTGAACTTTAAACGTCTGCATATTGATAGTTTGATTGAAATTCTTGATGAATTAAAGGTGAGTAGTTAGTGGGAAAGAACTAACTTTTGTATGAGCGGGTTTAAAAACTAAGGAAATTCCGAGGGCGCACTTGCCCCCCTAATAACAATCCTAATTTCTTTACTTATCAACTATTTCTGATTCTAGTTCTCGCAACATCAACTCTGGCATGAAATCCGGTACAAAAGGTTCTTCCCTATCTTTTAATACTGCTGGTGGTAAATTTTTTGGTGTTTCGGTTTGAGAGTTGGCAGCAGGTAGCCAATTGAGAAATGGTAGTGGTAAAAGTGTGCTGAGGTTAGTAACAAGCACCAAAAGCCAGAGTTTATCAAAATTGGTTTCGGTTACTCCCAACAAATGCATTAATCCTGCTCCTAATTCGTAGGAAAGTAATCCTGCCAAGTTAGTTACTGACATCAATAGAGCAAATAATGTTGCTTCTACTCCCGATGGACAAAGCCTTGCTGCTAGTACTAGCACGGGCATATAGGCAATTTGCCCCATTACGGTGAGAATAAGACTGTCGCCTAAACTAAACCAGTGGTCGTCGATACCTAAAGCACGGTTTGTATGAGTTACCAGTAGCAACATCGTCATGCCTAAGGCTGCTGAAAGAACAGTACTCCAACCAAAGATGACGCGAAAGGCTACGGTTTTGAGAAAACGTTGGAAGATCCAGATACCTACTAAAGAAGCAATACTTGTTACTAGGCGCACTCGTCCTAAAAATTCTGGTTCAAAGTGCAGCTCGTTGGTGGTAAAGAAGAAAAAAGCTGATTCAGCTGTGGGTGTAGCTTGCCAGATGAAGAGAAATGCTGTGGGTAGCCAAATGGCTTTTTGAGTAACCGCTTGGCGTAGTTGCCCAAGTTGGTGCTTGATACTTTGAAAGTTGGTGTTATGACTATCGTTAAAATCTTTGCTAACAGGAGATTCAGCAATCAACCATGCTACTGCGGAGACGATGAGGGGAAAAGAAGCAGTAATCCAAAATACGGTGCGATTGCTGAAATGCTCTAAAAGCAAACCACTAAAGTAAGCAGTGATTAAACCACCAAAGGCTGAAGCTCCCCAGCATAGAGATTGCAAGGAACCTGCTTCGGCTTGAGATTCTGCTCTTGCTCTTTCGACAACTAATGAGTCAACAATCACGTCACTGACAGCGACAGACAAGGAACCAAGAGCGATCGCTACTGTTGCTGCCAAAGGAGTGTGAACAATTGTTGCAAGACTAATCCAAGATGTAGCCCCCAGTACACCCGATAAGACTAAGTATGGACGTCGTCTATAACCCAATATGGGTAAGCCATCAGAAATAAAACCAAACAGTGGCTTAATAATCCAAGGTAGAGCAACAATGCCGAATAGTGCGGAGACTTGAGCCGGAGATAGCCCCAGTTCATCTTTAAGGAAAAAGCTGACGGCTAGGCGCGCCAACCCCAAAATGCCTTGGACAAAGTAAACAGTGAGAATGGCGATCAGTTCGGTAGTTGGTTCGTTACCGAAAAAAATCTTCTCCTTTACCGAGTCTTTGACCTTGGACAAACCAGAGGAAGAAATCAGCATTGATAAACAAATTTTAAGTTTTATCGACTTTTATTATGATATCGATTTTCTCATGGTCAGGTATAGAGAGCGATCGCTTGTCAGAGTTTGTTTACCTTTTTTAGGCAGTCAGATGGCTGAATTCAAAGTTATGATTAGCGGGATGCCAAGGGCGCTCATAACTCAATTATGAAACTGTCGCGTAGATGAAAATCAGCTTTTGCACCTTTATGAGTCAATGCCCAATAACTTACCTCTCCATTTTGATGTTTAATGACAGTAGTAATTGCAACATCAAGGGCTTGCTCTGCCGAGACAATTTGATCCAAATCGAGATTTAGTGCTAGTGCAAAACCGTCAAAGTGACTGTGGACACTAAACGGAAGCGTCGTGAAAGCTGTTTCCTCTTGCATACCTTCGCGGTATCCATCGAAGCGATAGACATTCCAATGTCCGGCAGGAGAGAGATTAAATTCCCAATACTTTTGAGAATCTTTGACACTCAGGAAAAATTCAAAACAGGTGTCTTCCCAAAGTTCGTGCTTTCGTGTTGGTGTATCTGATGGTGTAGCTATTCTTACTTGTTCTAGATTACCAAGCAATGCGTAGGTAATGGTGAGTTGATTCGCATTTCGGGCAATATTACCTGCAATTTTTAAATTCAGCAGTGACTCTGTAGAGGGAAAGGGTTGGAGAGAAAATATCTGTTCGTTCATTTCAAATCTTGGATAATTTTGCGAATCGCTGTTTCTTGGGATTCGATACTCTCACTCAACTTAAATTGGACAAGCGCCCTCGCCAGGTTGTGTTCTGGGTGCTTGACTTTAAAGTAGACATTTCCTGCTAAATAGTCAGCAAAAAATCTTAGCCCTAATTCAAAGGCGATGAGACGAATTGCATCGTACATATATAAATAGTCGTTCTCGGTAAGAAAGGCCTTTGCTACCGAGAGATAACCCTGGAGAATTTCCTTACACAATTCTGTATCAAAAGAAATGCTCTCCCACTGCTCAGTTTCTTCTCCGGCTGGATTACAGCCTGATCGCAGACAGTCACCAATATCGTAATGTACTAATCCTGGCTTAACGGTGTCGAGGTCTATAACACTAACAGCTTGCCTAGTAGCAGTATCAAACATGACATTGTTAATTTTTGGATCGCCGTGCATCAGACGTAGCGGCAGTTTACCTTGAGCTTTGGCATTTTCAAGGGTATGCGCCCAGACTTGGCGATCGCTAACAAACTGCAAGCAATAATTTACTTCCGGAGATTGCCTGGGATTAGTTTTCGCCAGAACATTCTCGTAATGCTGGAGGTAAAGCGGTGTAATGTGGAAGCCTTCGAGGGTGTCAGCGAGTTTCTCTGGAGGCAAGTCGCTGATTAAATTGTGGAACATACCCAAGGCATAGCCGATTTCTTTGGCGTATGAGCGATCGCTCATTGTATCGAAAGACTGGGAGCCTTCAATAAAGCTGATTGCCCGCCAGAAAGATCCTCTAGTATCCTTCCAGTGATCTTGAGCATCCTTGGTTAATAACACGCGCGGCACTTCCCAACGACGGCTGAGAGGGGTGCATTGTAGCCGCTTGTAAACATGCTCAGTGTAGATGCGCATATTCTGCATAATCAGCTGAGGCTGACGAAATACCTGCGTATTGATGCGTTGCAGGACAAAATGCTTTTGTTTGGAAGCATCCAGAGTTACTAGGAAAGTGTCATTGATATTGCCACTTCCAAAAGCTTGAACGTTTGTAACCTTACCTTGAAGTGTGAATCGTTCAGCAATAGTAATAATATCGTCTTTACCTTGTGTTTTGAGATGTTCTATCGTGTTCATGTTCAGTTTGCACTACTCCCCACGTTCTTGCACAAAGGCAATTGGAGACATAGTAGCGCAAGTATTGCATTTGGTTTGTATAAAAAAGGTGAAAGTGCAAATATCTTAACGCGTATTTAACGTTAAATATTATCTTGACATTACACTCTCATTTTGAGAGTCTGATTATAGTTGAATTTTTATTAATTAACAAAATATGATGAAAATATAAAAATAAATGCATCTAATTTCAATTCGCAATCTTCGTGCTGATGCTGCCCAGTATTCTGATGTTAAAAAGCAAATTGATGAATGGTATGCGACCGTAAAGAAGGCTGAATGGCAGAGCTTAGAGGATGTTCGTAGAATTTACCGAGATGCTGAAGCGGTTGGGAATTTTACCGTTTTCAATATTAAAGGTCATGACTACCGTTTAATTGTCGGTATTGACTATGAAAACCAAGTAGTTTACTACAAATATTTTCTAACATATGCTGAATACGATAAAGAAAAATGACCCTTATTTTTGACAAAAATATTTATCGCAATCTATTGGCTGAAGTAGTTCCTGCTGCCATAGAAACAGAAGAAGAGTATGATCGTGTCTTGAAAGTGGTAGAACAGTTAACTTTTAAGAAGAATCGCACAACTGAGGAGCAAGCTTTACATAAGTTACTAGTGATATTAATAGAAGCTTATGAAACACAGAACTATCCGATGGATCAATCTGCGCCTCACGAAATTCTCCAACATATTATGGAAGCTAGTGGAACCCGTCAAGCAGATTTAGTAGGTATTATCGGTTCGAGTGGCGTAGTTTCTGAAGTTGTGAATGGCAAGCGTTCGATTAGTAAGGCACAAGCTAAAGCACTTGGGGAATATTTCAAGGTATCGCCTAGTTTGTTTATTTAGTCTTTTTGTATATTTTTTTCTTTCCCAGACTGGAGTCTGGGAAAGCATTGATTGAAGCTCAGCCTCATAATTGGAGGCGGAGCCTCCCAGTTTCCATCACTATGCAGAGCATAGTAATAAGAGAAAATTAGGGATGAGATGTTTCTAAACCACAGCCGCAGTTGTTTTTACCTCAAAAATCTTTTCAATTACATCTTCTACTACCTTATCTGGTGTGGAAGCTCCAGAAGTTAATCCGATGACAATTTCTCCATCTGGTAACCAGTTTTCTGTGATTTCTAAATTACCGTTTAATAATCTGTGTTCGATCCGATTTCCAGACAAAATTCTCGCTACACTATCTATGTGATAGGAGGGAATTTTACGTTCTACAGCAATTTGTTGTAACTGTGTAGTATTAGAAGAATTAAATCCACCAATTACTATCATCAAATCTAACTGCTTTTCTACTAACCCTAACATCGCATCTTGTCGTTCTTGTGTAGCGTCACAGATAGTATTGAAGCTTTGAAAATGTTCATTTAAATTTGCTGGGCCATACTTTTGCATCATGGTACGCTCAAATAGTTTACCAATCTGCTCAGTTTCACTTTTGAGCATTGTAGTTTGATTAGCAATCCCAACTCTTTCTAAGTCCTGATCAGGGTCGAATCCTGGTGAACAAGCTTTACTAAATTTAGCTATAAATTCTTCTCTGTTTCCTCCATTTAAAATGTAATTAGTAACGTATTCTGCTTCCTGCAAGTTTAAAACAATTAGATATTTGCCAGCGAAAGAACTTGTGGCAATTGTTTCTTCGTGCTTGTATTTGCCATGAATAATGGAAGTGTATTCATGCTTTTTATGTTTTTCAACGGTATTCCAAACTTTTGATACCCAAGGACAAGTCGTATCAACAATTTTGCAGCCTTTATCGTGAAGTATCTGCATTTCTTCAACACTAGCCCCAAAGGCGGGCAAGATCACAACATCGCCAGATTCAACTACAGAAAAGTCTTTTTTCCCTGCTGTAACGGGAATAAATCCGACTTCCATCTCCAGCATTCGTTGATTAACAGAGGGGTTATGAATAATCTCATTAGTAATCCAGATGCGTTCTGTAGGGAAATGTTTGCGAGTTTCATATGCCATTGCGACAGCACGTTCCACACCCCAGCAAAAGCCAAATGCTTCCGCTAGCACAATAGTGATATTTCCACGGGTTAGTGTGTAATTATTTTCTCTTAGCTGCTGAATTAACTTGCTTTCATATTCGGACTGTAATTGGGTGGCGACTTCTGCTTGGTGACCAAACCCTTTACGATGATAGTGTTCTGAATGCTGAAGTGAACGTTTAAAAGCTTTAGTATCCATTGGTTTTTGTCACAATTTCGTCAATTTCATTTTCTCGCGCCATGACGCAATTGTGGTGGGGAGATGAGGAATTCAAAATCTCCACTACAGCTAAATGAGTATAAGCTAACTTTCCTCCCCAATGATATTTACAGGCATAGGAACAATCGGGAGAAATTAATAAATTAAAATAAAGCAAAGCAAAAATTTTTAAATTGGCGATCGCTAGTCTTGCAATTTCATCTGGCTGTACAGCTGTAAGGCAGTTCTCCAGACTAAATAGCCTTGAGGACTTAGATGTAAGCCGTCGGTGGAGAGTTCAAGTCGAAGGTTACCTTGTTTGTTAACAAATAAGGAATATAAGTCTAAATATTTGACGCCTTCTTGTTTAGCTATAGTCTGGAGCTGCTGATTCAACTCCTGAATACGGCTATTGGGAATGGCGAGTAGTTTTTCTCTTCCTTCCCAGGTAGCTTGCTCTGCTCCATGCGGTAATATCGATTGAATGACAATGTGCGTTTTGGAATGTACCTTGTGTAGATAACGCACGATCTGCCGATGATTCTCCAAAATTATCTCATCGCTGATGCCTCGAATCAGGTCATTGATGCCAATCATCACAAAAATTGTTTTTGGCCGTGTTTGATCCAATAACTCTAATCTTTTTAATAATCCAGCACTGGTTTCTCCAGAGATTCCCTGATTTAACCAATTTGTGTCTTCTGGTAATAACTCAGGTGGAAACCACAAACTTAAAGAATCTCCAGCCAGTATCGTTAAAGGCTGAGGATACTTTTGGGCAGCTACTTGGGCTTCTTGCTTAAGAATGTCTACCCACTGCTGATAATTAAGTTTGTGACGAGGGCCTAACTGTAATGTCGAGTGTGCTAAACTTTCAGGCTGTAGGTGATTTGGTGATATTGTCCCAAAAAAAGCAGTTACTACTTGCTGACGCCAAATTAGCAGGATCAGCGCTAGCAAAAGGATGCCGTTAGTTAGCAGCAATAAAATTGCCCAGATAGGAAAGGTTTTTGCAGAAGTGGACACGAGTACGAGTAGCGATATATATCAAAACTTTAGTATAAAATTTTATACCGCTATGTTGAGAAATCCCACTATTTATTGCTAATACTAATGCGATCGCCAAATTCTTCGTTGTAACCTTCTTCACCGTGTTCGTTGATGTCCATGCCTTGTACTTCTGCTTGCTCCTTAACACGTAAACCAACTGTGGCATCAATAATTTTAAGAATGATGAAGGTGCCAACACCCGCAACTACATAGGCAACGGCAATAGCTGCTAGTTCTACTGGCAATTCATGCCAATTACCTCTTAATAAACCATCTTTCCCTGCACTGTTGACTGCGGTGGTAGCAAAAATTGCTGTCAAAATTGCACCAACTGTACCACCAACGCCATGTAGGGGATAGGTATCTAATGCATCATCAATTTGGATCTTGTGCTTGAAACTAACTGCATAAAAACAAATAAATGCAGTAATACTGCCAATTAAAATTGCTGCTAGTGGCGTTACGAATCCGGCTGATGGAGTAATACCAACTAAACCAGCTACTGCTCCTGTGGCTGCACCTACAGCAGTTGGCTTACCGCGCAAAACTTTTTCCAGAATTAACCAGGTTAATGCTGCTGCTGCTGCACTGGTGTTTGTAGTTACAAAAGCTATGGTTGCTAAACCACCAGAAGCAAGAGCACTACCAGCGTTAAAACCAAACCAACCAAACCACAACAAACCAGCACCTAATAAAATAAAGGGAACGTTGTGAGGAGGGCTAAGGCGATCGGGATAGGTTTTTCTAGGCCCTAAAATTATCGCTGCAACTAAAGCAGAAACTCCAGAACTAATGTGAACTACTGTACCACCGGCAAAGTCGAGTGCGCCGATGCCACCATATAAGCCTAAAAATCCGCCTTTTGCCCATACCATATGAGCCAGGGGAGTGTAAATAAATGTAGACCAAAGCAGTACAAATAAAGTGTAAGCAGTAAAGCTAATCCGTTCGGCGATCGCCCCAGAAATTAGAGCCGGAGTGATAATGGCAAACATAGCTTGGAAAATCATGAATGCCTGGTGTGGAATCGTTGGTGCATAGGAAACAACATCAACAGGATTTGATCCTTTGAGATAATCTGTTAGTTCTGTACCAACACCGTTCAACCCAAGCCACTGCAATCCACCGATGAAGGGGTTTCCGGGTGCAAATGCAAGGCTATAACCCCACACAATCCACGTCACTCCCACTATCGCCATCACTACAAAGCTCATCATCAAAGTGTTGAGTACGTTACGAGAACGCACAAATCCACCATAGAAGAAGGCGAGTGCGGGAGTCATTAGCAATACTAGAGCAGATGAAATCAACATGAATGCTGTATCTGCAGCAGTTTGAGCATTAGAAATTGCTGCATTGACATCAACGGGTGCAGCTAAAGCATCGCCTCTCAAAAGTCCGCCCACAATTAGTAGAGTCGCTGCCCCAATGAACACAACTTTTTTCAACACTTCCTTTGATTCCTCTGCGCCATCGTTATCAATTTATATAGCTATATAGCTTTATTTGAGTGATTTTATACACCTTTTTCTGTATTCAGAACTACTTAAATTTAGTAGGATTTAAAACATTTATAAAAATATACTCCTCAAGGAGTTGTTGAAAATTAGATTCTGATGATTTTATGCAATTTTTGCATGATTTAGTTGTATTAATAGCATTGTTTCAAGAAATGATATTTTTTATCATTGCGTATATTTGATTGTATAAATATAAACAAATATAATAAACTAAAAAAGTCAATATTTGATTATTATTAGTCAGTTCACCCGAATATTACTGCTTACAAGAGAAATATATAATACTAACTTGCTTGTTCAAACCCTTTTTGTATAGTCTAAGGTTCCAGTATCTAGATAAAAAGGGTATTAATTTTGGATTAGATAATCTTTCAAAAAAACACCCCCTGCATGAACAGCAAAATTCCAGGGGGCTAAATATTCATCAGTACTACAACTACAACTGAACTAATCAAAAATTACAGACTAGTAGGCAAATCTCCTGGTTGTGACATACCTTTAGGGCTACCTGGTTCAGTAAATCCACCACTACCAGCTTCTTTGAGAAATCCACTGTAAGCTTCCATGCCATGTTCACCGATATCCAAGCCTTCTATCTCTTCTTGTCTAGATACTCTGATGCCTAAAGTTGCCTTGAGTACGAGCCAGAAGATAGTACTAAGGAGTACAGTCATACCGCCCACAGAGATGACGCCTATGAACTGAGTAATGAACTGTCCTAAGCCTCCACCTGCAAATAAACCCCTTGCTGGGCCTAGTCCATCACCGTACCAGGAGTATACACCAGGGCCAACAGCAAATAAACCCACTGCCAGAGTTCCCCAAATTCCACAAACTAAGTGTACTGAGGTGGCTCCAACTGGGTCATCAATTTTAATTCTGTCAAAGAAAGTGACAGAGAAAACTACCAGGACACCAGCAATTAAACCAATGATGAAAGCACTGCCAATGGTGACATAAGCACAAGGTGCTGTAATCCCCACTAAGCCAGCCAAAATACCATTGATAATCATTGAAAGGTCTGGCTTGCCCAAGTACAGCCAGGCTGTAATTGTAGCAGCAATCCCACCAACAGCACCTGCCATGTTAGTAGTTAAGGCAATGTGAGTAATCGCATTGGGATCGGCTGCCATTACAGAACCGGGGTTGAAACCAAACCAGCCCAACCACAAAATCAAACAGCCTAAAGTGGCGATGCTCATGTTGTGTCCGGGAATAGCAACTATTTGCCCATCTTGATATTTACCAAGACGAGGGCCAAGAAATGCTGCTCCCATTAAAGCTGCCCAGCCACCAACAGAGTGAACCACCGTAGAACCAGCAAAATCCCAGAAACCCATGTCTGCCAGCCAGCCACCGCCCCAAATCCAATGCCCGGTAATAGCGTAGGAAATACCAACAAGTAACAGGCTGAAAATCAAAAAGTCAACAAACTTAATACGTTCGGCAACAGCACCAGAAACAATTGTTGCCGCAGTTCCAGCGAATACCAACTGGAACAAAAACTTGGCTGCTAAGGGAACTCCCGCCCAACTTAAAGCGCTGAAAACACCTTTGTAAGCATCTCCCGTGGCAGGGCTGTTATCAGCTCCTTGCAAGAAAAATCCACTTAAGCCGATAAAGTCATTGCCATTGCCAAACATCAAGCCAAAACCGATCGCCCAAAAGGCAATAGTGGCAAGAGCAAATACAATCAAGTTTTTGGCTAAAACGTTAACGGCATTTTTCTGGCGGCAAAAGCCGGTTTCTAACATACCAAAGCCGGCATTCATAAAGAACACCAAAAAAGCCGCGATCGCTACCCATAAAGTGTCAAGGGCAACTTTTAGTTCTGCTGTGGTAGGACCGGTTTCTGTCGGGGCAGGTGCTTGGGCAACTGCTGCATAACCCCAACCCATCACAATTAGACAAGCTAAAGGAATGCAAGCTTGCCAACTGGGAGACAACAGTTTCAGAACTCTCAAAATTTGATGAGCTATCGAGTTTGAATTTCTAGAATAGGCGTTCCAACTTGACGGCTGTCGCCTATTTTTTGCTTTCCATTTTTTGTGCTTTAACATTGTGTTCTAAACCGCTCTTAAGTGAATCAAGGTGCATGAAGTAGACAGAGAAATCTCTAGAAGCTAAACCAGTGGTTTTTGATATATATGGGGTTATCTAGGCTAGCTTTTGATTGAAATTCACTGTTCCTCACTTCCAATCAGCCATTGATTAGAATCCCGCTTATCAAATCACCAAGTTTATTAGTCAATATACTGGTGCTACTTCTGTTCAGGTTGTAGTTAGCCTTAAGAAATTATTATTATTTTTTATTATGTAATTTATTAAACAGTCAAGTATTCTTCATATACTTTTCAACTAACTTTAAATTCGCTACCGCTTTTAAATTCAATTGTCAATCAAAAATCACAATAAAAAACAGCTTAATAAGTTGCAAATATTTTTGATAACTAGTTCTTTATTATTCTGTATCTTAAAATACAGATTTGGATTATTATGACAATAACTGTAATATATTGATGGGGAAATAGTGTCCGTACTACTTCATTGGTAAAGGTTTCAGAGCTTGAAATAAAAAGTTCAAAATTGCCTCAAATTGTATTAAAAATACTTAATAGCTTATCTTGTGATTGATTAGCTATAAGAATATTTTCATTCTTGATTTCTAGCTAGCTATTGCTGATGCAACAGATAAAGTTTTGATAAAGGACTGATAAAGTAAAGTCCCTATAAAATGATGTCAATAATTGTGGTAAGTAATCAAATCATTTAGAATCAAGAGTATTATGACTTTTGACTATTCACTAATCAAAAATCGGTAAGTATAGCGTTTTGAATCTATTAAATTTTATTGCGTTACATCTGCTTTAAATATTGCTCATAACCTATTTGTTCAAGTTTCCCTTGCTTTGTCATAACTGACTCACATAGGTTTTGGCGATATTGTTGTACTTTTTCTAATAACTCCGATTGCTGAGTAGCTAGAATTTGTATCGCTAAAAGACCGGCATTGGTGGCATTAGCGATCGCTACTGTTGCTACTGGAATACCTGCGGGCATTTGTACAATAGAATACAACGAATCAACTCCTTGTAAGTGACGGCTGGGTACGGGAACACCAATCACAGGAAGTGGTGTTAGAGATGCAACCATACCAGGTAAATGAGCAGCGCCACCCGCACCAGCAACAATTACTTTTATGCCCCGTAGATGAGCAGACTTGGCATACTCCACCATGCGTTCTGGAGTACGGTGAGCACTAACTATTGCAACTTCAGCAGCAATGGCAAAATCTTCACAAACTTTGATTGCAGCTTGCATAGTGGGTAAGTCAGAATCGCTACCCATAATGATGCCGACAAGAGGTTGAGCCATAGGGATAGGGAACAGGGGATAGGGAACAGAGGATAGGGGATAAGGATAAGCTAAAGGAAAAGAAAATTTTTTAGCCTCTCAATTCTTTGTTATTCCCCAAGCTGAAAGTATTCTCCTAACCTCTAATTACTATTTTTTTGGTTAAAGATAATCATCTCATTGATTGAAGTCAATTTTATCTGTTCACTATCACCGAGTTAGCATCTAAAATCAGGTCAGTTTTTGCTATTTTCTTGTCAGTGCAATGACTGAAGCAACACAAAGCATTATCCCTCATCCCATAGACATTGTTAACGCCCAACTGCCAGGTTACCAGGAATTGCAGATGCTTTTGATTAATCGTCAAGGCATCATTGAGCATATTTTGCCAATGAATACGATTTTTAAAAGAGTTTCATCACCAGATTTGCAAGTTATTGATGTTGCTGGAGACAGAATTTCTTTAGGCGGCGTCGATTTGCAGATTAACGGGGCGATGGGATTAGCATTTACAGAATTAGAATTAGAAAATTCCTATATTTTGCCGAAAATATCTAAATTCCTCTGGGATTTAGGAGTAGATGCATTTTTACCCACGTTAGTGACAACTTCGATCGAAAATATTCAGCGATCGCTTGCCGTTATTGCTGAATTTATGGCAGCAGACAAGGAGAGAGAAAATATCCCCGCGTCCTCTGATTTCATTCCATCAATCAAACACGCCAAAATATTGGGAGTTCACTTAGAAGGGCCATTTTTAAATTTTCAAAAGCGCGGTGCACATCCGGCAGAGTATCTCTTACCCCTAACAATTGCCCAAATTAAGCAGGTTTTGGGAAATTACGCTCATGTTGTTAAAGTTATAACTCTAGCACCAGAATTAGATGTCACAGGGGAAGTTATACCTTATTTACGCTCCTTGGGCATTACCGTGAGTTTAGGACATTCCCAAGCAACAGCTGCCCAAGCGCAACGTGCTTTTGCAGAAGGCGCAGTGATGGTAACTCATGCATTCAATGCTATGCCTCCATTACATCACCGAGAACCAGGATTATTAGGAGCAGCAATTACTCATCCGGAAGTAATGTGTGGTTTTATTGCTGATGGAGAACATATTTCGCCCACAATGCTAGATATATTACTACGTTCTAGCGCTTATGAAAAAAAACTTTTCCTGGTTAGCGATGCCTTAGCACCTTTGGGACTTCCTAATGGTGTCTACCCTTGGGACAATCGGCAAATTGAAGTAAAAAACGGTACTGCACGCTTGCCTGATGGTACTTTATCCGGGACAACTTTATCTTTGTTAGTGGGAGTTCAGAATTTAGTGAAGTGGGGAATATGTGACGTTAAAGAGGCGATCGCACTTGCTACAGATGCACCCAGAAAGGCGATCGGTTTGCCGACAACTATATTGGGTGCTTCTGCTGCCCACTTATTACGCTGGCATTTTGATGAAGCTACCCAAGAACTTACTTGGCAGCGATTGGTGTGATAAGCAGGAAATAGGGAACGGGGAACAGGAATAAGGATTATCCCTATTTATCTTTCTCTCCCACTCCCTCACTCTCTCCTACTCTCCCCTGTACACTGTATCCTTCCCCTATTTCCTATCCCCTATTGTCAGGCAGACGTGGTAATTTTAAGCTTTGGGAACCTTTAAATATTTCAGTTTCATGAACGCAGCCGACGATAAAACAATTGTTAGAGAATATTTCAATTCCACAGGTTTTGACCGATGGAGGCGCATTTATGGTAATGGTGAAGTTAACAAAGTCCAGCTAGATATCCGCAATGGGCATCAGCAAACCGTGGATACAGTACTAAGCTGGTTGAAAGCAGACAACAATTTAGCTGAACTATCAATATGTGATGCTGGTTGTGGAGTAGGTAGTCTGAGTATTCCTCTAGCGGCAGGAGGAGCAAAGGTTTATGCCAGCGATATTTCTGACAAGATGGTGGAGGAAGCCAAACAAAGAGCTTCTCAAACTTTAGAGAATCCGGGCAATCTTACATTAGCCGTGCAAGATTTAGAAACATTAAGTGGTAGCTATCACACAGTCATTTGCTTAGATGTTTTAATTCACTATCCACAAGATAAGGCAGATGAGATGATTTCTCATCTTTGTTCTTTAGCACAGTCGCGGGTAATTCTCAGTTTTGCTCCGAAAACGTTTGGTTTGAGTATATTGAAGAAAATAGGTAGCTTCTTTCCGGGAGCAAGTAAAGCGACTCGCGCCTATTTGCACCGCGAGACTGATGTAGTGAAAATCCTTAACAAGAATGGTTTTTCAGTACAAAGACAGGCAATGACACGCACTCGTTTTTACTTCTCTCGTCTATTGGAAGCTACTCGAAAATAAAAATAAAATCGCGCCCAGATAAGAACTGGGCATACATAAAAAACCATGTTGGCATTGGCTAGGTGTAGCTTCAATTGTAGGGTGCGTTTCATCAGTGCATAACGCACCAAAGTCATGCGGTACCTTACTGCTAGTTTTACACTCTCTTCAACTCTTCAATCTTTGACATAGCTATAAAATACTCTACTGGACTCCGCTCAAAATAAGTACAATTAGTATCTGTAAATAATGTGTCAAAAAATCAAGAAAGATTAAGCGATCGCCTTTCATATAAGTTTTAATGTTCCATTAGAGAAAAAAGCGGTAAAATTTTCGTATTGTGTTTCGCTAAGAAAGCAAACATTATTAATCTCAAAGGCATTAACTACTAGTTTTATTTCCTCTAGGATGTCTTTAATTAAATTTGATTTATAAAATTAAATTTTTGTTACTTGTAGAAATGGGAGGGCAGTCATCAATTATGCGAGAAAATACCTGCCAGATTTCTACAGTAGGGCATTAGTTGCTACAAATCTACAACTGAAAAAGCCCTAAAAAATCTACGAGCACAATTTAGTGACATATTTTTCTCGTTACTGGAAACTTCTTGCCAGTGAAGTTAGAATCGCTAGCAAAGCAATAATCTGAAGAGGAATTATGAAGACTAGTGAAAAATTGGCTGCGGGCTGGTTGTTGACACTTGGATTCATGTTTTTAAGCCTATCTACATCGGCAATATTGCAAAAAATTTCTATTCAGAAAGCAAATTTTTGCATTCAAGGCGAATGTGAATTGCTTCCAACAGAGGATAGTTATAAAAATGATAATACTGCTGTAGGAGGCTTAATATTTGGTATTCCAAGCTTTATACTGGGTGGATGGCTAGCATTAGGATTATACCGTCAAGGTCAACAAGATAAAAAAGCGATTAATCAGAAAGTGAATGAACATTTACAATCACTTTTTTATCGTACAGTTCAAGAAAATGATGGGCGCGTAACTCTTTTAGGTTTTGCGATGCAATCTCAACTGCCAGCACCAGTAGCCAAACAGTATTTAGACGAGCAAGCAAAACTATTCAATGCTAATTTTAAAATAAGTGAAGAAGGAGGAATTTCCTATCATTTTGACGTTTAAGTGGCAATTTGGCGAAATCATAGTTTAGCTACATGACGCAAATTTTTTTGAGTTTAGCGGCAATGTTAGGGGGCTTATCTGTTGCTGCGGGCGCTTTTGCCTCTCATGCCTTGCGAGAAAGAATTAGTGAGCGATCGCTCTTAATTTTTGAAACAGGCGCTCGTTACCAAATGTATCATGCCCTCGCACTATTGGTAGTGGCACTGCTACTAAGTCGCATTGATTCTCCTCCACCGAGCTTGATAGCCAGTGGATGGCTATTTATTATTGGTATTGCAATTTTCTCTGGAAGTTTGTATGCCCTCAGCTTAACTGATGTTAAGTATTTGGGAGCTATCACACCAATAGGAGGAGCAGCTTTTCTTGCTGGTTGGTGTGCTTTAGCTTTAGCTGCTTGGAGTTTGAAGTAGGTAGTTAGTCTCGCCACACAAGGTAGGGGAAGCTAAACACTAAATACCCATGCTTATAAGCCCGATTTATTTAAACTAAATCGGGTTTTTGAGAATCTTCCTTCATTCATTAACGTAATAACAAATCATGCAAATCATCTTGAGCATTTGATGCTTTGGGTAGTCTGGTATTCAATCCCACTACTTCTTGTGATCTCATTCCAGTTAATCAAACTGAATAAAAATGTTTGCTCGTAGTGAGGACTTTAGTCCTCAAGCCGAGACTGAAGTCCTTACTACAAAATGTTTAGTTACAAGATGCAGGAGTAAGCAAAGAAGTACGAGGTGTCACAGTTGATGTATCAGCAACCAAAGCTATTTCACCCTTGGCATTCACAACCCAACCTTGAGCTTCGACAATTGGATCAGGAGGACTGATATTATCAACCTTCGGCAAGGAGCCTGTTTTGCTTTGCTCCTCTAAATCATTGCTTTGCACACCTCCAACCGATTTTTCATCCTCTAAGTTTATCCAATCTGCTAATACCCCATCGCCAAGTAATGGCTCTGTCGGGCTGGGAGTTATACCTCCGCGCCCTGTAGTAATAAAAGAACTTCTGCTTTGTTGTCCACCAGGATTGCAGCCAGTAGCAATCAGCTGTGAAGCATCTGCCAGATTCATAGGTAGTTCTACTAATCCTCGACTAGGATCAGTATCTATTGTGTTGATATTTACCTGACCGCTAAGATTTGGATTGGTTTGGGAGATGGCTGTGATGTCGTTAGTTGGTAGCCTTTGTGGATCTAGTTGGCTTGGCTCGTTAGTCGCGAGAAGTCTTACCAAGTCTTCGCGGCTACGCTGCACCATACTAAAAATACCAGAGGACTGAATTTGGACTCTGCCACCAGCATCTGTGAAAGCATTAGCAGTGATGTCGCTGTTTTCGCTGGGTGTCGCCACAATGAAGCCATTAGGAGAATTAATAATGATATTACCCCCATCTCCGGTAGCCTCTGCCTTGCCTGCATTAGTAGATATTTGACTGTTGCGGCGCATCAATAATAAGTCCTCTACTTGAAGCTTAATATTTCCACCATTTCCCAAATCAGTTTCAGATGTAAGTTTGCCTTGGTTATCTAAAAGTATGGAGCGAGCAGTTATATTTAGTTCGCCTGCTTCCCCTAGCTTATTCGGATCTCCCAGAAATATATATTCCTCAGGTACTCCACCACTTACAGTTATTGTTCCTCCATCGCGGACAATTAATTGCTCTGTTTTGAGTGTCACATTACCAGCAGCACCAGAACCTTGAGTTGAAGCAAACAAGCTGCTAGGAGAGCCAGTTGGTGAAGTTCCAGTTATTTCTACAGATTTGGAGGCATTCACAGTTAAATTTCCTCCTGTTCCTGTAGCTGGAATAAATTGGTTAGAAAAAGGTAGGAGCAGTCCATCTGCTTGTGTTGTTACCGTTGCTCCGCCTTGAATATACAACTTTTGAGTGTTGATTGTTATGCTACCAGCATTTCCATCAGCAGAAGTTGAACTAAATAATCCACTGGCCAGAAAAAAATTACGATCTAGTGAGGGTAATGAAAATAGGTAGCCACCAATTAGTTCCACAGATTCTGAGGCTTTGACAATCAATTGTCCACCCGAACCTGAGGCTGTACTATTAACTGATACTTGCGCTCCATCCCGAACAACTAACTTCCCAGTGTTAATTATTAAGTTTCCTGCGTTGCCATCACCAAAACTAACACTCGTCAAGGGTGTGCCAAAACCAAGTAATTCTACAGACTCTGTGGCATTTACCGTCAAGTTTCCTCCTGACAGGGAGCCTAAAGTGTCATTAAAAATCGATGAACTACTGGTGACTAATAGGCGCTTGCCCTGCACCTGGATATTGCCTCCACCCTCGCCACTAGTATTTACATAAGAGGGAATATCAGAACCATTAACAGTTCGTGCTATTAACTGAATGTTCTGGAAATTTTGGACACCTTCATATCCCAAAGCCCAACCTTGGTTTGTTGCGTTCATACTGACAAAACTATTGCCAGCAACACTTCCTAGCTCAATTCTTCCCTCTTGTGCTGTTAAATTTCCACCCTCTAAAGTTACATCTCCGCCCACAAGCGCCAAGGTTTTGCTTAACGGTACTTGTAGCCCAACAGAAGTGCCAAAATTATTAGTCACTTGGGATTGATTGCGAATAGGAGCCGCAGTAGCTCCAAATTGTAAACCAATGGGAACACTAACTGTCAGCAGAGGCGTAGTTGGAGGTTCCATGGCGCTAAACTTAGTATCGTCGGCAAAGTTCATACTACTCGCCGTACTTGCTAGAAATGAACCGCCTATATTTAAAGAAGCATTGGGGCCAAAAATAATACCATTAGGATTTATTAGAAACAGGTTAGCTGTACCGTTTGCTTGGAGTGTGCCATCAATATTAGAAACAGACTTACCCGTTACCCGACTAATAATATTTTGAATATCCAGAGCATTATTAAAATAAGCCGTACTCCCAGTAGGTACAGAAAATTGCTCAAAACTGTGGAACAGGTTGCTTCCTGCTTGAGTTCCACCTTCAATAATTCTGATATTGTCGTTTGTGATGATGCGGGAATTATTTGGTAAAGTAGCATCTTGTGTGATTTGGCCAATAGCACTGTTTGCAGAAAAAGCTATTGCACTACCTATTGCTACTCCAAAAACTTGAAACCTACCCCACAGAGTACTACTCATACTGGATATTGCACCCCTCTAAATCATTAACTGTTGGTTAACAACAGTGATGCTGCACCTATATTAAGTAGACTACATGAGGTCTGTATCTAGATTGCGCTCTTTGCTAGTGAAAAAATTTAACTATGTTTATCTGACTTAGCATATCCAGCAGCCGTAAAGATAACCACGTGCTGGACAGGGATAAACCCATCTGCAAGCTGCTATCTTAAATTCTTGACCTGAATATGCTGGCGAAAATTCCTTATTTGTAGTTTCTGGAGTACCATTGCTTCTAATTAGTGCAAAGGAGTAAGTTCCAGAAAAAGCAAGTGTTCCAATAATTGCTAAAGCACTTGCTAGCCCTAACTTACAGTAACTACTATTTCGACTTTGAAACATTTTTTCACCCTAAAAAAACAACAGTGAAGTGAAATTCTTCCCATTATTAATTTAGAATAAAAGATAAAAATAACTCAAGTAATTTTTGTCAAAAATCAACTTTTTTATCTTTTTTGAAAGTAAAATAAAAAGGTAAGTTGACTAATTTAGTGTTGTTTGTTGTTGCCACTAAAAAACAAAATTTGCATTTGGTGAAGACAGCGTAAAAGGCTGCTGACCTTCACCAAGATACTATCTTTAAGTATAGTTAAGTTGTAGTTGCCCTTTTTATTAGGCATTATCTACAAGACTGGAAAAGCTAGACAGTTGTAGGCAATTCCCAGCATCATAACATTACTTGTAGTACATTAAGTTACTTCTTAGAACTTTAACTATCAGCACTCAAGGTTATTGATTCAACATTTTGAAACCCTTCCTTAAAAACATCTTTAAGTTTTTACCCTGTACTAAAAGCAGTTACAACCACGAGGATAGCCAGGTACTGGGCAAGGATAACACCACGCTAGCGTTCCAAGCTTAATATCCGGCTTTGGAATTTCGTTTAACAATCCCATAGGTTGTAGTTCTTTGGCAGTAGTGTTAAATCGAATTGGATGTAGGTCAATTGAACACTGAATTTTAATGAATTGGTCTTCTGGAATACCGTATTTTTCAAGTAACTTGGCGAGATCTACTTTTTTCAAGCACTCACGAACTTCTTGGTTAATTTCATCTTTTAACTGCTGTATATTTTCTTCGTTCATGATTTTTAATCTCCTTGTGACTTGGGTAATTGTGAACCCATACTGAACTACAAAAAGATATGGCAGCTTTCCAAAATTTTTCTCAAATTTAAAAATAATTTTGTTATTGTTTCTTGATAAATAAAGAAAGGCAGAAGGAAAGAGGGGAGACAAGGGGACAAGGAGACACGGGGACTACTAACCACTAACCAATTAGCTCTACAATTTCCTCTGGTGAGAGTTGTGAAGGGGTGTTCCAGCCAGAACCGCCGACTGTGCGTCGTCCTCCCCAACCTTCAGCATGGGGATTTTTTATAAGTTCTGCTAAGGTGAGGCGTTCAAAGGTGCTAGAAGTGTAATCGAGGTTGGGAGTTTGGGAATGAGTGGGCAAGCAACCGAGAGTATATTGAGTACCGCCATTTTTGTGTTCTCGGATTACCAGTGTTTCAGATCGCAGAGCTTGGATATCTGCAATAACTGTCAGACTTTTATAGAAGGCTCTCGGATCGATATAACGCCCAATTCCTTTGAGGTTGCATATGCCGACTAAGCCGCAAGATGTGGGAATGAGGCGAATTCGCTGTTGTACTATCAACTGCTGGGCATCGGTTTCCAATTCTTTCAAGTAATTATCTGCTTCTCCTTGTTCACCAGGCCAAGCACGATCGCCTACAGCAGCTGCCATCAACCATTCTGTGCTTCTTTGGAAAGATATAGACATATAGCGTTCCCAATCTTCTGGCGTCCAAGTTTGCCGATCTGGGGAAAGTTGTAGCTCAGTGGCGATCGCACTGCCGAAGCTTTTCATTGCAGCCACTGCTTTCAAGGCAAATTCTGCTAAATGATTCAGTTCCTCAGGCACCATGAGATGATCACAATCCCAAGCGATCGCTCGCAGTCTATCCACAACTTGCGATCGCAAAAGAACTTCGCGAGGCATTTGTACCCAAGCAGCAGCACAGCAAGCATCTGCATCAACTTGCGGGGTGACAATACAAGTTGGTTGTGTGGTGGCGAAATCCTCAACTAACTTAGTTTTTGGTATGGGCATTTCGTCAATCTGAATCTCAGCACCACCCAGACGATGGTGATCCCAGTGCAGATCGTCAAAACGAGGTTGCCAACCGGGAACAGTACCATCAACCATAATAATTTGATGGTTTTTGGGAATGTGGCTGAGATTTGTGGTGACAAGGTAGTGCATGGAAGAACAGAAAATAAGGCAGAAGGCAAACGGCTAAGAGCAGAAGGAATTCAAAGTACTACAAGTTTATGAACCACTAAACTTAGACTAGCTTTTTCAAGTAGCAGTCAACTCTGCATTTAGGAGGTCAATTGCTAATTTCATCTGTCCAACTACCCCTACATGGTAGGCGAATTCTTGTTACCGCACCTCGAAACTATGCCAGCAGGCTATCAGAACAACTCATAATTCAAGGTGCCTTACCTATATTGATGCCAACTATAGAAACCTGTGTACTAGAAAATTTTGCACAGTTGGATACCGTACTTCAACAAATAGACGCTTTTGATTGGATCGCTTTCACCAGTAGAAATGGGATTGATGCCTTTTTCCAACGCTTAGAATCTTTGGGGTTAGATCATCGGGTGCTAAAAAATTGTCGGTTGTCTGCCATTGGTAAGGATACAGAAAGATTAGCGGCTTTTGGAGCCGAAGTAGAATTAACTCCTCAACAACCCAGCCCTGAAGGAATAATTGCTGAATTAGCTCAAATTCCAAATATCAAAGAGAAAAGAATTTTAGTGCCAGTTCCGGAAGTTGTTGGCGTACCAGAACCAGATGTGATTCCTAACTTTGTTGCTGGTTTAAAAAACTTGGGCATGAGTGTGACTCGCGTACCAACTTACATCACGCGGTGTTTAGACAAAAGTTTCTATGAGGTAGAGTTAAATCTGATTCGTCAAGGCAAGGTAGACATAATAGCCTTTAGCAGCACTGCTGAAGTAGCAAGTTTTTCGCAAATGTTTACTTCAGAAGCAGATTATCAACAGTGTGTTATTGCTTGTTTTGGGCCATACACAGCAGCTAATGCTAAAAAACTGGGTGTAAATGTCTCTATCATCGCTCAAGATTACAGCTCATTTGCTGGATTTGCAGAAGCCATAACCTTATTTTTTGCCACGAACAGATAATATTTTAGAAGTGTTTGCTCATAAATCATTGCTGAGTTCTGCAAAAAAGCCTTTAAATCATGAGTTTTTATGTAAAGAATAGTAAACTTTCGCAGAATTTTAACTGATGACATTAGCTGTGCCATTACCAAAAGCTTGAAACCCTTGCCCCAAGCTAAAAAAAGCGTCTAACTAGGAGATTAGCTATAAAGTGAATCTTCGTGATTCTTCATCTGTTTGCCTCTTTGTTATTCTCATCACAGGGGTTTTTTCTAGGTATTTTTTCCTACTTTATGGGTGGTTTTTAGTGAAACAAACCTCCTTTTTTAACAAAAAATCCTGAAATCTATATAAATTAATGGTTTCATCTATCCACTTCTGGCTTGGACAATTTAGAATGATTCATTGAAAAGTCGCACTGATGAGAGTTACAGGGTTTTTAAGTATAAATACTCTCAAAAACGGCTTTGTAAATCTCCAAACAGTGATTTCAGTAAAGATGCGTCAAGCCGCATCTGGACACAATCTCAAGTAAACCTTCAAGGAGTTTGACATGAATAAAGGTGAATTAGTTGATGCTGTTGCTGAGAAAGCTAGTGTAACCAAAAAACAAGCTGATGCAGTTTTGACTGCTGCTTTGGAAACCATCATTGAAGCTGTTTCCTCTGGTGATAAAGTCACCTTGGTAGGATTTGGTTCTTTTGAATCACGGGAACGCAAAGCCCGCGAAGGGCGCAACCCGAAAACCAATGAAAAGATGGAGATTCCTGCAACTAAGGTTCCTGCCTTCTCAGCAGGCAAACTCTTCAGAGAAAAGGTTGCACCCCCAAAATCTTAGTAAGTTCTTAGTAAGTTCTGTTTTTTCAAGGAACACTGTTTCAATGGGGCAAAGAGCACATGGGGGAAATTTAGCTTGGGCATCAGCATTGGCTGGCTGTCCCCCTAGTGCTATTGTTGATTTTTCTGCCAGTATTAGTCCACTTGGTCCGCCCCGCAGCGTTTTAGCTGCGATTGAGTCTCAATTGGCTAATCTGAGGCACTATCCAGATCCCGATTATCGTGAACTGAAGTTGGCTCTCAGTCACTTTCATCAACTGCCCCCTGAGTGGATTCTGCCGGGTAACGGTTCGGCAGAATTATTAACACTGGCAGGGAAAGAATTAGCTGAATTAGCCGCGACAGTTTTAATTACTCCAGCCTTTGGCGACTACTATCGCTCGTTGTCGGCATACAAAGCTAAAGTACTGGAGTTTCCTATTTCTTTAAACAGACAAGAAAACTGTTCAACGCCAAGACACGGGCAAATTTCTCCCCCTTCCCCATTTCCCCTCAACCCCATTGCTTGCAAACTTTCAACTGCAAAGCTAGTTGATATTCCACAGGAAGCCACCGATGGGGGTGGCTCTCCTATTTCTGTGTATCCCGACAAAAGGCATGGCTTACTCCTAAATAACCCCCACAACCCAACGGGAAAGTTATTTTCGCGGGAAGCCATTTTGCCTTACCTTGATGAATTTGGCTTGGTTGTAGTGGATGAAGCGTTTATGGATTTTCTGCCTGCCTGTAAGGAACAAAGCCTAATTGGAGAAGTGCAGAAATATCCAAACTTAGTTGTTTTACGATCGCTAACTAAGTTCTACAGCCTTCCCGGACTAAGATTGGGTTATGCGATCGCTCACCCTGATCGTTTGCAGGGCTGGCAGTCTTGGCGCGATCCTTGGCCTGTTAATACTCTTGCACAGGCAGCAGCAATTGCAGCAGTTAGCGATCGCGAATTTCAACAGCAAACTTGGGCATGGCTACCACCAGTAAGAAATCAATTGTTTGAGGGTTTAGCCAAAATCCCAGGTTTACAACCTTACAAGAGCGCTGCTAATTTTCTGTTAGTCAGTTCGCAACAGTCTAGTTGCAAGTTGCAAGAGGAGCTACTCAAGCATCACCAGATTTTGATTCGTGATTGTCTGAGTTTTAAGGAACTTGGCGATCACTATTTTCGTATTGCTGTACGCTTATCTTCAGAAAACCAGCGTTTATTAAATGCGATCGCTTTAGTCAATAATTTATAGCAGTCCTATTTAGGGAATAGGGAACAGGGAATAGGTGAGCAGGGGTGCGGAGGGGACAAGAAAGCAACAGGGGCAGATGGGAGAGATGGGGAAGATGAGGAAGATGGGGGAGCAACAGACAATTAACTACTAACCACTGTACGGGCGGGTTTAGAAGATAAATTATCTGTTTGAACGGCAAGATTATCAACAAAACCCGCCCCTACCTATGACCAATGACTAATGACTAATGACTAATAACTAATGACTGTTGACTACGATGTTGTAATTATTGGTGGTACTCAGGCTGGGCGTTATGCTGCTCAGATGGCAACCCAATTTAAAGCCAAAGTCGCTTTAATAGAACCAAAATTTAGTTATGAATATATTCATCAGTATGTTTTTAGCGAAATAAGCAAACTTGCCCAGCAGTTAAGCAATACTGCCCAATTTGGAATCAAAGCTTTACACTCAGATTCTACAGAAGAATATCAAATATCTTTAACATGGCCAGATGCAATGCTATATGCTCAGGGCGTCGCCTCTAATTTAGAAGAACTATACTCACCTGCAATTCTAGCTGCCCAAGGTGTTGATGTTATTCTTGGTGAAGGTGAATTTCGATCCTCTCCTGATCTGGCATTTGTTGTTGGCGATCGCCTGCTACGCGCACGTACCTATTTACTAGCCAATGGTTCAGTTCCAGTAATTCCAGAGATTGAAGGATTGCAAAAAACAGGTTTTTTAAACCTATCTCAAATCTGGCAGTCTCTCAATAGTGAGGCACCACCTCAAAATTGGGTTATTCTTGGCGGTGTTCCCCAAAGCATCCAAGTAGCGCAGACTTTAGCACGCTTGGGTTGTAGCGTGACTTTGATAGTTAGTAGTCCTTTAATTATTGCTCATGCTGATCCAGAAATAGCTCAACTCCTGCAAGCGCATTTAGAAGCTGAAGGTATACGCATCCTCACACAAACTTCAGTTACTCAAGTCAGGATGATTGAGAACAAAAAGTGGCTTCAGGCAGGAGATAAGGCAATAGAAACTGATGAAATTGTTGTAGCAACTACACAACACCCAAATGTTGAATCTCTGAATTTGGCAGCAGTGGGTGTAAAGTGGTATCACCGCCGTTTGGTAGTGAATGAAAAGCTGCAAACGACTAATCACCGTATTTATGCTTGTGGTGATGTGATAGGTGGGTATGACTATCCTCACATTGCTAATTATGAAGCGAGAATAGCTCTGAAAAATGCTTTATTTTTTAACAGGTATAAAGTTAACTATCAATGTATTGCTTGGGGAGTAATTTCTCAGCCGATACTAGCGCAGGTTGGTGTAACAGAGGCGCAAGCAAAACGTCAATATCATCAAGATGAAATTTTAGTTTTAAGGCAATATTTCAAAACATTGGCAGTTGCTCATATTCAAGAAGAAATTACAGGTATATGTAAATTAGTTGTTCGACAGAATGGAGAAATTCTCGGTGCTTCGATACTGGGAGCGCAAGCTAATGAATTCATTAATATCATTGCTCTAGCTATTGCCCAAAAAATTAAAATCTATCAAATAGCTAATTTAGTTTCTATTTTTCCTAGTTTCTCAGAAATTTTAGAACAAACGGCACAAGAATGGGACAAGCAAAAATTACAAAGCAATACACTCAAGCAAGAATTTTTGGAAGGTTTCTTTCACTTCCGGCGAAATTGGAATATTTGAGTCAATTGATGTCAAATACGGTGCGTTACGCGCTGCTTTAACGCACCCTACTGGACTGACACTAATAACTAATGACTAATCACTAACTATAACTTTTTATTCTTCCCTTCCAATAGCGAAACGCTACCAATACCTTGCAGAATCCCACGAACAATTAAACCTAAACCTCGACCAACTATCTGTGTAAGAACGAAGACAACTCCGCTACCCAAGAAAGATAATAAGGATTGCAAACGAGGTGCGATCGCATCACCAAATTCTAATCCTAAGGTTATGAACAGAGGAATTCCTGAAAGCTCTCTTAACTCTTGAGTACGAGGAGCATAAATCGAAACTTTAGCGATACCACGTGGAGCAAATACAAATAGTTCATAGCGACTTTCAAAAATTGCCTTTGGTTCTGTTACATAATTTCTTAGTCGATATTTCCAAGATAAATCATTTCTAAAGCGCTCAATTTCTCGACTAGAAACTAATTTACGGTCATAAAAATTGTGCTTAATATCTTCTACATCTGCTAAATAATTTAGTAACGGTTGCATTACACTATTCGCTATTTGAATCAATAGATTTTCTAATAAAATTTCTGCTTGTTCTTTAGCTTCAAAACTTCCCGCCAGAAAATTTTTATTGTCAACCACTAAATCTGTTTGAAAAAGCAAATAAGCAAATAACTCTCTTACAAGTGGAATTTTATTCAGAATTTCTGCTTGTACCACTCCGGCACTTGGTAGTAATACATTCACAATTTCTACAATCGTGTTACCTATTCTGACCCTCGAAAATTTCCCAAAAAACTCTATTGTTGCTTCTCGCCACAAGTCATACAATATTTTATTTTTAATTTCAAGTAACTGCTGAACTTCGATTTGAGAACTACGCAGCTCATCTAAGGCGTCAGCAACTTTTTGCAAAATTATATAAAGTAATTCTCTTTTTTTATCTGGACGCAAAATATCAATCTCTAAAGCAGTATCTGTGACATTTTGCAAAGGATATTGAAGTTTATTGATACAAGATGCAAATAATGTGGCTTGCAGTGCTCTGGGGCTAAGTAGAGAGGGAGCGTTTTGTGCTTGTGTTAAGTCTGATGGGGCGATCGCGGTATTGGTGGAAATATTTGTAGGAGATGGTAACTCTTCAAAAAGCCTAGATTGCTTCTGTTCACTGATTTGTGCTCTATCAGGTGTAGTTAATAAATGATTAACTAGCCAGCGAGATGTGAGCAATTCTCGTCGCTGCCCGGCTAAGACTGCTCGTTCTAGTACTGTCAGTCCGGGAGTTTGCAAATTTGCTGTTACTGCTGCTAAATTAGCGTCTATCTGAGCAATTCCTGACGAACGTAAGTTTTCCAATAGTTTAGTAAGGCGTTGAGTGAAAGCAAACCCAGAGACATTCTCCGTGTCCCCGCGTCTTTGCGTCTTTGCGTCTCTTTGTTCACTCTCATACCAATAGGAATAACCCGTTGCTACTTGTTGGATGGCAGTAACTAACTCGGAAAGGGGTGTGCCTTTAGGGCAGTATCCATCCACACCAGTAGCTTTGGCTGCCATTAGCAACCCTCGGTCTTGTAAAAAACTCAGAAGCAAAATAGGTAGGTTAGGATATTGGGTTTTTAATTGCTGGCACAGTTGTAAACCCAACTGCTGACTTTGAATGGAGCGACTATTGCCCAATTCTAAAATAACTATATCTACACTACTAGGGTCTTGTGAGGCAAGTGCTGCTAAAGTTTGCAAAACGGCAGTATCTGTTTCCGCTTCCGATACTACTTGTAAGTGAGGAAATTCTTCTAGAGCCACCCGTAGTCCCAGTCGGAAGATAGGATCTTGATCAACTAGCAATAATTTCAAAGGGCGATCGCTCATATTCACCAAAATACTGTGACTCTGTATTTGACAAGTTTGCGGTCACAGCAGCTAGATATCAATATCTCTGATCCCTTTAAAAACACAACCTATTGTTAAAGTGTAGAAGCTGGATCTAATTTTGCCATACAATGCATCCAAAAATTATGCTAGAAATCGAAAAGTTTCACAGCAGGAAATATTAGAGAGGAGCCAATCAGGGAATAGGATGGCTTAAGCGTTTCCCTGTACTGATTCAGGTTTATTATCCCGATAGCCGTAAAAATTAATACTGTAATCAGTAATTCTTACTCCTGTTTGTTCTTCTACTTGACGGATGATATCTTCCGGTAATGTGACATGAACATCTAAAATTTGATTCGTATCTACACAGTTGATATGACTGTGAGAATCACTGATATTACCGTATAAACGTCCATCACAGTGTTCTATACACTCAATGATGCCACTAGAAGATAAGGCTTCTAGATTTTGATATACAGATGTATGACCGATCGCTTTACCTTGTTGATTAAGGCGATCATATATTTCTCTGGCAGAAAGGTGCTCTTTTGCTTGCCAAAGTAACTCTAGAATAAAACGACGCTGGCGACTAACGCGCATACCCAAAACTTGACACTGATCAAGAGCATCTTCCAAAGAACGAATTGGTTTTTTAGAAATTGTGGATTTTTGCATATCTATGCTTGTTAACTGTTTGGATAATTAGATAATTTTTCTTGTTAATGCTTATTTATTATTTTATGTATCTAAAGCAGATCTACCTACTAGGTTCGTCTGACACTGCGTTATCGTTATCTGCCTGCTGTGGAAATCACAGTTTGACGTTAGGAGCGTTTATGAATTTTAACGGTTATGCGATCGCACCTTAATCTAAAACAAACTCATTACAACTTTAGCTTAAAATTGCAGTAAACGTCCACTTGCAGATAGATGTGTTGTCTTTTTAGTCAATAGTCATCAGTCATTTGTCATTAGTTGTTTTCCCTGTACCCTGTTCTCCAGCTTCCCCATCTCCCGTTTGATGCAACAAGAGAGTAGTATTAATTGTCGAGGTTACATTCTGAGTCAATGACAATCACAATCACTCTGAATCCTGATTCAATTAACAGCTTGGATTTATCCCCAGCGACAACAGTAATTGAAAAATTACTCCAAGAAGGGGCGATCGCTTCTTATGAACAACAGTTACGTTTTGATATTGGCTACGCCTTAGAACCAAGCGATCCTCGCGAACTATCAGAGGTTCCAGAATTACGACTATGGTTTATTCGCCTTGATACTCGTTATCCTTGGTTGCCATTTTTGCTTGATTGGAAAGCTGGAGAACTTGCTCGTTACGCTGCGATGCTTGTACCACATCAATTCACGTCTAAGGAAGGTATACAGTACAATCCCGAAGCCTTAGAAATCTTTTTAATGCATAAAATCTTTATTTTGAGCGACTGGTTAAAGCAGCACAATATTCCTGGTAAATCACGTCTTCAATCTATGGCGCAATTACTAGGTTATGAATTAGATGATGCTCTATTTGAGATATTTTAGCCAAAGCTGGATATTAAAATTGCTAGCCTTGAATATGACAGAGTAAATTTAAAGCAGCATTAAAAGCGTATTCAACGGCTTTGGATTTACTAGGTAGTGCTGCCTGCCAAAGTCGATAATCATTGTATTCAAGAATTAAATTAGCTACACAATCAATTTTAAAGTTTTTAAGTATTTCGTTTTGGATGCATTCAAAATCCTTTAATGAGCCACCATTTTCCTGAACTTCCCATCCCGCTTGAATAAACTTATTTATAACAGTTCTCATATATTGTTTGCCTACATCTTCTGCAAATATAGACAAATTTTTAAATGCTTTAAATTCTTCTAACACTAAATTAGCTATTTCTTTCCCTTGTGGAGTATCCCAATTACAAGGAAGACAAATATCTAAGTAATCGCTTTCATAAAATTTATATTTAAGATATTCATAAATATCGATAGTCTTCTGCACTAATTTTCGACCAGAGAGTAATTCTTGCAAAGATTTTGTGCTTGTGTCAATAGATAAGTCTCGGAATACTTTCTCTTCATTTTCTTGACAATCATATACAAGATAAGTCCAAATTCCTGAAGTCGCAGTATCAGTATTTTTTGCTTGGTAGTAAGTAATTGTTCCTTCTTCTTCACATTCAAAATATTCACTATCTACAACCTCTAGCAATGATTCTTTGTATTGGTTATGACTCTTGCTGATAATCTTTCTTAAAATACCAGTGAGATGATGAGGTTGATTTTCTACTTGGATGTAATATTTACCAATACCAACAAAGTTGTGTAAATGTATTGTCATTTTTTACCCTGTTCAATTTTCATCACATTCTTGGTAGATTTTTCTGCTTAACAGCAGGATGTAGTAAATCAGACATAACATGGCACGTAAAATTTACCCAAAGCAATTACACTAATAGTTATGGCAACTGCTTTTTTTAGAACCGAGTATCTTCTTACGGCACAGAAACTAATATTTTTCTCAAAAGTATCCCTATTTGTCAGTAATTAGTTTTTGACACAACATATTACAGTTTTGATGGAACTGATCAGTGATTTTGCCTATTTTGAATTGAATTGTTATTCAAAAAGACAAAGTACAAATTTGACAACTAAGTTTATTTGCTTAGTTGCTATTCTTACTTATCTCTTTAAAATCGGATATTTAGTCTGAACAAACTGTGGTAGATGCACGCGAACTTAAGCTTTTTTGCTTAAACATATCGTTCCCGGCCTTTTTTACAGCATAACAGGTTGTTGAACAAAAATAAGTTGTCCAGAAAACTTTCAATCACCCTACTGAATATGTTCAAGTTTAATACTTAATACTTTAATTACTGTGATAAATCATTCTCTCGTGTAATCCATCATATTGACCATATAAAAATAAGTAAGATATCAAGCTATGCAGGTTCTTGCTTAATTTATGGAATACAGTGATTTAGTTATTTTAAAAAATGGCTAAACATTTTATACATATATTATTCTATTTAATTTTTGAAAAAAGGTCAGTAAACTTTTATTCTTTATTCTCTATCCCCTGTTCCCTGTCACCTGTCTCTACGAGTGATTCAGTTATCAAATCGGGTTGCTATGGATAATTGTATGAGTGGAAAGTTCAAGCATCTAGTAAATAAGACACGATAAACCCTAGCCGTGCTTCAAATAGACCGGCATAGGGAATACTTTATTCACATCGCGTCTTTAAATTTCAACGATTTGCTGATCATTTATAATCAACACGGATGTTGATTATACTATGGCAGTTAAGAAATACTTGGGCTAACCACCCCAAATTTTTTCTAAGACTGTTTTAGGCGAAATGTCTGCCATTTTACCTGTGGGGGATTTAATCGTCAGGAAGCGATCGCAAGGCGGCAACAACTTTGTCGGTTCTGTAGGGCCAAATAGAGCAATAGTATAAGTTTGCACCGCTACAGCAAGGTGCATCGGCGGACTATCAGTACACAACATCAAATTAGCTCCAGCAATCATTGCTGTCAACTTCCCGATGTCATTACCAGAGGTTACCTTGATGTTGGGTGCATATTCCTTGAGATGGCGAACAAAATCTTCTTCGCCTTCTGCTTGAATCACAACCACAGGCATATCTGGCTGCTTATTTTGGAAATCTTGAATAATTGTCTGCCAATGTTCGGTTGGGTAAATTGTATCCAAACCCTTGCCAGCACCGCCATAAATCAGAATGTAGCCACTTTCTTTTACTCCCAGCCTGATTTGTTCCTTGTTTGCCCATTCAATGTCTGGTTTGGGTACGTTAACGGCTAGTTCTGGACAAGGGGAGTCAATGCCCAATCCTTTCAGAAGATCGTGATACACACAAGCAGCATATTGCTCTTTTTTCTGGGGTACTAAACTAGTCAGAAAAGCTGCTCCTTTGCCTTTGTAGCCTACACGTTTGGGAATACCAGTTAACCACAGTATTAGACCTAATAACCAGCTTTGCCCTGAAACAATAGCGACATCATATTCGCGATCGCGAAGTATGCCAACTAAATTTGCCCAATCTGCCAAACTGTTACGGTCTTTGTAATCAAATGTCAGCACTTCGTGAACTGACTTACTCACTCGGTAAGCAGCCTTTGAGCGGGGTTCAACAACAACATCTATCTGAGCGTCAGGATAATGACGTTTCAGATCATCTAATGTTGGAAAGAATAGAATTTGGTCGGCAATTCCACCAGGGACAAGGGCCGCTACTCGCATAATATTTATTTATTATTTACGCTTACTCGCTCCCTATTTTAGGGGAATATAGGGACTAGGGATTAGGGACTAGGGACTAGGAATTGGATTTTGACACTAGCCCCTAGCCTCTAGCCTCTAACCCCTAGTTTCAAGTTGAGGAATTCTGTGCATTTATTAATTCCAGCTGCCGGAAGCGGACGAAGAATGGGAAGTAACCGTAATAAACTTCTTTTGGAAGTGCGATCGCGGTCAATTATAGGCTGGACACTTTTAGCAGCAGAAGCGGCACACCACATCAGTTGGATTGGAATCATTTCTCAACCCACTGATTGGCAAGACCTTAAGACAATTATTGCTGATTTGCAGCTGAGTAAACCTGTGGAATTTATTAAGGGTGGCTCTACGCGTCAAGAATCTGTCTACAATGGCTTGCAAGCATTACCAGATACTGCCAGACAAGTATTAATTCACGACGGAGCTAGATGCCTTGTCACACCCGATTTACTCAACAGATGCGCTCTAGCAATTCGCCACTGTTCTGGTTTAATAGCTGCTATACCTGTCAAAGACACCATTAAAGTCGTAGACGAAAATGGCATCATTCAAAGTACACCTGATCGACGCCAACTTTGGGCGGCACAAACTCCTCAAGGATTTGATGTTAAGCTACTCAAACAATGCCATATCGAGGGTTTACATCAGGGTTGGGAAGTCACAGATGATGCAGCTTTGTTTGAAAAATGCGGCTATCAAGTGCAAATTGTAGAAGGAGAAGAGACAAATTTAAAAGT
The DNA here is from genome assembly GCF_030381805.1 of Chlorogloeopsis sp. ULAP01. NCBI lineage: Bacteria > Bacillati > Cyanobacteriota > Cyanophyceae > Nostocales > Chlorogloeopsidaceae > Chlorogloeopsis > Chlorogloeopsis sp. ULAP01. The sequence continues at coordinate 431,203 of NZ_JAUDRH010000005.1, forward strand.
GACTACTCCCCAAGACTTGGCGATCGCCGAATTTATCCTCAAAAGTAGGTTTGGTGGTTAAAAGAGGGAATAGGGAACAGGGGACAGGGAAAACAACTAATGACTAATGACCAATGACCAACGACTAATGAGTGCAGCAACTAAGATAGAAGCGATTCTTTATTTGAAAGGTAAACCTCTGTCAATTGGCGAAATTGCGGAGTATGCCGCTTGTGATCGCATTACCGCCGAGGAGGGAATTATTGAATTAATTGATGAGTATGCTCGTCGGGATAGTGCTCTAGAAGTTGTAGAAACACCAAATGGTTATAGTCTACAACTGCGGTCTGACTTTCATGAGTTGGTGCAAACTCTTATACCTGTAGAATTGGGGTTGGGAGCATTGCGGACTTTGGCAGCGATCGCTCTTAATGGCCCAATGCTGCAAAGCGATTTGATTAATCTAAGGGGTTCTGGAGCCTATCAACACGTTCAAGAACTTGTTGAGCTTGGTTTTGTGAAGAAACGTCGAAATAGTGATTCTCGTTCTTATTCGCTACAGGTGACACCCAAATTTCATCAATATTTCCAAATCGAGCAACTTCCCCAACCATTTTCAAGCAGCCAGCAACAGCGACAACTAGAACTCAAATTAGAATCAGCCGCAGAATCAGAATGACAGTTGCTATTTTGGTTCTATGTTGATTCATGGCTGGGGAAATATGTCTCAACCTTATACTATGGTTTAGAGTAGAATTAGCAACTCCGCTAAACTAAATTGCCAATGGTGTTTGATCCTGATTTTTTGAATGATAACTTTGAGCAACACCCCCATCACCATCTGAGTGACAACTTTGAGGAAAACCCTAATCAGTTACTCAAATATTTGCAACATCAGCCTCCAGAAGTGTTAGCCAGCGTCGCTCAGTCCGTCAGCCCCGAAATTAAACAAATTATTTCGCAAAACGTCCAAGGGCTGGTTGGGATGCTGCCTGCCGAAAATTTCAATGTCCAAATTACAACAGATCGCGATAATCTTGCTGGGCTACTTGCATCGGCAATGATGACAGGGTATTTTCTACGCCAGATGGAACAACGGATGCAGTTAGATCATTTGGCGAATAATCATTAACCAATAGCCAAAGTCATTAGTCAAAAGAAAGTAGACTATGGTCTAGTACAGTGTGGCAGAAATGACTATCTAGCCCAAGAAAAGATAAAAAAGAAATATTCCTTCTGCCTCCTGCCACGGCAGGTGCCACAACGCGCTTAACCCGCCAACGCGCTTAACCCGCAAGGGCGCACTGGCTCCTCTGCCTTCTTGTACTGATGACTATTTTTGAGGATAAGCTCCTGACTGTACCTTAAATATTTGATTTTTTCCGTCACGCTCAACTTCAATGAGGAGTATGTCTCCTACACTGCTGGATTCCACCATTTTTTGTACTTGGGCAGCAGTTTTGACTGGTTTGCCATTAAATTTATAAATCACATCTCCGGGGCGCAGTCCTGCTCGCTGTGCCGGTGATTTTTCTAAAACTCCTTTAATAGCAATACCAGTATTTTGTTTGATATTGAGGTTGTTTTCTTGATTAATTTGCTTTTTCTTTGTAGGGGACAAATCTACCATTTCAATTCCTAAAAAGGGATGTTTGACATACCCTTTAGTGAACAGTTCTTGAGCAATGCGAGCGGCAGTTTCAATTGGGATGGCAAAACCTAGTCCCTGTGCATCAGCACGGATGGCTGTGTTAACACCAATTACCTCTCCGTCAGCATTTAACAAAGGGCCACCAGAATTTCCAGGGTTAATTGCGGCGTCGGTTTGAATAAAGCTGACTCGCTTATCTGGTACACCTACTTGAGAGCTAGTGCGATCAGTCGCGCTGATAATGCCGATGGTAACTGTATTGTCTAAACCCAAGGGATTACCAATTGCGATCGCCCATTCTCCAGGTATTAAGTTTTGTGAATTTCCTAATCTAACTGTAGGCAAACTCTTGGCAGGAATTTTGACAACTGCTAAATCAGTCATGGCGTCAACACCTACAACCCTACCTTCAAAAGTTCGACCGTCTTTGAGGGTAACTTGTACTGTATCTGTGTTTGCTACCACATGGGCATTAGTAAGAATCTCTCCATTTGCACTTAAAAGAAATCCAGAGCCTGTTCCACGCTCAATCCTTTCTTGGGGAATAGGCTCTTCATTTTCTCCAAAAAATCGGCGCAAAAGCGGATTTTTAAAAGCTTCAGAGATTGGATTAGCTACTTTGCGCGTTGCATTAATCCGCACGACTGCTGGCCCAGTTTTTTGAACTGCGCTCGCAATAAAATTAACTTTATCACTACCACTAGCAGGAAGAATGCTGCCCTTAATAGAATTAGACACCACGGTATTTGAGGGTAAAGCTGTTGTTACATTTCTTAACTCCTGAAAAGCAGGTTTTTTTGTCAGGAGATAAGTACTAGCTAACAACACTGCACTACCGCCAAACACGCCACCGCTAACTACTAAGGAAAAATACACTGCCAGTTGTTTCCGAGATAACTTCATAATCATCACACTCAAGGACAGCAATGCAGTTGCTAATTTCTAAGTGTAATCAAGCCAAAGGCGAGTGGATAGATTATTTTGATATAAATTGCGATAGAGTTTTGGATTTTTGATTTGATGTGGGAACTTTAGGGTGGAGATCGTAAATCAGGAATAGGGAACACAAAGAAATCGCCAAAGCCACAGACGTGCTGTCTGTCCTTGCTAGTTCCCCAAGTCCAAAATTACTCTCACTCTTTAGATATACATGAATCTTCGCGCTCGCTTACTTGTTTTGTGCAGCTTGATCAGTGCCTTAGGACTGGTATTCACACACTTTACCCCCGTCCAAGCACAAGGTAGCAAGACTTGTCCGACTTCAGCCCTAGAACGTTTCCAACGCTATCGGGCATCTCGTGGTGATACTTTAGAGAGTATCGCCCAGCGTTACAAATTGAGTCCAGAAACCATTGTTGCCATGAACCCGGCTTTAAAAAACAGTAGGGTTGCTGTCGGTAGCGAAATTCTTATTCCCCCCCTTGATGGCATTGTTGTAGAAGTGCCAAAGGGAAACAACTGGCAAGAATTAGCAGAAATATACAGAGTTCGTGCAGATGCGCTATTTGAGTTAAATGGCTGTAAAGCTCCTTCTCGGTTTGCGTTTATTCCAACACCAAATAAGTCCCCTAGTCGTGCTAGTACATCTGTCGCACCTACTTCCTCTAATCCTCCTCAAATAGCTGGTTATCCGTTACCAGAAGTTGCACAGCTAGGTTTTCCCTACGGTTGGCAAATTCATCCTGGAAACGGTCAAGTTTTCTTTCATAGTGGGATCGATTTGTTAGCTGCCAAGGGAACAGCAGTTAGTGCGATCGCGCCAGGTACAGTGGTGTTTGCGGGTGAGCAAGGGACTTACGGTAAGTTGGTAATTATTAATCATGATGGTGGATTACAAAGCCGTTATGCCCAGCTTGACAGTATTAATGTTAAAGTCAACCAGCAAGTCAAACAAGGAGATTTGCTGGGAACTGTCGGTACAAGTGGGCAGCCAACTATCAACCAACCTCATCTGCATTTTGAAGTGCGTTCTAACTCGTCATTGGGTTGGGCGGCAAAAGATCCAAAAGGATATTTGCAGCGATAAAGAGCAAAAGTAGAGATTTGGGAAGGAGGGGTTTTTAACGCTATCCTTTCATTGTCATTGGCAGTGCAAAAATGAGTTTGCTGGATTTCAAAATATTTATACCTGGGCATTAAATTGCTTGCATCTATTTTCCGCGCATTATCTGGCTAATAAGTTGTGTTGTTAGTTAAAAATATTTAGATGAGCAACAACACAAATAACATTTATAACTAAGCATTTTGCACTTAAATTTAGCGATCGCTCTCTAAGCAAAAATTATTAAAAATGTATATCGTGCCTATCAAGGCCAACCTATTAATATCTCATTAATTTCTTTAAGTCTTTTTTCACTACTGAGTTACCCAAAGGCGCACTAACTATGGCAATCTGGGAAACAGAAGATTTTTAAATCAGATATTTTTGCTACAGTAATTTTACCTAAAAGGTTATGCAAACTCTGCCCACACCTTTCACATCAAATCCTGTATCTAGTCAACCGACTTTTGATACAACAATCAAACGGCGGAAAACCCGTCCTGTCAAAGTTGGAAATGTCATCATTGGCGGAGGCTACCCTGTAGTGGTACAGTCAATGATTAACGAAGACACCCTTGATATTGATGGATCTGTAGCTGCAATTCGTCGTCTACACGAGATTGGCTGCGAAATTGTCCGTGTCACTGTACCTAGCATGGCTCATGCCAAAGCTCTAGCAGAAATTAAACAAAAATTAATAAAAACTTATCAAGATGTGCCAATTGTGGCCGATGTGCATCACAATGGCATGAAAATTGCCTTAGAAGTTGCCAAACATATAGAAAAAGTACGGATTAATCCGGGATTATATGTGTTTGAAAAACCTAACTCTAGCAGAACCGAATATACTCAAGCTGAATTTGAAGAAATCGGGGAGAAAATTCGCGAAACTCTGGAACCTTTGGTGATTGCTTTACGGGATCAAGGTAAAGCTATGCGTATTGGAGTTAATCATGGTTCTCTTGCCGAAAGGATGTTGTTCACCTACGGTGATACTCCAGAGGGAATGGTGCAATCTGCCCTAGAGTTTATTCGTATTTGTGAATCTTTAGACTTCCGCAACATAGTAATTTCTATGAAAGCCTCACGCGTACCAGTAATGGTAGCTGCTTATCGCTTGATGGCACAGCGAATGGATGAATTTGGTATGGATTATCCTCTACACTTAGGCGTTACAGAAGCTGGTGACGGTGAATATGGAAGAATTAAATCTACTGCGGGTATTGCTACCTTGTTAGCTGACGGTATTGGCGATACAATTCGAGTATCCCTGACTGAATCTCCAGAAAAAGAAATTCCCGTCTGCTACAGTATTCTGCAAGCCTTGGGATTGCGGAAAACTATGGTCGAATACGTTGCATGTCCTTCCTGCGGGCGCACTTTGTTTAACCTAGAAGAGGTGCTGCACAAAGTTCGGGAAGCTACCAAACATTTAACCGGACTGGACATAGCAGTAATGGGTTGTATTGTAAATGGCCCCGGAGAAATGGCTGATGCTGACTATGGTTATGTAGGCAAAACCCCTGGTTACATATCTCTCTATCGTGGTAGGGAAGAAATTAAAAAAGTACCTGAAGATAAAGGTGTAGAGGAGCTAATTAACTTAATCAAGGCAGACGGGCGGTGGATTGATCCTTAGAGAAGTAGAGACCAGGGATTAGGAAGAAGGAGGGGGAAGTGGAAGAGAAACAGATGAGGGAGATAGGGAAGATGGGGAAGAATTTACTTTTATTACTTCCTCACCTTCCTCACCTCCCTGAACTTCTTGTTCCCGCTTCTCCCCATCTCCGCGTCTTCACAAACGTTCCCAATCTCTAATTTCTGTATAGTCGAATACCAAAAACTCCGGATCATCAAGCATTTTTTTGGAAATTACAAAATCTGCTCCGTCTCTACAGTGGTAGCCTGTGTTAGATTGAGCATACCTATACACATTTTTGTCCCTCTGGCGCAGCTCTCATCATGGCGATTGCAAGAAAGACTATAAGTACTGGGCTTACTTTGGGTGCTACGGTTGTGACTTTATCCACAATCGCGGTTACTAGTCTTGGTATTCACTCGCGAGGACAGGCTTTATTTGAAGAAAGCCCCAAAGAATTAGTCGATGAAGTTTGGCAAATTATTAACCGCCAATACGTAGACGGCACCTTTAATCAGGTGGATTGGCAAGCTGTACGTAGTGAGTACTTGAACAAGTCTTACACCAACAAGCAGGAAGCTTATAAGTCTATCCGCGAAATGCTTAAGAAGCTTGAAGATCCATATACTCGGTTTATGGATCCACAAGAGTTCAAAAGTATGCAAGTGGATACCTCTGGTGAATTGACTGGTATTGGTATCCAAATAGGTTTGGACGAAAAAACCAAAAAGCTGACTGTAATTGCCCCAATTGATGATACACCTGCTTTTAAGGCTGGTCTGTTGGCAAAAGACATTATCGTCATGATCAACGGTAAAAGCACCGAAGGCATGGATACGAATGCAGCTGTAGCCCTAATCCGAGGTGAACCAGGAACCCAAGTCAAACTCACAATTCTGCGCAATAATCAGCAAAAAGAATTCACCATCACACGGGCAAGAATTGAAATTCATCCTGTGGAATATTCTCAAAAAGAATCACCAGCAGGAAATATTGGCTACATCCGTTTGAAGCAATTCAGCGCTAATGCGTCGAAAGAAATGCGAGACGCAATTAAAAATTTGGAAAACAAACAGGTAACTGGATATATTCTAGATTTGCGAAGTAATCCTGGTGGCTTATTGTTCTCCAGTGTAGAAATTGCCAGAATGTGGATGGATAAAGGTGGGATCGTTTCTACAATTGACCGCAGGGGTGAGACAGAAAAAGAAGTTGCGAATGGACGCGCTTTGACAAATAAACCCCTAGTCGTATTAGTAGATAAGGGTAGTGCCAGTGCTAGTGAAATTCTCTCTGGTGCTTTACAAGACAATAAGCGTGCTGTTGTTGTGGGTAGTCAAACCTTTGGTAAAGGCTTAGTTCAATCAGTGCGTCCTCTTGGCGATGGTTCGGGTTTAGCAGTGACAATTGCTAAGTACCATACTCCTAGTGGTAAAGATATTAATAAGCACGGTATTAGCCCAAATATAACTGTAGATTTGAATGATAAACAACGACAAGATTTGTGGCTGAATGAGCGAGACAAACTTGGCACTCTAGCAGATCCCCAATTTGCTAAAGCTGTGGAAGTATTAAGCAAAGAAATTGCTGCTCAAGGTTCCAGGGCAGACAAAAATTAAAAATTATCTTTTCTTTTGCCTTTCACCTTGTTTACTTTTCACTTTAGATGGGTTGGCATTTGCCAGATCTAATCAGTCCAACACGACGAGCGATCGCTTCTCCTTGGGAATCAAAAGGCCCCCACTTTTCTACAATCTCTGAGTTCTCATCCCCACTGGCTTCGTGACTGGGGACGATATCGCAATTGCTAGTAGGATGCTTGACAATATGCCAAGTTTGTAAAGTTCCCATAATTGTGAGTAAAAATTAACATATAGCAATCTTAAAACAAAGATCCCCGACTTTTCTAAAAAGTCGGGGATCTTGGGGAATTACAAGGTGCATTTTACGAACTCTTACGGTTGCTGTAAAAGTATCGGTAGTGTACTTTTTTCACCACCGACGACAATTACTTTGGAGTTGGAAGATTGGGCTAGTTTCTCTGTAGCTTCTATTGCTCGCAATTGCAGCACAGAGTTAGTAAGTCCACTGGAAATAATTTTTTGGGAGTCAGCAATTCCTCTGGCTTCTATGCGCTTACGTTCTGCTTCTTGACGCTCTGTTTCTAAAACAAATTTCATTCTCTGACTTTCTTGCTCTGCTTTGAGCCTCTCTTGAATCGCAGCTTGGAGAGTATCCGGCATTTTGATATCTCTTAATAGTGCTTCTTCCACCACAAAGCCTAAGGGAAGTAATTGTTGAGTGAGTTGTTGGTCGAGTTGCTCGGCTACTTCTTGGCGTTTGGTAGAATAAACAGCGACTGCTGGGTAGTTGGCTGTAATTGCACGCACGGTTGAGCGAAATCGAGAAATTATCAGTTCTTTTTCATCTACACCAATATTTTTATACACTGTTGCTGCTTTTTGGGGATCGAGCTTGTACTGAAGGCTAACATCCATATTTAAGCTCAACCCTTCCTGTGATGTTGCATTGACATTTTCCTTGACATCCTTCAGCCGCGTGGAAAAATTGAGAACATTGGCAAAAGGGGTGATGAAATGTACACCTGGGCTTAGTGTATTATCGCTAACTCGACCAAATAAGTTAATAACTCCAACATTGCCTGGTGGTACGATTACCAAGATTTTGGAAATAGAAGTGAGGATTGCGATCGCACCAATCAATATACTAATCCCGCGAACTGCCCAACGAGATTTTTCACTAGATATCTTTCCTGAATTAAGAAAGACGAGAATTGCAATCAAGCTTGTCAGCAGGGAAAATATAAAATTCATAAGTATTTCCTGTATAGTTAAGACGCAATAAGTACTTAACCACTACAGTATAAATTGCTCTTTCGTCCACTGCCTAAATGTCCTCAGTGTAGGACTTCTGCCTATAGTTCGGCTCTGTTCAACAAACTGGGGAATTGCTTGCAAAAAGGCAAATTGGGAAAAGTAGGGCTAATTTTTGACTCTATATATTTTCCATCCTGAAGAATATTTATTTTGAGCTTGTCATCTTCATAGAGCCAAACTTCTGGAACTCCCAGCGCTTCGTAAGCATCCAGTTGAGTTTTAGAGGTAACATCAACTTCTATCACTAAGTCAGGGGGTGGATCAAATCCCAAATCTATTCGCTCTTTACCAATCATCCGAGCATGATTTTGAATGTAAAAAGAGTCATCAGGCTCTACACCACAAGCCATATCTTCCCGTTTAAAGGTGGTTGAGCCAAAAGGCTCACAGTCAATTTCTAACTCTTCCAGCAGAATTTATACCAAATCCCCAATAATAACTTTGGCTAGCTCATGCTTCGGTAATGGCATTCTAATTTCCAATGTTCCCTGACTGTAAGCCAGCCGAGTAGCCCGATGCTCGCCAAGCTCTTCTAAAATAGCCTCAAATTCTTGTCAGCTAATATCATGGAGAATAACTCTATGTCCGGGCGGAACACTTAATTGCCGCAATTGAAGTGTTACCATCAATAACCACCGAAATCTCAGGTTGAGCTTGCGAAAGCCAGTATGGAACTATCGTAGCAGTAACAAAATTATTAACTAAACACGACTTGCATATCTAAAACAAAACCAGGTAAAACATCTTCTCCAGACAAACTTGTTGGACTATCAACTACCTCTACCGATTGATTAGGGCGATAGATTTCAACTTTTTTATTCTTGGTATCAATTAACCAACCTAAACGGAGCCCATTATCAATATATTCTTGCATTTTTTTACGTAGGGGTTCCATGCGATCGCTTTTGGAACGTAACTCAATCGCAAAGTCGGGACAAAGTGGCGGAAATGTTTCTTGTTCTGCTGGTGTGAGTGCATCCCACCTAGCTTGAGTCACCCAAGCCGCATCAGGAGAACGTTCAGCACCATTGGGAAGCTTAAAAGCTGTCGAGGAGTTAAAAGCAACACCAAGCTTAGATTGACGGTTCCAAAACCAGAGTTGTCCCTCAATATCGATGTTTCGCTTACCTGTATTTCCTCCCGTGGGGGGCATGATAATTAATTCTCCATTAGCAGTAAGTTCCAAGTGCAGATCGCGGTTAGCAGCAGCTAAAAGTGCAAACTGTTCTTCACTGACTTGGAGGTTTGGAGGGATATTAATAGGCAAACTGCTCATGATTTGGTAACTGTTACTTCATGAGGTGTCTAACAATTATGATCTTATCTTTTACAGTAAATATTAAGTAGGGTGTGTTAAGGCTATGTAAGGATTTGAGCATTTAAGAGAGTAGAGATTAGCCGTAACACACCAATAAATGCGGTGCATTACTTAAAGCTCAATAGTGCCAAAAGGGCCTTGCATCTTTTTAATCTTACGTTCAAACTTCTTATCTGACATAAGAAGATAGCGAATTCCCAAAATCAACGCTGCGATCGCAGGATATAAAATTAAAGACACCCAAAATGGGTGTCCTTAATTTGTATCAAAATAAAAAGCTTAGAAATTCATAGATTCTAGATAAATCTAAAATCTAATGATTATTTGCTATTGCCGTTACCACCATTACCACTATTCGCGGCAAGGATGCGTTCGGCAAGTTTGTCCGGTACTTCTTGGAGATGATCGAATTCCCAGTGGAAAGAACCGACGCCGAGTGTTTGCGATCGCAACTCTACGATAAAGTTTTGCATCTCTGCTTGGGGCAAGTAACCTGTGATGCTATCCCAGCCTTGCCAATCATGGATTGCTTCGTAACCTAAAATTTGTCCCCGCCTACCAGTTAAAAGTTGCATCACCTTGGAAGTAAATTCACTTGGTGTTGTCACTTGCACGCGGATAATTGGTTCTAGGAGAGTAGGTTGACACTGAGGCAATCCTGTTTGCATTGCCAGGCGAGCAGCTTGTTTGAATGCCTGTTCAGAACTATCAACGCTATGGTAGGAACCATTCGTCAGTGTTACTGCCACATCGACAACAGGGAAACCCAAAGGCCCATGTGCTAAAAATTCTCGCACACCTGTTTCCACACCGGGAATATACTGTCTAGGAACAACGCCACCGACAATAGTTTCGTTGAAATTAAAACCTTCACCACGTCCTAAAGGTTTGATGTCGAGATAAACATCGCCAAACTGCCCGTGTCCGCCACTTTGGTGCTTGTAGCGCCCGTGAACCGATGAAGTTGCTTTGCGGATGGTTTCTTTGTAAGGTACTTGTGGCAAGTGAGTCGTCATCGGCAAATTATACTTGCGACGCAGGCGATCTAGTGCCACTTGTAGGTGAATCTCGCCCTGTCCCCAGAGGATAACTTCGTGGGTGTCGCCGTGTTGTTCCCAAGCCAAAGATGGATCTTCTTCTAAGAGCTTGGTGATAGCACTACTCAACTTCACTTCATCGTTGCGTTTTTCAGGAATAATGGCTAGGGCATATACTGGTTCTAGCTGTTCGACTTTGGATAGTTGTACTGGTTGCGAGTTTGTCGAAAGTGTATCCCCTGTCTTGATGCCCTCCATTCGGCTTAAAGCAACAATTTCTCCAGCACCAACTTGATTAACTTGTTGTAACTGTTGCCCCATGAGACGGTAAATACCACCAGCACGAATGCCATTGAGGACTATGCCATCGGTTAATTTACCCTGCCAAATACGCACTAAAGATAGTTTGCCACCTTGAGGTGTGTAGTAAGTTTTTAACACCTGGGCTAAAGTGCTATTGTCTTTGATTTTACTTAAACGACGTTCTGCTGTTGTTTCTGGTTCGGGGGCTTCTCGTAATAAGGCTTCTAGTAAAGGTCTAACGCCGTAATCTTGTTCGGCAACACCAAAGAATACTGGTACTACCAAATCTGCCCCTAATTCCATTTTTAAATCTTTAAGGATTTCCTCCTGGGGCGGTTCAATGTCTTCTAAAAGTTCTTCTAGTAAGTGATCGTCAAAGTTTGCTAGAGCTTCGAGCATTTCTGCTCTAGCGGTGTGTTCTTCTTCTTTAAGTTCTTCGGGAAACGGTACAGGATCAGCAGGCGCGCCTGAATGATAATGATAGGCCTGCTCGGTGACTAAATCGATAAAGCCTATTAGCTGCTCCCCTCCCATTATTGGGTATTGGTGCGCTACTAAAGGACGGCTAGAAACAGCTTTGAGGGCATGCAGTGTTTCTAAGACATGGATGTTTGCCCGATCCATTTTGTTGACAAAGACGAGGTGGGGGATTTCCCAATCGTCGAGGAATTTAAATAGGGGGGCAAGGGTGAGGACGCGATCGTTGATGGGTTCGCAAACAACAATTGCCGCATCGACTCCTATCAGAGCGTTGTAAGTTTCTTGAGCAAATTCTACACTTCCGGGACAGTCAATAAAGGTGAAGCGAGTGCTGTTATACTCGGTGCTAGCAGCGCTAACTTCCACACTCATTTGGCGATCGCGTGCTTCTTGAGCACTATCTCCTACGGTGTTAGCATCTTTGACACTGCCCTTGCGGGAAATAGCTCCTGTTACAAATAACAAACTTTCTAGTAAAGTTGTTTTCCCACTTAAATATGGGCCGACAATTGCAACATTTCGCGAACCCGAATTTACTTTTTCGTTCATAAAACCTCCCTTGCGGTTAGCCACATCTAGCCGCGTTATCCTTAATTGATGCAGGGATCAAAACGGTTATTTAACGAAATTATCTCGTCTTTAATTTGACATTAACTCGCGTTTAACCAAGCCGCAAAAAATCGTATATTGTTGTAAGATTAAACTCGATAAAATTAAACTTTTACAAATTTTTATAGAAAAAAATTAAGTTTAATGAATAGATTTTAACTAGACTCAAATATTTGTAAATAAATTGTAATCTAAACTGTTGCGAAACAATAAATCTATGCAAGCATCACTATCAAGAAACAAGGCAGCTATGCTGGAGGCAGAAGGAAAGAGGATTTGACTCATGCGTAGCGAGTGGTGATTGGCAACACCGGGGTTACTCTTAAGGAAAAGTTAGAAGGAAAATAAACAAGTGTTGTTTGCATTCATTACAGTTCAGTTTGACTATTCAAATAAGATGCTCGATTAAAAATATCGTATTTTTGAACTGTTAAGTTTGATATTAGTAAGTAGCCCTTGCTGAACTGACTACACCAGAACGGATGAAAAAAACTTTCTTTACCTACCTACGGAAGCCGCTACGCGTCTACTGCCTTCTGCCTCTCCGAAGCTTTGAGCGGAAGTTTCCTCCGATCAAACTTCTCTCTGCCTTCTGCCTTCTGCCTTATTTTCAAGTCAGCAGTATTTTCTATTCATCTTCATCTTTCGCTGCTATTTCTGCTCCCCATCGCCCTTTGTTGGCGCAGAATTCTTCTAAAAACGCTGTAGACTATTTAAATCAAGGGTTACAGTCTGTTCAAAGCGGGAAAGTAGAAGATGCGATCGCAGCTTTCTCAAAAGCAGCCCAGCTAGATCCCACTCTTGCCCCAGCTCACTATAATTTGGGATTAGCACTGCGACAATCAGGACAATTACAACCAGCCGCAGATGCATTTTATCGAGCTACTCAAGCCGATCCTAAGTTTGCTCTTGCCTACGCGAATTTAGGAGGAGCACTGTTAGAAGGAAGAAATCTTCAGCAAGCAAATGATTACTTGCAGAGAGCTTTAGAAATCGATCCCCAACTCGGAGTTGCTCATTACAACTTAGGTTTGGTAAGACAAGAGCAAAGAGATTGGGAAAAAGCGATCGCAGCCTTTAAAAAAGCAATTGAATATAGCAAAAATGCGCCTGAGCCAGCCTATCATATGGGAATGTGTTACCTTCAGCAAGGCAAAATTGATAGAGCTAAAGACGCCTTTCAAAAAGCAGTAAAAATTAATCCCAAATATCCAGAAGCTCACTACAGTCTTGGTTCAGTTTTGTATAACCAAGGTAAACTACAAGATGCGTTAGAAGCCTTTAGAAAATCAGCTCAAGCTAATCCTAACTATCCTAATGCTTATTATGGCGCGGGGTTAGTTTTTATACAATTAAAACAATATGCAGACGCAACAAAAGTTTTACTGTCTGCTAGAGATTTATACAAAACTCAGAATCATCTTGAATGGGTAAGTAAAACTGAGCAATTATTACAACAAATACAAACTATGAATAACCAGCCTCGCTGAGGCACAATATTTCAGAATCTATCAAAATAGAAGGTGTTGGGTAAACTGGCTGGTGTGTTCAAAAGTTGTCCCAGTACCAATGAAAAATTCATGAGAAAGCGTTCTAAAAGCCAATTTTTGTTATGCGATCGCTGGCTGAACCGACATTGGCTTGTCCGCAACATGGAGGCTTTCCAAGATTTAATCGTGATTGTCCTCTGTTTTAGCTTGTTTGCCCTTATGCTTATGCAATTGTGGGGAATATTTATTGCCCTTACGCAACAATTTGACTATAAACTTGTGACTGCCAAAATCCTGTTCATCTTGATTTTGGTTGAGCTTTTTCGATTGTTAATGGTTTACTTACAAGAACACAGCATTGCTGTAGGTGTAGCAGTTGAGATCACGATTGTATCTGTGCTCCGAGAGGTAGTTGTTCACGGGGCATTAGAAATTTCCTGGATTAAAGCCGCATCAATTTGCGGTTTATTATTTATTTTGAGTGCGTTATTGATCGTATGTGCTAAAACACCACATATGGACTGCATGAGCGCAAACACCAAATTTTGTCCGATTGTGTATCTTGAGGAAAACCAAAAGCAAAAAGATTTTGAATTAGAGCATGCTCGTCAGTCTGAAGAGTTTGGTTGAATATCTTAAGATACGCAAAAGATTGACTTCACGCTACAAATCGTCGTATCAAACCAAGCATTGTTTTTTCATGCCTAAACTTTAGTTGTATTCTTGCATACGCTTCTTGACAGATGAATACCTGTTTGAGGAGGGGTAGAAGAGAAATAGAAAACTCAAAAGAGGGTAGAATCTATGACTCAAACTGCGGATAAACAGTCTCAAAGTCCTATTAGCAACCTGGAGTATGACTTTCTCACCGTGTTGCAAAATAAAGGCAAAGCAATTAAAGCTTACGATAAATATATCCAAGATGCACAGGAAGCTGGCTCTCAGCCTTGTGTAGAGTTATTCCAAAAATTGCGCCAGTCTGACATTGAGCAAGCACAGGAAATTCGTCATCATCTTCAAGAAGTAATGCAAAAAGGTAAGATGTAAAGTTGCGAATTATCACTAGTTAGTTTAAGCCTGGGATCTTAATCTCAGGCTTATTGTGTTATGTATCACTAATAATAATACTAAGTTAAGTAATTACCAATAATTAAAAATTGCCTCCATCTGTATACAGAATAATCTGTCTGGATGCTTATAAACAGAAATTAACTATAAGCAAGTAAAAACAATGTATAAATTAAAACTGTATAAGCTGACTTTTAAATTTTAGTTATGTCTTAAAATTCTTAGTTTTATTAAGAACTGTTAAGTGAATAATAACATTTGCTAAATTTATTTGATTTATAGTTGAGAGTTATCAGATATTAGGTACATTAACTAGCTCGTACTAATTTTGCATAGACACAGTTCCTAAAACATTTTGTCTAGGAGCTTGCTCTTTAGTAAGTAGGACATTAATTTGAGACATTGTGGTCAATCAAAAATTTAGCTTGTCTTAATAGTGTTAATTGTCATAATTACGACAGTGAACACCGTAAAAAATGTCCAGCATTGATGTTACTCAAACATTAAATAATAAATTTAGTTATTGCTTATGGAAGCCTTATTTTGTTTGTCACCACGCTATCGCCTTGATGATGAACTACCTTGGCTAGAAGGGATAGATCCGAGTCGTCAGTATTGGATTACGGTAAATGGAGACAAAAATCTAACAGTATCGCTTCCTGGGTTAACGGTTTCTTCCAAAAATGAATTAAAGCAATTTATCCAGCAATTTCGCTCGCTACAGCCAGGAGAGCAAATGACCTTGGCTAGAATTAATAAAACTTGCACGATTCGCTGTGTTAGTTCTAATTGCTACGCTATAGAAGCTGAAATTGACAATGCTCCTGTCTGGCATTTATTTGATCAAGAAACTCTAGATAGTCTTTTAATGACTGCACATCCTGATTGGCAATGTGCTCCCAAAGACATTGAGTTGGGACGTAGATTACTAATGCAATCCTTTCAGCAGGCGGCAATTAGTAAGAGTTAAGAAAATTTAGTGGTAATTGTTAGTGGTTAGTGGCTAAATGAACTAACTACTAACAAGTTTTTCATCTCCGTAAATTTAGTAACTCTTGTGGAGAGGCTAAAAGTTTAATTTTGATGTAAATAATTTGCTTTTGTTGGTTGAGGATAAAATGCCATAAAACGTTGACGCCACACCAAGAAGTTTGAGCTTTGCCTGTCACCTGAAGTTGGATCTGCCCATTTTCCAATGTTTCGGCTATGCCTTGACGAGGATAAGCTTTAATATCTTGTGCTTCTTGTTTAAGATAAGTAGCGATCGCATCTTGTCCGGTAATTCCTGATTCAAAGGGTGGATGCATGGTACCATCTTCTGCAAATAAAGTAGCAGTTGCATCAAATTCCCTCGCATTTAAAGTTTGAAAATATTGCGAAACTGTCGGTTCGCTAATCCCTTCAATAGTGATATCTCCTAAATCATCTATGGATTTCGGCGATTGTGATGAAAGCATAATATAACTCCAGATTATTATATTTACATCAACTTACAGGTAACAGTCGATTTAAAGCTTGCTGCTGAAGATGTATTTTTGTTGGTTGGTAGGGGCGGGTTTTGCTGATAATCTTGCTGTTCAAACCGAGAATTTGTCTTCTAAACCCGCCCGTACAGTGGTTAGTAGTTCTCCCCATCCTCTGCGTGAGATAAAAAATGCTCTTTATACTCTTCTTAGAAATAGAAAAATATAAAGAGCAGTTTGTGTTGGAAATTAAGGGGAGTCTTACGAACTGATTAGTCAGCTAATGGATCAACACCCATATTAGTAACAACCTTACGAAGAACGGTTATTTGTTGACCGAAATCTAGTTGCTTGAGGGTTTCCAATACCTGTACACCATCACGAGAGAGTTGATAGTTTGGTGGCATAGGTACAACAAAACCTTTAACCATCAGCTCAGATAATTCATACCAGAAAGCTAACTTGGTGTTAGCACTCAAAACACCGTAGGAACGGGAAAACTGTGTATTTCTCTTGGCAGCCAAGTCGCGCATTACTTGCAACTGCTCTGCATGAGACATTTGCTTAATTTGATTTAACAAACCTTCGGCTAACTGTAAACGGGCAGCACCTGTTGCAGCAGGTGTAATCGAACGTCCCATTTCGGTGTAGGCATACCAAAGCACAGCCAGTTGATCGTCTACGCTCAAGCTAGTAAATACAGCTACAGTAGATGCAACAGCGTCACCTTGGGTGCTGAAAGCGCTAGAGAAAAAACTTTGAGTTGAATCAGCAGCGAATGTCATAAATCTTGTCTCCACAGTCGATCTAGTTCAGTACGCTGGGAGTTACTGAGAGGATATTTTTCACTCCCGATTCAATCTTGCATGACTTCTTTACAAATTGCAAATAAAATTTACAAATACAATGGCTAAAAAAGAGCAAATGTATGTATAGAGGGAATAGTGTATAATTTAGTTGCCACTTTTCTGGCAAATTTTTATAAGATAAATGAATCAATTTTTGGGAACAAGCAGCAATGAGGTAAAACAAAAAGCCTTAGAAGTGGGGTTTCATAAGGTAGGAATAGCTGCTGTAGATGAGGTAAAAAATACAGAAAAGCAACGGTTGCAAGCATGGATAGCGCTGGGTTATCACGCTGACATGGAGTGGATGACTTCCCCTAAGCGTCAAGATATTAAGTTGGTGATGAGTGAAGCGCGATCGCTAATTTGTGTTGCTCTCAATTACTACACACCCCACCAACGTCCCGAAGGCAAAGAGTATGGCAAAATTTCTCGTTATGCCTGGGGGCGGGATTATCACAAAGTTATGCACAAAAAACTAAAAGCGTTTTCTTTGTGGTTACAAGGACTAGGTGAAAACATTCAAGCACGTTATTATGCAGATACAGGCCCAATCCAAGATAAAGTATGGGCGCAACGAGCAGGTGTTGGTTGGATTGCCAAAAATGGTAATGTGATTACGCGGGAATTTGGCTCTTGGGTGTTTTTGGGAGAAGTGTTGACAAATTTAGAATTAAACCCAGATACTCCCCATACACAACATTGCGGTACCTGTACTCGCTGCATAGAAGCTTGCCCTACAAGTGCAATTACCCAGCCATTTGTTGTAGATGCAAATCGCTGTATTGCCTATCACACAATTGAAAATCGACAGGAAAAATTGCCAGAAACAGTTACGCCTTACTTACAAGGCTGGGTTGCTGGTTGCGATATCTGCCAAGACGTTTGTCCTTGGAACCAGCGTTTTGCGCGCACAACTGATGTGACAGAATTTCAACCGTATCCTGGGAATATTGCGCCTAAGCTGGTAGAATTAGCGCAAATCTCAGATTGGGAATGGGATAAAAAATTTCCGGCATCAGCGTTGCGGCGAATTAAGCCAGAAATGTTACGACGGAATGCCCGCGCTAATCTAGACGCATTCTACTTAGTACAAGAATGATCCAGAAAGTAATTATTTTTGATTTTGATGGTACGATTGCTGACACAGTAGATGCGCTTGTAAATATTGCGAACCGTTTAGCCAAAGAGTTTGGCTATGTACAAATTACTCCAGAAGAGCTAGCTCTCTTGAGAAATTTAACTTCTAGAGAAATTATAAATTATTCAGGTATTTCTCTTTTTAAAATACCTTTTCTAGTTAAAAGAGTAAAAGGTGAATTAAAGAATAAAATACCGGAATTGAAGCCAATTCCGGGGATTAAAGATGCATTGGCAGCACTCAAAACAGAAGGCCACCGTTTAGGAATTGTCACTTCTAATTCTAAAGATAATGTGACAGAATTCCTCAAAATAAATGATTTAGACCAGCTATTTGAATTTATTTATTCAGGAGTCACTATTTTTGGTAAAACAACTATTATTAATAATCTTCTTAGACAAAAGCAAATAAAATCTGAAGAAGTTATTTATGTTGGAGATGAAACTAGAGATATAGAAGCATCAAAGAAAGCTAATATTAAAGTTATTGCAGTAACTTGGGGATTTAATGCACCAGAAGTGTTAGCCAAACAAAATCCTTATTTTTTAATTCATCATCCTAGTGAACTGCTAGAAGTTATAAATAGCTGTTAACATTTTTCATTTACAGCAAATTTCGTTTATTTCAACCACAATTTTTGTAGGAGCGGGTAACAGATATCCTTTAAGTTTAAATTAGGAATTGAAATAAAACCCGCCCTTACCTACAGTTATTCTCCTGATTTACTTAGGCTGCCCTTTATCTAAAGCTTGTTTTAACAAGTCATCATCAACGCTAGTTACAGCTTGATCTGTTGAACCGCTAGTATCCTTTGCCATTGCTTGATAATCAGCAGGATCACCAGTTGGTTGTGCTTCTGTTTTTATCTCTTGTGCTTCAGGCATTTGATATTCAGGCGCGGTTGCTTCTTCAGCTGCTTTTGCACCTTCACTTGTGCGATCAATTTCGCTAACACTTAACTTCTGTGCAGCTTGATAATCTGCTTCCATGTCAACTTTTGGAGCTTTCTCTTCACCACTAGCAATATTTTCGGCAGCTAATCTAGCATCTTCAGTGGGAGCTTGAGAAACGTTAGGCTTAATTTCTTCTGGCATAATAGACCTCTGTAGTAATTTTTCTATCACTGCCGAGATTCTACCAAAGTGAACCTAGATATTCTTGATACCTCTAGATAGATTCTTCACCTCTATTAACAGACAGATAAAAGCACCGAGATTAAAATTGCAAACCTCTTTCTAGAGGAGGGCGATTCATGCTCTTCAACTTTGTTACGCCTTAGTGGGAACTGTAAAAATTACTCAGGAGAAGAATTTATGACTACAGGTTACAATAAATCTGCGCCTCAAGCTTTGAGCGAAGAAACTCAAAAAGCTGTAGAGTCTTTTAATACTTTGGATACTGATGCCAAACTAGCTTGGTTATATTTTGTTTATGAAAAAATGGGAGACTCCATCACTCCTGCTGCTCCGTCTGCGGCAGAACCAGAATTAGCGCCAACGCTGCTTGGTGACTATTACAAACTCTCTGATGAACAGCAGTTAAAGATTATGCGCGAAGTTGTTAATGGTGAAAACACAGAACATTCTCGTGCTTATGGTGCTCTCAAGGAAAACAACCAGCTATTTATTTGGTATGCTTGGGCGGAAGCTATGGGAGATGATGTAGTTGATATGCCAGATGATTACAACGCTTCTGATGCAATTAACAATCTCCTGTCGCAAATAGAAAAAATGGATTTTGAAGAGCAAATGTCTGTATTGCGGACGGTGGTAGGTCAAATGGGCTACAGTGATGTTAAGCCAATTGAAACGCAAGCAGAAACTGGTAAAACATCAAGTCTTTAGATAGTAGAGTAGGGGCGGATTTATTTTAGATATTTCGTGAACTTGAGATATTATTAATAAAACCCGCCCGTACAGTAGTTATTAGTTAGTTTTTTAACACTAATCACTAACTACTAAATGTACCTCCTCTGGCAAATTTGGTTTTTGTTTCATCTATTCATCTAATTATTCAACCATTTACCAACTACCAGTTCCAGGCAGGTTTCTTTCTCAGAAAAGCCAATTTTTTTATAAAATTTAATAGCATCATCTGTAAATAAACAAACGTGCTGCCCTTGCAATTCTCCTAATAGAATTTCCATCATTGTGCTGGCAATTCCTTGATGTCGATAGGGTGTAAATGTCCATACATCGACTATGTAAGCATTACAAACACCATCAGATAAGACACGGGCAGTTCCAATAATGCGATCACCTGCATAAGCTATACAAGTTCTATAGCTGTTGGTAAAGGATGTCTTGAGTTGTTCAGGACTTCTGCCATTATCGAAATGATCTTGACTGAGTGTTGCTTTCATCTCTTCCCAGTCAACATTTTCGAGATTACGTTTATAAGTTAATATGCGCACAGAAATAGCAACACATACATTGTAATATAAATACTACAATACTTGGCATGGGATTGCAAAGTTAGGATGCTGCCATCTGACTCAAGTCAGCCGGAGTCAAGTGAGAGTGTATAACTTCACCATCGCGAAACCAGATAATGCGTTGAGTTTGGCAGGCAACATCCGGCTCGTGAGTTACCATTACCACTGTGATGCCAGTAGCATTGAGTTCGCCAAAGATATTTAATACTTCTTGGGTAGTACGCGAATCAAGAGCACCAGTAGGTTCATCTGCTAAAAGCAGCACGGGATTGTTGACAATGGCACGGGCGATCGCTACCCGTTGTTGTTGTCCGCCAGAAAGTTGAGTGGGTTTGTTGTGGAGGCGTTTTTCTAAGCCCACTCGCTTTAATGCTTCAGTTGCGCGATCGTTTCTTTCTGAAGCTTTGACACCAGCATATACCATTGGCAACATGACATTTTCTAGTGCTGTGAGCTGGGGCAAGAGGTGGAATTGCTGAAAGACAAACCCTATTTTTTTGTTGCGGATGTGAGCCAAATCAGAATCATCCATTTGTGCCACATCAACGTTATCCAGGTAATAATGTCCTGAGGTGGGGCGATCCAGACAGCCAATGATATTCATTGCTGTAGATTTACCAGAACCAGATGCCCCCATAATCGAGCAATATTCACCCTGGTTGATAAGGAGACTAACATCATTGAGTGCTTTTACTTCTGTTTCGCCACTGCCGTAAATTTTGAAGATATTTTCTAGGCGAATAATTTCTGGTGTTTCAATTGTGGATGGAAAGTTTTGGATTTTCGATTGAGTGTCCATTCTACCTACCAATGGATACGCCGTACCTACTTCTATCTGCTACGCGTCTACTGACTCCTGTCTTCTAGTTATGCACCAATACAGTTCAGTTAAGGCTAAAACTCTTTGTTAAAGTCAATTTTTTTTAACGAACCACAAAGGACGCATTAGACGCGGAGCGGCTACTTACCCTACGGGAAGCCGGGCAAAGCCCGTCTACAGAAGCCACTACTCTACCTTGAAGCCGGACTACGTCCGTCTACGTGTCTACCCGTAAGGGTAGGACGCAAAGAGAAGAAAAAATGCTTAACTAAACCGTATTGAGTTATGCACTTCTCAAAGCCACAATCGGATCGAGTTTGGCAGCGCGACGAGCAGGAACAACGCCAAAAAATAAACCAATAGCACCAGAAACACCAACTGTCAGAGTAATTGCCATTACAGAAATGCCCGCTTCTAATGGTGTTAAGGCTCCTACCAACAGAACACCACCCACGCCAATCACGGTACCAACTAAGCCACCCGCAGCAGAGAGAATAATCGCTTCAATCATGAATTGAAGCAGGATATCTTGCTCAGTTGCACCTATTGCCTTGCGCAATCCAATTTCTTGAGTGCGTTCGGTAACGGAGACAAGCATGATATTCATAATGCCAATGCCACCGACAATCAAAGAAATAGCAGCGATCGCCGCCAGCATAATTGTCAAGGCACCAGTGATTTGTCCGACAGTTTGCAAAGCATCTTTTTGAGAACGGATACTAAAGTCGTCTTCACCAGTTATTTTATGTCGCAAGCGCAGCAAATTGGTAATTTGGAACTCTGCTGCATCTACACTATTAGAATCACGTGCGGAAACAACGATGTAATCTAAGGCGATGCCATAGGGAGAATTGCGTCCTACTAGTCGATTGGCTGATGTTGTAATTGGGATTAATGCTGCTTCATCGTAATTAGCACCTAAACTAGAGCCTTTCGCTTCCAGTACACCGATTACTTGAAAGCTACTATTTCTAATCCGCAATTGTTCTCCTACCGGATTTTGAGTACCAAACAGTCTCTGTGCCAAGTCTGCACCTAGCACAGTAACTTGATTGTTGCGCTTTAAGTCTATATCTGTGAAAAACCGCCCTTTACCAGTTTCAAACTCCCTTACTGTTGGGAAACTAGGAGTTGTACCAATGATGCTGACATTGGTATTACGGTTGCGGTATGTGACTACCTGCCTTGTGTTCAACTCTGGAGCAACTCCCACTACTGTTGGTACTTGAGTAGCAATTGCTTCAGCATCTGCTAATACTAAATTTTTTGGTACATCTCTGGTAATACGTTGAGTTTCCTGATTACCTGGAATAATAAATAGGACGTTTGGCCCTAAAGACTCCAACTGTTTATTAACAAACTTTTGCCCTGCTTCACCAACGCCAATCATGGCAATTACTGAGGCATTACCAATGACAATACCCAGCATAGTGAGGGAGCTTCGTAATTTATTTGATAGCAGGGTTTTACCTGCCATTTGCAGACTTTCTAGTAAGTTCATGTTTGTGATTGTGCTTGTTCTCGCTTGTAGTTTGGAGGTGGATTGAGAAATATGCGATCGCCTGCGTTGACTCCTTCTAAAATTTGAGTTTGGTCATTAATTTGCGCTCCCACTACTACAGAACGAAACTGTGGTTGATTTTTGGCATCTGGCACCAAAACTCCGGTATTTCCTTTTTCCGTCACAATCGCTACAGTTGGTACTAATAAAGCATTGCTTACCTGATCACCCAAAAATGTCAAATCTAAATTCAACCCCGAACGTAGTTCTTGCTCACCCGTATCTATAGCTACCCGTACCTGAAATAAAGTCACACCTTCTTCCTTGACAGCTTCAGGAGCAATCAGGCGCACACGCCCTTTAAAGGTGCGATCGGGATAGGCATCTGTAGTAATTTCTACTGGTTGTCCCACTTTGATTCTGCCAATATCAGCTTCTGGAACTTGAGCTAGCACTTCTAAACCTTTTGCGAGGGCAACAATCGAACTAGAAGTAGCAGAGGCACTCGAAGAAGCAGAAGTCGTAGGTGCTACATACGCACCATCGTTAGCATACTTTTGCGTCACAATTCCGGTAAAGGGAGCGCGAATCAGTGTATCTTCTAACCTAACCTGGGTAGCTTTTAACTGTGCCTGTGCCGCAGCTACAGCAGCTCGACGTTGAGCAACTACCTCAGAACGGGTGCCATTTTCTAGAAGTCGCAGTGCTGCCTGTGCTTCTGCAACAGCTGCTTCACGTTGGGCAATTTCTTCTGGACGTAAACCATTACGCAATCTTGCCAGTTCTTGTCTTGCAGCTTGTAGGCTTGCTTGAACTTGTTGAAGATTGTCTTTGGCGTTACGCTCTTCGGTCAAAGCTTCATCTAGATAATCGCGAGATACCGCGCCTTGAGATGCAGGATATTGTCTGCGCTGTACTCGTTGAGTTGCCAACTCTAGGCGAGATCTGGCTTGTTGCAATTGCGCCTGATATTGATTTACCTGAGCCTCGGCTTTAGCAATTTCTTCTTGACGACTTCCCGCCCGTGCCTCAGCGAGTTGTGCTTGGGCTTGGGCAAGTCTAGCTCTGGCTTGGGCAATTTCTTGGGGACGACTGCCAGCTTGAGCTTCGGCAAGTTGTGCTTGGGCTTGTTCCAGGTTGGCGCGGTATTGGAGGATTTGCGCCTGAATTTCTGCACTATCCATGACAGCAATCACTTGTCCTTGCTGCACGCGATCGCCTTGTTCAACTCTTAAGGAGCTAACAATTCCAGGCTGCTTAGGGCTAATATTTACACTTTGAACTGGTACTACCCTACCACTAGCAGTAATTCGCAAAGTAATGTTGCTTGCTTCTACAGGCACAGTAAGTGCCGCAATATCTTCTTCACTTGCACCCCGATTCACAAGTGTATAGGTCGTAGTTGTACCAGCAACTAAAACCCCAGCTGCCACCAGCCCGATCAGCCACCGAGAGGGATGCTTAATTTTACCAATTATGGGAATTTCTAAATACGCAGTCATAACAGCAGCCTGTCAAAAATGTTTTGTAGGTATAGTTAGAGGTGAAATTGAAGGGGGCAAATATAAGTTGCCAGTGGTAAAAGCTTGGTTTGTTGCAAATATTTGCGTGTAGCTAAAAATACTTAGTTAGTTTATGGAACTTTATTTAGTTGTGTGAGTTCAATATTGCTAGGGAAAGATTATAAATAGTTAACTTATATTTTCTTAATTTTTTTTCATAGTAGCCTTTCCAACTAGTAATTTGCTTCACCTAAATGGGTGACTTTGGTTGTCAATTGCACAATTATTTCCTTTCCCACCAGAGCGCAGATCGTTTAAGCTAGCTGGAAGATTATTGAATTTGTGGTAGAGAGGCGATAGTGTGCCTAAACGAATTGGTTTGATTTCTCTTGTTGTTGTCTGTAGTTTGTGGAGTATCCCGAAAGCTACTCATGCACAGGCATTAATACCTCATACATTGCAACTGGATGCAGCCAAGTTGGAGCAGCAGGGGTTGAGTCTAGCCCAGGAGGCGGCTCAACTGGCACAGTTTCAACAGTATGAGATGGCAATGCCTAGAGCGCGACTGGCAGTTCAACTAGCTCCCAAGAGTGATAAAGTCTGGTTTCTCTTAGGCGGCTTATATTTACAAACCAAAAAGATAGATGATGCGATCGCCGCCCTGAAAAAAGCACAATCTCTCAATCCCAAAAATGGCGATGTTCTTTTTGCTTTGGGTTCGGCTCACTTTCAGCAGCAAAAGTACCCAACTGCTGCTAATTATTTCCAAGAAGGTTTAAAGTTAAAACCGAATGACCCTGAGGGATTATTCGATTTGGGTAATGCTTACTATATGTTGGGTCGATTACCAGATGCGATCGCCCACTACAATAAAGCAGTTTCACAAGATAAAAAATTCTGGCCTGCCATTAACAACATTGGTTTAATCAAGTACGAGCAAGGTGATGTTCAAGGAGCAATTAAACAATGGCAAGCCGCACTTGCAATTGACAAGCAAGCGGCAGAACCTTTATTGGCTTTAGCAGTAGCACTTTACACTAAAGGCGATCAACAACAAGGTTTGGCAATGGGTGAAACAGCACTTCGCATTGATGATCGCTACGGTGATTTAGATTTTCTCAAGCAAAATCTTTGGGGGCAACGCTTGCTATCTGATACCCAAAAATTCCTCCAATTACCTCGGATTCAAGCAGCGCTACAGCAACGAGGAGCAAATCAATCTGCACCCACTGCTCCACAACCTGCTCAGTAATTGGGGATTGAGTATTAGGTACTGGTGACTGGGTACTGGGAAGAAGAGGACACTGGGAGGGGGAGAAGGGGAGACAAGGGGAAAATCTTTCTCCTTGTCCCCAATTCCTCTAGTCCCTAGTCCCTAGTCCCTAATTTGCCACTTGCTCAAATATGCTATCTAGTAGTACATATATATTATTTAGACCAGAATAGGTAGCCCATCATCTTGGCGGGCAACCATATCTGGTTTGGGTTCTGAATTATTTCTGTTAGTCTTTAGGTAGCAATGCCACGATCTGTTCAACAAACTGTTGATGGTCAATCACAGGTTTGGAGATGTAGCCATCAGCCCCACTTTGTTTTAGAAAGTTCTCGCGATCGCCCTCCATTGCGTGTGCAGTTACGAGAATAATTGGCAAAGAGGCAGTTTGGGGATCAGATTTCAACATTTGTGTAATTTTGATACCGTCAACTGACTTACCTTGAAAAACACTTCTTGAAAGAGAAACATCCATTAAAATAATGTCTGCTTCCCCCGCTTGGGCAATTCTCATTACCTCTTCTACATTTTCAGTGTGTTTTACTTCCAGACCACCACGTTTGGTCAAAATTTTGGAAAAAACGCGAGCATTAATCAAGTCGTCTTCGACAATCAAAACAGTTTTCATGAGAATTTGACTTATAGGGGTGAGGGGGATAACCACCTGATCTAATCCAATACAGTTATATGCCTCCTTTTAGACAATCAATGTGTATCCCCGACATCAAGGATAATACTACTGCTTCTTATCCTATGACTATCAAGATTTTGTAAGGAGAGGCATTTCATCCGCTATGCTGTGGTTGCTGTAGTTTCAGTAACGGCAAATTTTGTGTAGTGAAAATTTAGGGAAAAACTCATGGCAAAACAGTTAAACCTTCTCTCTACGGGACAGGTAATCTCCACAGCCTTGCATACTGAGATGCAACGGTCTTACCTTGAATATGCCATGAGTGTAATTGTCGGGCGGGCGTTACCTGATGTGCGTGATGGTTTAAAGCCTGTGCATCGGCGAATTTTATACGCTATGCATGAGCTAGGACTAACACCTGATCGCCCTTATCGGAAGTGCGCCCGTGTTGTGGGAGACGTGCTGGGTAAATATCATCCTCACGGTGACCAAGCAGTTTATGATGCTTTGGTGAGGCTGGTGCAGGTATTTTCTAGCCGTTATCCCTTACTGGCAGGACATGGCAATTTTGGTAGTGTGGATAACGATCCACCAGCTGCAATGCGCTATACGGAAACGCGCCTTGCACCGATTACTCACGAGGGAATGCTGGCAGAAATCGGTGAAGAAACAGTAGAATTTATCGGTAACTTCGATAATTCCCAACAAGAACCTACTGTATTACCCGCACAGTTACCATTTTTGTTGCTAAATGGTTGTGCCGGTATTGCTGTGGGTATGGCGACAAATATTCCACCACATAATCTGGGCGAAGTTGTAGATGGGTTAATTGCTTTAATAGATCAACCCGACTTGCCAGATGAAAAGTTAATGAAGTTAATTCCAGGGCCTGATTTTCCTACAGGTGGTGAGATTGTCGGTGATGCTGGAATTCGTGAAGCTTACGCAACGGGAAAAGGCAGTATTGTTCTGCGCGGAGTTGCCCAAGTCGAGGAAGTTCTGGGCGGCAGAGGTAGTAAGCGACGGACGGCAATTGTAGTCACAGAATTACCTTTTCAAGTTAATAAGGCTGGTTGGATTGAAAAAGTAGCAGATTTGGTCAATCAAGGGCGTTTGCAGGGAATTGCTGATATTCGCGATGAGAGCGATCGCCAGGGAATGCGTGTAGTCATAGAACTAAAACGCGACACTAACCCTCAAGATGTTCTCCAGCAACTCTATCATCAAACTGCTTTACAAACGAATTTTGGAGCTATTCTCTTGGCATTGGTGAATGGACTGCCAGTTCAGCTAACCTTACGCCAATTATTGCAAGAATTTTTGAACTTCCGAGAGCAGACACTTTCACGCCGCTATTCCTATGAGTTGGGTAAGGCAGAAAATCGTCTGCACTTGGTGGAAGGTTTATTGAAAGCTTTATCTCATCTTGATGATGTAATTGAGATTTTGCGACGAGCTAGTGATGGTAGTGCGGCAAAAATTAACTTGCAAAGTCGTTTGGATTTGAGCGAAG
The DNA here is from genome assembly GCF_030381805.1 of Chlorogloeopsis sp. ULAP01. NCBI lineage: Bacteria > Bacillati > Cyanobacteriota > Cyanophyceae > Nostocales > Chlorogloeopsidaceae > Chlorogloeopsis > Chlorogloeopsis sp. ULAP01. The sequence goes on from NZ_JAUDRH010000005.1 coordinate 458,838, forward strand.
TACAGGCAGATGCAATTCTAGCTATGCCACTGCGACGCCTGACAAGCTTGGAACAGCAAAATTTACAGCAAGAGTATGAGCAATTGCAGGAGCAAATTGCTAATTTGAGACGCTTACTAAGTGACAGAAAAGAATTACTAAAAGCTTTGAAAAAAGACTTGCGTACCCAAAAGCGCAAATATGGCGATGAACGTCGCACTAAGATAATATTTGTCACCCAGGAGCAGATAAAAGCACAAATAGACAAGGGAACAAAAAAACAAGGAGACAAAGAGCAAGAAAATTCAAAATTCCAAATCCAAAGCCCAAAACTGGAAACACCTCCAGAAGAAGTGGTTTTGGAATTTACTCAACGAGGTTACGTGCGCCGTAGCCAGCCCAATGGCAGAAAGTCGAAGACTGATAACGGCTTGTCCGATAATGACTTTGTGCTTCAGACTACGTTAACAGATACAGAAAAAGATTTATTGGTACTTACTAGTGGTGGTAAAGTGTATCCCGTCAAAGTTGGAGATATCCCTCCTACCACTGGGCGATCGCCACGGGGAACACCACTAATTACATTACTGACAAATACTGCCCAAGAAGCTACAGAAGCAGTAGTCAGCCGCTTTTTGCTTCCAGAAGATCCAGAAACTGCTGACATAATTCTACTTACCAAACAAGGAAGAATTAAGCGTTTATCTCTGGTGGAGTTTACTAATTTAAGTCGTCGTGGAATTACAATTTTGAAATTAAAAGAAGACGACGAATTGTTGTTAAGCCAATTTACATCAATAGGTAAGCAAGTAATTTTAGCTAGTTCTGGTGGAAGACTGTTGCGATTTGGGGTGAATGATGAGCAGCTACCTATTATGGGTCGTACTGCTATGGGACTGCAAGCTTTACGCCTACGTCAGCAAGAACAGATAGTTGGTGGTATAACTTTTGATGTTGAAGAACATTTATTACTAGTGACACAATTGGGATATGCCAAGCGTTTCCCAATCAAGTCTCTGCGTCTAGCTAACCGGGGCGATATCGGTACTCAGACCTTAAAATTTGCCAGTAAAACTGACTATTTAGCTGGAATGGTTTTGGCAAAACCAGGTACTGAAGTAGCATTAGTAACCAACCATCAACGAGTACTGCGTCTTTCAGTAGATACAGTGCCTAACTTAAACAGAGATAGTATGGGTGAAAACCTGCTTAAACTTAATCGCGACGAAAAAATTATCACTGTTGCCGAATTGGGAATAGAAAGCAATTGATGGTTAAATCTTAAAGCAAAAAAATTTGGGTAATTAAGGGCGCTTTTTCAATAGCGCCTCGATTTGCTAAGTAATACCATTTTGGATTTTGGAGCCAGTGTGTCCTTGCGGAGCCAGTGCGCCCTTGCGGGTTAAGCGCGTCGAGTGCACCTGGCGTGATTTTCAATTGGAAGTTGTCTTCTGTATTAGGTTTGGGTGAATCCATCTACCCTTAATCATTTTTTAAATTGGTATAAACTTGGTAAACTTTAGCAAGATGTAGCAATATCAGCAATATTTGAGGTAAAAGTAACCCAAAGATTAATGTGTTTGACTTTACTAAAATCTATTATGTTTGGTAGTTTCAACTCTCAGTATACGTTTAAGTTGATCTGCACAAGTGATCGCGAAGTAAGTGAGCCAACTAACGATTCCCAAAAACTTCAAGCCATCTTCCACTAAGTATTGATCTTCATTTTCAAGCCAACCTCTAAGTGGAAGCGAATCAAAAATTGCTGAGAGACCAAAAAAGCTCAAAGCAAAAACAAGCAAGATAAAGTTAGTCTTCAAAATGACTTTTCTAAATTTGATTAGGTAAAAAGAAAGAATTATTCCATATCCAACCAAGACGAATTTTTCAGGAATCTTAAGACGATTTGGAAAAACTCCTTCATGTAAAAGAAAAAGATCATCTAATAACAAGATAGATGTCAGACAGCCAGAAAAAAGAAAAAAACGACTAAATTCTTTATTATTTTTTGTTTGTTGAAGTAACTTAAAGCTGAACCAAGGAATAACCACAGCGCCACACCACATTAATATCCCTATGTTGGAAATTGCTCCCCAATAGGATGGTACTTGTGCAATTGATGATGGATCTCGTGTCAAAATTGATATTGGTATTTTAGTTTGCAATTTTAAAATTGCAAAAAGCATAAGTACTGGCACGTATATCAATAGCATGATTGATAGTAATGCTTTTGATTGAGTAAATCTAAGCTGTATGGCATGCATTTCGTCCTGCTGCTCACTGTTTTTTAACATCATCTCTCGCCTTTGTTTACTTTTTTAGGCAGCACCAAAAATCTGTGTCGATTTAACACATTCATCCTCTGAAATTGTTTGAGCTAATCCTTTGTAATTAACGAATAGATTGGACTAAAAAACTCAGTTAATAAAAGATTAAGGTTAAATTATGTCAAGATTAATTTTAAGTTAATGAAATTCTAGTAAATTTATTGATAAGTACGTACTTGTATAATGCAATAAATATTACATTGAATCTTAAATTATAATCAGTTATTGATAATATTTAATTTTATTAAAGGTTAGTTTAGTTGCATCTATTAACCTATCAACAACCTTACAATATCGCTCTTTTGAGATTTTTCATGGTCATCAACTCTAGAAAGATTATCAACAATTTTTTATTTAATCTCAAATTAATGCAAATATATCTCAATTGTTAGATAATAGTGAGAGTTCAGCCTTTAATTTTTTCTACATAAAAATGATAAGCAAATCTTATGGAAAAAACTCAAATAAAAGTTGCACTTCTTAAAATAGTTGTTATATTAATTAACAAAAGCTTGCAAAACTTAGTAAACTTATTTTGGAGTGCCACCCATGCAAGACACAACAAAGATTACTGCCCCTGTAACAGATGATCGTAATGCTTGGCGTTGGGGCTTTACCCCACAAGCAGAAATTTGGAATGGTCGTTTGGCTATGATCGGCTTTTTGGCTGCTGCTTTGATTGAGTTATTTTCTGGTCAAGGCTTTTTACACTTCTGGGGTATCCTATAGTATCAAGTCCTGTTGAACCTTATTCATCAAGACTGACGCGGGGACGCGCAGAGCTTTTCTAATAAGTGATTAGGCGGACTTGATATAAACCTTGGAAAGCCGATCCTTAGAGATAAATATAAATGGATAAACAATAAAACCTGGGATAAGTTAACAATCCCAGGTTTTTACCGTACTCGGTTATCTATTTGTCATTAACTGTGGATAAATGGTTAGCTGATAACTCAAAATTAATGACTAGCGAATATATTCTTTTAGAACGCTATTGCGATTGGGGTGACGTAACTTACGCAGTGCCTTCGCTTCAATTTGACGAATACGTTCGCGGGTAACATTGAAAATCTGTCCTATTTCTTCCAATGTTTTCATCCGCCCGTCATCTAAACCGTAGCGCAGTCGCAGAACATCACGTTCACGAGGGCTAAGGCTGTCGAGGACTTTTTCCAAATCTTCCCGTAATAGATTTTTAGAAACTTGATCTTCTGGGGTTTCGCCATCAGACTCAATAAAATCGCCCAGTCGAGAATCCTCTTCTTTCCCTATGGGCGTTTCTAAAGAAATCGGTAGCTGGGCTGATTTAGCAATAAACCTCAATTTTTCGATTGTCATTTCCATTCTTGTAGCAATTTCTTCCTCAGTGGGTTTACGTCCCATTTCTTGAGAAAGCAGCTTGGTAGTCTTCTTAATTCTAGAGATGGTTTCGTAGAGGTGGACAGGAAGGCGAATTGTGCGAGATTGATCGGCGATCGCTCTGGTAATTGCCTGACGAATCCACCATGTAGCGTATGTAGAAAACTTGTAACCTTTCTCGTGATCAAACTTTTCGGCGGCACGAATCAAGCCAAGACTACCTTCTTGAATCAAGTCTTGGAAAGATAAACCACGGTTCATATACTTCTTGGCAATTGAAACTACAAGTCGCAGGTTCGATTGCACCATTTTGTCTTTCGCCCGACGCCCAATATGCAGACGATGGCGAAATTGTGGCAGCGGCATTTTTGCTGCTTCAGCCCATTCGCTGTATTGAGGTTCGCGATCTAATTGCTGTTGTAAGCGATCGCGTACTCGCTCTAATTCCAATAAGTCTGCAATTTTTCGTGCCAGTTCAATTTCTTCGTCCGCTCTGAGCAGGCGGATTCGACCGATTTCCTGCAAGTAAAGGCGAATCGAATCTTCAGTGTAATGCTTTTTCTTGCTTTGTGACCGACGACGCGATTTTGCGGCTTTCCCAGACTTAGCGTCGTCCTCATCAGACTGAGGTTCTAAAAATTCTTCGTCGAGCTCGCCTTCATCGCTGATCAGCAAGTCCTCTTCTACTTCATCATCCAGCAAGAGTTCTTCTAACAGTTCAGGCTGATTCATCTCAATTTCTAGGTCAGGCTGATAAATGTTGTCGAGTACGTTGTTAGCCTGGTTCATGCCGCGTTCCTCATGCTCCTTGCAGAATCAATTACTCAGGATATTTTTGTTGCTTTTAATTAAGCGAGATGTTTGCCTTTTTTATAAAAGGCTTTTTAGCTAATTTAGCTAAAATTTTTCCGGAAGTTTAACCCCTTTTTTGGAAGGACACTGATATAGACCCCGGTAAAAGACTTAAAAATGAGTACTTGGTAAGTGATAAATGTTTAGTTTGTGTTTTTCTCTGCCACCGCAGTACTTACCCAGTTAAATTCTCATTTTAGTAAATGCCATTGTGTTGCTAATCAACACATTTTTTAACTGAACTTTGTCTAAATAAGACTCATCTTGCTAAAAAATTTACAATCCCATAAGAATAAATCTGACTGTTGGAAGATTTTTGTGTAAAGACTGTTCCGATTGTAGCCTGTTTCACAAAAATTGCACTGCTTTTGTGTTTTTTCCATAGACTAATTAGGTAAGGTAAAAGCTGTTGTAGCAAAAACGCACTGAGAACGGTACTCATACGCTCGAATTTTCTCCAAATCTTGTTGTAACTCTCGTTGTATCATCATTACTTTAAAAAATAAGTAAAGTTACTTGTATTAGTTTCTATGTGCTAACTCAACATTTTAAAGTCAGGCATTTTCTGTTAGTTAAGTTTCTAGCTATAGCGTACTAATTTTTACATTTACTTCATAAAATACTGACTTGATACTTTGTTTTATCTGCTAATAACAGTTATTTTCATATTATTTGGAGTGGCGTGGCGTAAACATTAATTTCCCAATTTGCGAATCGTAGTACTTTCATAAAGACACTCTAGCTTTATAAAGGCCAATCACCTAGATTGAAAGCAGAGGCTTGGCAGGAGCGGCTAGAAGACCAAAACTGATTGGATGCAATTGATGCGATGTTTATCGCTAGTTAGAACACTGATAAAAATTCCACCCTTTGCAACTTGACAAACTATTTTTATTGTATATACCGATATTTTAATCAATTCAGACAGGATTTGACAGTCAAGACTATCGATATTAGCCCACTGAAAGCAAAATTGCATAGAATTAATGCAAAATATACACTCCCATGAGTCAGGGTTTATATAAATAAGTTTTATATAACGCAACTAAGGCTAATTGGATGATTCAGATGTAGCAGCTAAGTGCATACGCGAGCAACCCGGAGTTAACAAATTTTGAAATCTTGTTAGCAAAGACGAAATTTGACTATATGTGGTGAGCATACTTTATATAATGCATTTTTTAAGCTCAATATAGTCTATCAGTATAAAGGTCGAGCTAAATTAGACTGCTCAAAGTATTGTTCTTTTACTCAGCAAATCCACAGCGTAAACTATAATCTTTGAAAAGCAGGAGCACAGCACTCTGTCAAAATTCAAAGCTCTTGTCCTCACGCAATCGTAGTTGCCGAATTGTATTGGGAAAAAGCCAAAGGTATACTACTGCTTACTAAGATACTAAACCTTTTAAAATACTTATTAGATACTTGGTTATTGATAATCTCTAGTTGTTTATGAAGAGAAAAACATACTCCTTAAAACATTGTTAATGATGTATAATTTATATCTAAGTAAATTTATGAAGTTAATGTTTTATGATTTTTAAACAAGTGATATTAACCAACTGATGTTGATGAGTTTGCATAAGAATATTACACAAGAGTAATATTTATTACAAGCAAATATTGATATTTACTGATAATATTCAATACTATTGAGTTTTTGCAGTTCCTAGATTATTGATAAGAATTCATAAACTTATCTAAAAAGCACTTTTTGTCAGACAATGTTGAATTTTAGTCTTGAAATTTTACAAAAATGACAAAATCTTGGTGATTTATCTTCTGGGATTAAATTGGCTATGCTGAAAATTTTTAGAATTGTTGGTAATGGGTAATAGGTTTTCACCCATTGCCCATTTATTTTTGTCCACAATTAACCTGGTGGATAATTTAAGATGTCCTTAGATATCTAAATCTGTAAGGTCGAGCTTAGAACCATAGGTTTCAATAAATTCTCGACGGGGTGCCACGCGATCGCCCATCAGAATTGTGAAAATGCGATCAGCTTCGGCTGCATCTTCAATTTCCACTTGCTTAAGGGTACGGGTTTCTGGGTTCATGGTGGTTGTCCAAAGTTGTTCGGGCATCATTTCACCCAAACCTTTGAATCGCTGAATGGTGTAGTTGGCGTTTTCAGGAAACTCGTGTCGAATCAGGTTGTCTTTTTCGCGATCGCTGTAGCAATAATAATGATTGCGCCCTCGCTCTATTTTATAGAGTGGTGGGCAAGCGATGTAGACGTAGCCTTGTTCGATGAGTGCTCGTTGATAACGATAAAAGAAAGTTAACAACAAGGTGCGAATATGTGCTCCATCCACATCAGCGTCAGTCATGATCACAATTCGGTGGTAGCGCAGTTGGGAAGCATCGAATTCCTCACCCTTTACCCCCAAACCCAAGGCAGTAATTAGAGACTGGATTTCATTGTTTTTATAGATTTTAGCGTCGTCAGTTTTTTCGATATTGAGGATTTTACCGCGCAAGGGGAGGATGGCTTGGAAGCGGCGATCGCGTCCTTGTTTGGCACTGCCACCTGCGGAGTCGCCTTCTACCAAGAAAATTTCTGATTCTTTAGGATCTCTAGTACTGCAATCCGCTAATTTCCCAGGTAGTGGCGAAGATTCCAAAACTGATTTGCGGCGCACTAATTCCCGCGCGTGACGGGCAGCTTCTGCCGCTTTAAAGGCTTGGATGGCTTTATCTAAAATGGCATCAGCAATACTGGGGCGAAATTCTAGGTATTCGGTGAGAGCTTCTCCCACTAAAGAATCAACAATTCCTCGAACTTCAGTATTACCAAGTTTCGTTTTAGTTTGTCCTTCAAATTCCGGATCTGGAACCTTAACAGAAATTACTCCAGTCAAACCTTCGCGTACGTGTTCGCCACTGAGGTTGGCTTCGTTTTCTTTAATTTTGTTACGTTTGCGGGCGATCGCATTTAGAGTACGCGTCAGAACTGCCTTCAAACCTTCCAAATGCGTACCGCCGTCTACCGTGCGAATATTATTAGCAAAACCCAATACATTATCTGTATAGGCATCGGTACACCACTGCAATGACACTTCGACTTGAACGTTGTTACGTTCTCCCTGCACGTAAATAATTTCTTCATGCAGTGGTTGCTTATCAGCATTCATATAAGCAATATATTCGCGAATACCACCCCTGTATTCGTAAGTTTCTACTTTAGGCTGATCGCTTTTTAGTAATTGCAAGCGGTAGTCAGTAAAAGTAATTTTTACACCCGCATTGAGATAGGCTAATTCCCGCAAACGGCTTGCTAAAGTAACATAGTCAAACTCAGTGCCAGTAGTAAAGATTTGGGAATCTGGTTTGAAATTAACAGAAGTGCCGCTACGATTCTCTTTGTAAGGCTTTGCTGTCAGTTCGGTGACGGGAACACCTCGTTCGTAACGCTGGGCATGAACCTTCTTATCTCGCCAAACCTTGACTTCTACCCACTCAGATAAGGCATTGACAACGGAAATACCAACCCCGTGCAGTCCTCCAGAAACTTTATAGCCGCCGCCGCCAAATTTACCCCCAGCGTGCAGTACGGTTAATACAGTTTCTAGTGCCGATTTTCCTGTTTGTGGGTGAATATCGGTAGGAATACCTCGACCATCATCTGTTACAGTAACAGAACCGTCGGCATTGAGATCCACCTCCACATGGGTACAGTATCCCGCCAAAGCCTCATCAATTGAGTTGTCCACCACTTCGTACACTAAATGGTGAAGTCCTCTTGACCCTGTGGAACCAATATACATCCCCGGTCGTTTGCGGACGGGTTCCAGACCTTCCAGAACTTGAATCTGTTCGGCACTGTAACTACTCGTCATGTAAATTCTCCTGATAAGTGGGGGTGAAAATCGCCAAAAGGCGAAAAAGTCTAAAACACTCCAAGATTCTAACACAAAAGCCTTATAGGCGACTTTAGAGCAGTTTGATGAGAAATTCAAATAGGGGTTCAACCCCATGTGAAGAGGACAAGGGGATAAGGGGACAGGGGAGCAGGGGAGATGAGGAGAGAACAACTAACCACTGTACGGGCAGATTTTGCTGATAATCTTGCTGTTCAAACCGAGATTTATCTTCTAAACCCGCACGGCAGTCGCTACAACTGGGGTTCCCCCGGCAACGCGCTGCCTCCCCTACTAACCACTAACAAATGACCAATGACTAATGACTAAATTAATTGTGATTTGTGGCGCAACGGCTACAGGTAAATCGAGTTTAGCTCTAACTATAGCAATGCAATTAGGTACTGTAATTCTGAGTGCAGATTCTCGTCAAGTATACAGAGAGTTTGATATTGGTACAGCTAAACCAACCGGAGCAGAGCAGAAATTAGTACCCCACTATCTGATTGATATATGCGATCCCAAAGAAATTATGACGGTAGCAGATTATCAGGAGCGGGCGCAAGCATTAATTTCTTCTCCCCCATTCCAGGCAATGGAGACGCGGAGAGAAGGAGACGCGGTGACGCGGAGAAATGTGTCAAAAAATCCCCGTGTCAGCGAAGTTCCTCTCCTCGTGGGTGGTACTGGCTTATATATTCGTTCGATTACACAAGGAATGAAGATTCCGAGGGTAGCACCTCACAAAGAATTGCGATCGCAACTTGAATCTCTCTCCCAAGTTCAGCTTTACGCCATGTTACAACAAGTTGACTCTGTTGCAGCCCAAAAGATTCATCCCCACGATTCAGTACGAACTTTGAGAGCATTAGAAGTTTATTATGTTACTGGTCGTCCAATTTCTGAGCAACAAGGAGAAAATCCTCCCAATTATCCTATTTTGCAAATTGGTTTAGATTGTGACTCTGCTCATCTGGGCCATCGTATAGCCCAGCGTACCGAACAGATGATAGCAGATGGTTTGGTAAGTGAAGTTGAGCGTTTGTGTCAAAAATATGGTGCCGACTTGCCTTTGCTCAATACTTTAGGGTATCAAGAGATAAAACAATATTTAGCAGGAGATATTTCTTTAGATAAAGCTAAAGAATTAACAGTTTTACATACTCGCCAATTTGCCAAACGGCAGCGTACTTGGTTTCACGCCTATTCGCAAATTGAGTGGTTTGATGTAGAAAGTTCAGATTTATTAGACAAAGTATGGCTACGAGTTCAGGAATTTATTACTAACTCTTCAAGAGTCGAATTGTCACTATGAATAATCAAGTCATATTTTTACTGTGGATTTCTGCCAGTATTAATATTTTGTGTTTTTTGATTGGGGGTTTTGTTTTTCTTAAACAAATCAGCTATTACTATTTATTTTTTAAAAGATTAAAATTTTTGAATTTTCACAAAAATCTTCATCTTGATTATCCTGCCTACTATTGGCATAAAAAGAGCCAATTTGAATTATTACCTCGGTCTGAATCTGAAATTATTATGTTGGGAGATAGTATCACGGATGAAGGTGAATGGATAGAATTATTGGGAAATGTCAATATCAAAAACAGAGGTATTTCTGGTGATACCATTGAAAGAATATTATATCGTTTAAGTACAATTTTAACTTCACAGCCAAAACAAATCTTCTTAATGATAGGAATTAATGATTTAATAAATAGTCGTAAATCTGTTACAGAGATTTTAGAAAAATATCAAGAGATTTTAAAAGAGTTTCAAGAGAAAATGCCACATACAGAAATTTTTATTCAAAGTGTTTTGCCTGTGAATAATAAAATTTATCTCTATTGGCAAGACAACAAAAATATTATCAATCTTAATTTGGGTTTGCAAAAGCTTGCCCAAAACTTTAATTATCAATATATAAATTTATTTTCTCATTTATTAGATTCGGAAAACCAATTAGATGCAAAATACACAGCAGATGGTTTACATTTAAATGGTCACGCATACTTAGTTTGGAAGTCAGTAATTGAAAAATATGTAGCTACTTCCGAAATACAAAAAAGCTAAAAAAAGCTAAGAGATTATATTTGTAAAGGTATACCAATCTCATAAGCATTTCATCTCAGAATTTTCTACAGTGCATCTGGATCTATTCCCATAGCACGCAGTCGTTCTGCTAGTAATTGAGCGCGTTGTTCAGCACTCTCGGCGCGCTGTTCAGCCATCTCGGCACGTTGTTGAGCTACTTCAGCACGTTCATCCCCTGTCGGAAGAACGGTACCATCTTGATAACACCAGCGCAACCAAATATCTTGCCTACCTTCAAATCCTCCCTGCCAGAGAGTTAACCCTAAACCAACTTGCTCTAACCAAGTTTCTGGTGTTTCAAAGTATCTCGCCCCCCGAAGTTCATAAATACGTAACTGCTGCTCTCCTAACTGTCGAGTCGGATCGTAGACTACGTAGTAACTCACTCGCATTTGTTCATAAATTCTTAGTTTGCTTTTTAGTTCATCACCTTCTCTGTTAGAGACAATTTCAATCGCAACTTCTGGGGTTTTACCAAATTCCCAAAGCATATAGCAACGATTTTGCTTTTCCCACCAGTTATCTGGTACTTGCACATTCAGACTCAAGAATACGTCTGGCACGATGGGGGATTGTTTGTAAATGTAGTAAATACCGACATTGGCTTCAGCTAAAAAAATCTGATTTTGTAAAGAACTGTAAAGAGAGCTTACTAAAAGGCGTTGTTGTTTGGCAGAAGCAAAATTATCCACTGGTGTGTCATCTTCAGTTACTAGCTGATTGGCATCAGGTACATAGAAATTATCATCATTGATTAAAAGTTGCTCAACCATGAGTTTATCCACCTCTTGAGAGCTTTATTTTTACGTTAGTTGATTGGAGTTAAAACATCTGCATCTACACTATCATTTTTAAGATGACCATCTTCCATATAGATAATGCGATCGCCTATATCTAAAATGCGGTTATCGTGCGTCACCATTAAGATAGTACAACCCTGTTCTTTTGCTAATTTGTGCATCAATTCCACTACATCTCTTCCAGATTTTTTATCGAGTGCAGCAGTTGGTTCATCTGCTAAAACAATTTTGGGATGACTTACTAAAGCACGAGCGATCGCTACCCGTTGTTTCTGTCCACCTGATAAGTTTTCGGCATAATAATTGACGCGATCGCCTAAACCAACGTGTTCTAAAATAGCTGTTGCTTTGGCATCTAAATTTTCATCTAAAATTTCTTCATGAAGTTCTAATGACATTCGGACGTTTTGCTTTGCTGTCAAAAAAGTCATGAGATTATGCGCCTGAAAAATATAACCAATCTGACGGCGAATTTCTGTTAATTGTCTCTTTTTTGCTCCACACATTTGTTGCCCTAGTATCTTCAAACTACCTTCTTGTGCAGAACGTAAGCCACCCATTAAAGTCAATAATGTGGTTTTACCAGAGCCAGACGGGCCAGTTAAAATGACAATTTCTCCTCGATAAATATCTAAGTTGATATCAAATAATACTTGCTTGCGAAGTGAACCTTGCCCAAAATAATGATTGAGGTTTTGGATAGAAATGATTGGTTCCATATTTATTGTTAATTGTTATTTGTTAATTATTGATAGCCATTAACTATTAAGTAGGTGGTTTTCCTTCTGCCTCCTGCCTTGAAAGTCACCTCACCCCCTGCCCCTCTCCTTGCTAAGGAGAGGGGTGTCCGACAGGACGGGGTGAGGTTTTTCATGCCTGGCGATGAAACTTGTTTCATTGGGACTGCCTTGAAAGAGGGTGTAGGGGAGCCAGTGGACGGGTCTCCCGGCATAAAGGAGCCACTGCGGTGGTGAGCCAGCGCGTTGGGCGGCTACCCTCCGGGAAGCCGCTTCGCGTCTAGTGCCGACTTGTAGCGACTGGCGTAGACACGAAGTGGCTTCTGAAAGTAAGGGTTCCCCGGCATAAAGCACGTGGCGTCATCTGGCGTGTATAAGGGTTTGGGGTGTAGGAGAAAAAACCTCTTTCATCTTTGGTGATGAAACTTGTTTCATAACGACTGCCTTCTGCTACTTAGCCTCAAAACATATCTGCTGGATCGGCGGCTCTGAGTTTTCGCAGGGCGATCGCTCCTGAACCACTGCACATGATAATCGTCAATAGCAACACGAAAATCGCACGATTGAGTTTCATGCCAATCGGGATCAAAGTCGCAGCATAGGTGATTTGGTAAAGCCCGATAGATAAAAGTACTCCAGGGATAAAGCCTAATGCCGCAAGTAATAAAGCTTCTTGCATGAGCATAGTCATAAGATAGCGATCGCTATATCCCATCGCTTTTAATGTGGCGTATTCTGGCAGGTGATCGGAAACGTCGGCGTAGAGAATCTGATAAACAATCACAATCCCAACGATAAATCCTACTGCCGCTCCCATTCCGAAGATAAAGCCAATCCCTTGATTACTCCAGTAATCTATTTCTGTTTGAGCAAATTCTTGAGGAGTTAATACTTTGATATCATTAGGCAAAGCTCTTGTGAGTTGCGATCGCACAGCTTGCACGTCTGTACCTGGCTCTAGGTTAATCAGCCCAACTTCCAATTGATTTGGCTTGCGTTCTGGAAATAATTTAAGAAAAGTAGAATCGCTGCTGATAATGTTACCGTCAGCACCAAAGGACACACCTAGCTGAAATAAGCCTACTGTTTGTACAGTCTGGCTATTTACCTCAGCTTCCACACTGCCATGCTGCTTTACTAAATCGGGAATAGCACCGTATTCTGGTCGAGAAGCCCGATCAAATAGCACCCGATCCAGTAACTTAAGTTGCCCTAAGTGTTTATTTACCTCTGGGTTATCAAATGGTGGGTTCGCCGGATCTATTCCCCACACTAAAATACTCCGGGTAATGCGAGTTTCAGGATTGCGCCATTGGGCAACGTTGATGTACAAAGGACGAACTGATTTTACCCCATCATAAGCCAGGGTTTGCTGCAATCTCTCTCTAGGAAAGCTTTTGACAGAAATCAAAGATTGGAATTGGGGATTAATTAAAACTAAATCTGCTTGTAGATTTTGATGAGCTTGGGTTGCACTATCTAGGAGCGCGTCTAGTAATCCCATTTGCACAAACATCAGCATATCCGCAAAGGCAATTCCTGCTAACGCCACTGCCAAACGCGTTTTTTCTTTCTTTAGCTGGAGCCATGCTAAGGGGGTACGGCGAAATAGTTTACGAAGCATAATGACAGTTCTTTAAAAAGAGAAAGTAAAATTTATATCGGACGTTCGTTATGTATTAAGTTAAATTCAAATTACTACTTGATACTTAGAGGCTCTCGTTTCATCGTCCAAATCAGAGAGCTTGCTTCTAGTAAATCAAGGGTTTTCAGCACTTCAAAACCATTTTTTTGATAAAAGCAAACAGCTTTTGGAGTAGAAGTTTCTACGTAGCAAGGTAAACGTTGACTATCTGCCTGTTGAAGAATTGGCTGTAGCAATAAACTACCAATTCCTTGTCCTTGATGGGCAGGTGAAACACCAAGAAGGTTAAGATACCAGTGTGGTTGGGATAGATCGCGTTTGTGATGTTTCTCCAATACAGAGAGTGTTGATATCAATCGCCCTACTTTGAAGAATCCCAATTTGAAAGTTAAGGAAAATACTGTTGGCAAAAAATGAAAAATATTCAGGTGAGAATGATTTGGAGGTAACCAAGCAGCAACACCTTTGAGGCTACCTACGGTTGTGTAGATATGGTTGTAAGGCAAGCTAGTAAGTAAAATTCCTTTAAATAGGCTTTTAAGGGCATTTGTTTTCATGCGATCGCTTTGTGAAAGGAGACAGTTTAATACCGGATCGTCATCAAATGCCTTGGTTAAAATTTCACTTGCTTGATTAATTTGCGATCGCTCAAGTTGTACAAGATTAGAAGTGATCATGATTTCACCACAACAAATCATTGAGAAATTGGTAAACACGTACAAAGTCAATCTTTGTCATTGCCAGCATGAACCGTACTTTTTCTCTATCCTGTTGAATTCCAACGGAGTAAATTATTTTGCAACCAGTAATAACCAAAGCTATCCAAGGATAAGTTCTGCGGAGCAACCGAAACCAAACTAGGGAAGTTCTACAAAACTGAATTTTCATGTACATCTTCCGTGGGTTTAGTCAATCGAGTGCTATCTTTTTGCGATTCAATGAGTATGAGAACTGCTGGCAGAATTAAGAGCCAGAAACCAGAAATCGGCTCAATCACTATTCCAATCACAGAAAATCCTAAAAGATTCCAACCGAGAAAAGCTGGTAGACTGATTCCCTTAGCTTCTGCCCAGCAACATAGCTGTCCTAAAGTTAAAAGTAGTGGACTAATCATCATGTACCAAAAGGCATCTTCTCGGTCAAAATAAGGAGCAAAGGGGTTAGGAGCAGTTGTATTGAATACCCCATTGCGAACTATCTCTGAAAGGGGTTCAGTAAAAAGCCAGATGCCAACTAGGATATGAATAATGCTGATGGCGATCAAAAGATATCCAGTGACTCGAAACATTTCAAACCTCCTTTGTTGGAATAGTTGATTTTATTTCTCTTAGATAGTCAGGATTAAACTTATATCAAACATTCGTTATAAATTGGAGCAAAAAAACTTTACAATTCTATTGCTGTCTGCACCTGTAAGTTAGTAAGGGTAGAAACTCGCTTACTGTCTTCAGGGTTGAGGCGAATTCTCACTTCTACGACACGGCGATCTAAATTTTCTCCTGGTTGATTACTGAAGACATTCTGTTTGTTCACCTGCAAGCCAATTTCAGAAACTTTGCCACGTAATTCTCCTGAAAATGCTTGACTATTAATTACCGCTTGCTGCCCTAGCTTAATTTTGCCGATGTCAGTTTGATAAACTTCTGCAACTACCGCCATCTGCTGAGTTTGCCCCAAATCCGCAATGCCTGCATCAGCAATTTTTTCTCCGGCTCGCGTGTGAACTTTGAGAATTTGCCCAGCGATCGGGGTGCGGATGTAAGCTTGTTCGAGGTTCGTTTGTGCTTGTTGAAGTGCTGCTGTGGCACTATCTACTTCTGTCTGGGCTGCCTGCACATCTACCGGGCGAACTTCAGCAATTTGGTTAAGAGTGGCTTTGGCAGAGTTTAATTCTTCTTGGCGAGATGTTTGAATGCGTCTCAAGTTTGCTCTGGCTTCGGCAAGTTGCTGCTGTCGCGATGATTGGATGCGTTTGAGGTTTGCTTGGGCTTCGTTGAATTGTTCCTGTGCGGTTTGTAAACTCAGGCGCTTACTGTCTCTCAAGGATGCTGAAAGTGCGCCTTCTTGATACAGTTTTTCGTGGCGTTGGTATTCCATAGTGGCATTTTGCAATTCTGCCGCCAACCGGGCGATCGCTGCTTGTTGAGCTTGAATTTCTGTCTTTTGTTCTGCCACTAACCGGGCGATCGCTGCTTGTTGTGCCTCTATTTCCGTTTGTCTTTCGGCTTGCAAGCGGCTAATATTTGCCTGTTGTGCCTGAATTTCTCCTGTTTTAGCTCCAGCTTTTACCTGTGCCAATTTTGCTTGAGCCATCTTTACCTGCTCTTTTGCCTGCATGACAGCGTCTTGCAAGCGTTTTTGCGAATCCAAAATTGCCACTACCTGCCCCGCTTGTACATTATCACCCTGTTTAACAAGTATTTTAGCCACGCGATCGCCATCCAAAGCCAGAGGTGCAGACAGGTGGATCACTTCCCCTTCTGGCTCCAAACGCCCAAGGGCTGCAACTTTTTTGACTGGAGGCAGTGTTTCCGGGGTGGCAGACTCAGGCTTACCTGCTAAGTTAAATTGGGAAATTCCATATACAGCGATCGCTCCGGTAATTGCAGCAGCAGTCAATATCAAGCCAATCAGTCGCCGAGTCAAAGGTTTTGAAATCGATTGTTCAGACATATATCTTGTTTACTGAAATTGGAAAAATTGGGTGCATATCATTTAGTTTTCCCATTCTCAGAACCTGCTTGCTCTTGAGTGTTGAGATAAGCTGTTAACATTTTTGCTAGCAGTTCACTCTGCTCGCCATAAGAAATAGCATCACCCTCAAACATTCGCGCCGAGATTAAGCCGTTGAGAAAACAATAAACGAAGTCAACTAACGCTTTGTCTTTAATTTCCAAATAATCTACTAAAGCCTGTTTAGTATCCTTTGAGACTTTCTTGATACTCGGATGATTCAAAACCTCTATTCGCTCTTGCTGCTGATAAAAATCAAACATCAGCAAAGTTTGTTTGAAAAAATAGTCTTCATTCTTGGTTGCAAAATTCATTAAAGCTTCGATGCGCTCTGGTAAAGTTTTGGCATCTCCAGCCCCAGCCAGAAAGTTCAGAATATCTTGCTGTGTCAGTTCTTCGATTAACTGAAAAAACAAAGCTTCCTTGCTGGGAAAATAATGATATAGCGTACCTGTAGAAACACTTAGTCCTTGGGCTATCTCTCGCATAGTGATTGCGGCATAGCCCTTTTGGGCGAACAAGTCAAAGCATTTCATCAATAACTCTTTGCGGTATTGTTCGCGATCGACTATCTTGGGCATTACAATATCTATTTATATCGAACGTTAGTTATATTATAAGGTAACACAGAGAAACAATTCTTTAAATTTTTTTATAGAGTATCTAGATCTATTCCCATAGCTCGCAATTGTTCTGCCAGCTGTTGAGCGCGTTCATCTCCAGTTGGTAACACAGCACCATCTTGATAGCACCAGCGCAACCACCCATCCTGACTTGAAAGAGGGTGTCGGGGAGCCAGTGCGGTGAAGCAGCCCACCACCAAAGGCGGTTCCCGGCGTAGACGCAAAGCGGTGAGGGGGTCGCAGTCTTGGCGGTTCCCGT
>NZ_JAUDRH010000006.1:300000-459262 GCF_030381805.1 Chlorogloeopsis sp. ULAP01
AGTTAACAAAAAACGCCAAATTGGGTTAAACTAGAAAAAGTCTGATGCAATAACTGAATCAAAGACAGCGTGTGCGCTCTTAGTTCAGTTGGTAGAACGCAGGTCTCCAAAACCTGATGTCGGGGGTTCAAGTCCTCCAGGGCGCGCTGTAAACGAAAAACCCGAATCGAGTGCAATAGTGGTTGAAAAGACAAGCAACCAGCACTTTTGATTTCGGGTATAATTGTTTTATTTGCAGCTTTTTTTCAAGCAATTATTTAAAGTTCAGAAATAAAGTTGCGATCGCCTATAGAAATTAAATGAAAATTAGCATTTAATGGCTGTATCAGCTATGGGGGGGAGTAAAAGTACCGTGGCCAAGAAAAACGAAGCAGAAATCCAAGAAACTACTAGCAATGGGTTTAGCTTAGGCAACTTCTTTCAAGGACTGAAAGAAGAATTTGAAAAAGTTGTTTGGCCCAGTCGCAGACAGTTAGTGAGCGAATCAGCAGCTGTCTTGCTGATGGTATCCCTATCGGCATCTGTGCTTTTTTTGGTTGATAAATTTTTTACTTGGGCAGCACAACAGGTATTCGGATGACTTCTGCAACAGACGAAGAACACAATTTTCTTGTGCAGTCAGAGGAAACACAAGAACGTATGGCAGCAGAGCATGAAGCTCGCTGGTATGCCGTACAAGTAGCCTCTGGTTGTGAAAAACGTGTGAAGACTAACTTAGAACAGCGCATCCAGTCGTTTGATGTAGCTGATAAAATTCTTCAGGTAGAAATTCCGCACACACCAGCAGTAAAAATCCGTAAAGATGGTAGTCGTCAACATACAGAAGAGAAAGTCTTCCCTGGCTATGTACTAGTCAGAATGGTGATGGATGATGACTCCTGGCAGGTAGTACGGAATACCTCCCATGTAATTAATTTTGTGGGAGCAGAGCAAAAGCGTGGCGGTGGTAAAGGCCGCGGTCACGTCAAACCAGTGCCGCTAGGTCATGCAGAAGTAGAACGAATCTTCAAACAGACTAGCGAACAAGAGCCAATTGTCAAAATTGACATGGCGACTGGTGATAAGATAGTCGTGCTTTCTGGCCCATTTAAGGACTTTGAAGGCGAGGTGATAGAAGTTAGTCCAGAACGAAGCAAGCTCAAAGCTTTACTTTCGATTTTTGGACGAGATACACCTGTAGAATTGGAATTTAATCAGGTTCAGAAACAGAGTTAATTAGAAATGGCGAAAAAAGTAGTAGCGGTCATTAAACTGGCCCTTAACGCTGGGAAAGCCAACCCAGCACCGCCAGTCGGCCCTGCCTTGGGTCAGCACGGCGTTAACATCATGATGTTTTGTAAGGAGTACAACGCCAAAACAGCAGATCAAGCTGGGACGGTGATACCTGTAGAAATTTCGGTTTATGAAGATCGGAGTTTCACATTTGTACTCAAAACACCTCCGGCATCGGTGTTGATTACTAAAGCGGCAAAAATCGACAAAGGTTCTAGTGAACCTAACAAAAGAAAAGTTGGGTCAATTACACAGGAACAACTACGGCAAATTGCTCAAACTAAATTGCCCGATCTCAATGCCAATGATATTGATGCGGCAATGAAAATTATTGCAGGCACTGCCAAGAATATGGGCGTAACCGTGACAGATTAGTTAATGGTCATTGGTCATTAGTCATTAGGAAAGACAATGGCAAAGGACAAATGACAAAATCTAAAATCCAAAATCCAAAAATTTTCGGGGGAGAGAATTTACCTCGTTAAATACCCCAGGAGAGAGAAATGGCAAAGAAAGTATCGTGTCGTTTGCAGGCGCTATTAGAAAAAGTTGAAGATAGGGAGTATGCTCCTATCGATGCTTTAAATCTTTTAAAAGAGACAGCAACAGCAAAGTTTCCCGAAGCAGCTGAAGCACACATTCGGCTAGGAATTGATCCAAAGTATACAGACCAACAACTGCGAACAACAGTAGTACTGCCCAAAGGTACAGGACAAGAAGTACGGGTGGCAGTGATTGCAAGAGGGGAAAAGGTAACAGAAGCAACTAACGCAGGTGCTGATGTTGTCGGTTCAGAAGAACTGATTGACGAAATTCAAAAGGGCAGGATGGATTTTGACAAGCTGATTGCCACACCGGATGTGATGCCGCAAGTAGCAAAGCTTGGTAAATTACTTGGCCCTCGTGGCTTGATGCCATCGCCAAAGGGTGGAACAGTAACATTTGACATCGCAAGTGCGATCGCTGAGTTCAAAGCTGGTAAACTAGAATTTCGTGCCGATCGCACAGGTATTGTGCATGTTATGTTTGGTAAGGCATCCTTCTCGCCAGAAGATTTACTGGTAAACTTAAAGGCGTTGCAAGAAACTATCGACCGCAACCGTCCTTCAGGAGCCAAAGGCCGTTATTGGCGCACAGTATATGTGTCTGCCACAATGGGGCCATCAATCAAAGTTGATATCAACGCCCTGCGCGATTTGAAATTAACTGAAGCAGCGTAAATTTAGTCATTAGTCAATGGTCATTAGTCATTGGCAAAAAACAAATGACTAATGACAAATGGCAACGGACACAACTAAATAACCAAAGCCGGAGACAGCAGGTGCCATTGGCTTAATATCCTGCCGAGGTTTGTATTCCAATTGCTTGAGGTTTTACCTATTGAAGGTGTAGGCATTCTGGCACTAGGAATCAGGCGTATAAAATTCGCCCCTCAAGTTAAACCCCGGCTTTAGCAGCTGGGGTTTATTGTTTTCGCTACTGGCTAATTGCTAATTGTTAATGGCTAATAGTAAATCGCAATGAACAATTAGCAATTAACAAATTCCTTCCAAGGAGGTGAAACAAGAATGGGTAGAACCATAGAAAACAAAAAAGCGATCGTGAGTGAACTCAAAGAAACTTTGGGTGAGTCACAATTAGCACTGGTAATCGACTACCAGGGGCTAACGGTTGCTGAAATTACCGATTTGCGCAGGCGCTTGCGACCAACTGGCACTGTTTGTAAGGTAACAAAGAATACTCTGATGGGTATTGCCATCGAAGAAGATGAAAAATGGCAACCGATGTCGGAATTGCTCAAGGGTTCTTCCGCCTTTTTGTTAGTAAAAGAGGATTTCTCTGCTGCAATTAAGGCTTACCAAGATTTCCAGAAAGCTACCAAGAAGACAGAACTTCGTGGCGGCGTTATGGAAGGGCGTCTGCTCAAAGAACCAGATGTCAAAGCGCTGGGTGATTTACCTTCCAAAGAGCAACTTATGGCGCAAATTGCTGGAGCAATCAATGCTTTGGCAACAAAGATTGCCGTTGGAGTCAACGAGGTTCCCAGTTCGCTGGCTCGTGCTTTACAAGCATATGCCGACAAAGACAAAGGCGGCGAAGAAGTTAGTGGTTAATAGCTAATAGCTAATGGTGAAGCAGCGTTGCGCGGGTTAAGCGCGTTGTAGTACCTGGCGTCGGGTTAAGCGCGTCGTAGCACCTGCTGAACCCGAAGGGCTAATTGCAATCAACAATTAACAATTAGCAATTAACAACTACAAACAATCAACAAATTCACATTACAGGAGTTATATCAATGTCCGCAGCAACTGATGAAATTTTGGAAAAATTGAAAACCCTAAGTTTGCTAGAAGCAGCTGAGTTAGTAAAGCAAATTGAAGAAGCCTTTGGTGTTAGTGCTGCTGCACCTGCTGGTGGCATGATGATGATGGCTGCTCCTGGTGCTGCTGCTGCACCTGCTGAAGCAGTAGAAGAGAAAACCGAGTTTGATGTAATTCTTGAATCTGTTCCAGCCGATAAGAAGATTGCTGTACTCAAGGTTGTACGGGAAATAACCGGTTTGGGTCTCAAAGAAGCAAAAGATTTGGTAGAATCGGCACCTAAGCCTGTTAAGGAAGCTATTGCTAAGGAAGCTGCCGAAGATGCTAAGAAGCGCATTGAAGAAGCTGGCGCTAAGGTGAGTGTGAAATAGTCAATATTTGTCTCTGTTTTGGAAGATTTGACAGGAGCCTAACTGAGGCTCCTTTTTTAAATCAACACTTTCTTGCATCGGCAGGGTTGACAAAATCATGTAAGTCTGAATCCCATACGCTGATGTAAATCAAGCCGCACTCTTGACGTACAATTTGGCCTTTTAGGGAGCCGATCGCAAAACGAAAATTATCCAATCGCCGTTGTCGCACTTGTAGCAATCCTTGCCTAATTTCTTCTGTGACTTGACGCCCTAACATTCCCTCCAAAGTTGTTAGCATAACTTGAAAGTCTATAGATTGAGCAAAAGCTACCTCTGTTTGACGAATCCTGCCAGAATTACGGTCAAATAAGTAGCCAAGGTGAATGCGATTTGGCACTAATATATAACTGACAGCACGAGTATTGCGCCAAATACCTCTTGAATCTTGGCTTGGTTTACCAAGGGCAGCTTCTACAGTACTTCTTTGCGTACCCACAGAAAATCCTGGAACTTTTTGCGTGCCGATAGTGCGAGATGATTGATTGCGAGGTACGTTGTTTTGTGGTTGAGAAACTGTAGCTGGTGGCGCTGATGCAACTGGAAACTCAGCAGTATCTTCAGGCTCTGATGGAGTAGGTACAGAAGGTACAGGATTAGATTGCTGTTGTTTTGGTGGTGATTGCGAATTTACTGGTGGATTGGCTTCCTCAGAAGTAGGAGCCGGGGATTCTGGCGCAGGAGATAGATCTGTTGAAAGCGGTGTGGGAGTGGGTAATATTGGTGAGTGGGCAGACTCTGGCTTGCGGGTGATATTAACGATCGCAAGCGTACCAATCAAGCTAGCAACAACCAAACTGCCAACAATCCAAGTCGGCTTTTGCCACTTTCTAGGAATGGAATAGGTGAGGGTAACAGGAGCGTTTTGATTGGAAGGCAATAGCTGAGTTTCCTGAGATGCGGCACTAAAAGTAGGGAGCGAGGTGACAATGGGTTGAATTGCAATTGTTGTCTTTGGTGTAGGAGGGGAATAAGACTGCAAAGCATCTAGCATTTTGCTTGCCGTAGTGTAGCGATCGCTAGCTTGGGGTTTAATTGCCCGGTTAAGTATCATTGCCAACTGCGGCGATACTCCAGGAGCATGATGTTGCCAAAGTATTTCACCCGTTTGCGGGTTGGTTTTTAGTTCCCGTGGATGTTTGCCAGTCAGTAAGTAAATCGCTGTTAAACCTAAGCTATAAATATCTGTAGCGTAAACTGGACGTCCTACAACTTGTTCGCTTGGCATATATCCTGGTGTACCCATAACCAGCGATTGAGTGGTGTATCCTGGCGAATTCTCTACTGAACGTATTGTTTCCTTCACTGCACCAAAATCAATAAGCACCGGCTCACCCCCCCTAACCCCCCTTTGATAAGGAGGTATGCTGGAAGCGTAAGGGTTGCGAAGAATAATATTATCTGGCTTGATATCTCTATGGATGATGCCTTTACTGTGGATGTAATCTAAAACAGGCAGCAAACTTAATAAAATTTCTCTAACTGCTGTTTCGCCCACTGAACTTTGAGTTTTAATAAGACTTGACAAGGTTTGGCCTTTAATCCATTCTTGAACAAGATAAAACTGTCCATTTTCAGAAAAGTAGGCATAGAGCTTGGGAATTTGCTCGCTACCTTCACCCAAATACTCTAAAGTGGTTGCTTCCCGTTCAAATCGCCGCTGAATCTTGGGGTAAATTTTTGGATCGTTTGTGATTGGTTTGAGCTGTTTAATCACGCAACGACGGCGAGAAGGCAGATGGGTATCTTCTGCCAAAAAGGTTTCACTAAACCCACCAACACCTAGTACCTGGATAACTTGATAGCGATTGTTCAGCAGCTTTGTCATGCTCCGTTCATAGTCTTAGTGAAACTCCAAATTAGGAGGTTCGCCTTTTGAAAATACCCCATTACCAATCAATTCTTGCTATGAGCTTATTAATTTTCTGAAAAAAACGTATCTATCCAAGTAAGTGAAACATAATGAACTATATCTATGTCATTGGTAGTGGAACCTAGTTTCAATTCTCAATCACCTAATAAGGTAATTGTCACCGCTGCCGCTATTGCGGAAGATACTGAGATTGCTTGTTTCAATCCTCAATCACCTAATAAGGTAATTGTCACGAAGGATCAGAAGGATCACCCCTCCCTCAAGCCCGTTTCAATCCTCAATCACCTAATAAGGTAATTGTCACAAAGCTCAGTACCTATCGAAGTTTTGCAAACTAGTTTCAATCCTCAATCACCTAATAAGGTAATTGTCACATTGATAAATTTAATACTCCTTTATCCTCTGTGATTGTTTCAATCCTCAATCACCTAATAAGGTAATTGTCACAAAACTTGCAGATGCTAAAGGATTAAATATAAGTTTCAATCCTCAATCACCTAATAAGGTAATTGTCACTAACGCTGAGGGTTACACGTGGCCTGAACGATTCACTGTTTCAATCCTCAATCACCTAATAAGGTAATTGTCACCTAAGTTCTCCAAGATGTATTCGTAGTAATCACCACGTTTCAATCCTCAATCACCTAATAAGGTAATTGTCACCTGCGCAAACGCTCCCAGAAGCCCAAGCGGTGACGGTGTTTCAATCCTCAATCACCTAATAAGGTAATTGTCACTCAGTAGGTGAAGTACCATTTGACGTCAAGAAGATACCGTTTCAATCCTCAATCACCTAATAAGGTAATTGTCACTCTACAGGGTGAGGAAATGGGTAGATGCTATGCTGTTTCAATCCTCAATCACCTAATAAGGTAATTGTCACGCCAGTGTACGCTGTGTGAACATCGGACTAGTATAGAGTTTCAATCCTCAATCACCTAATAAGGTAATTGTCACATCCTAAGTCTGGTCAACAGATTGCATCTGTACTTGCTGTTTCAATCCTCAATCACCTAATAAGGTAATTGTCACAGCCCAGCTATTGTTCTTCTCTGGAAGTCCTTGTCTGTTTCAATCCTCAATCACCTAATAAGGTAATTGTCACCCAGGGGGCGTCCGACTTCCCACGTCGGGCTTCCCGT
Source organism: Chlorogloeopsis sp. ULAP01 (assembly GCF_030381805.1). Classification (NCBI taxonomy): domain Bacteria; kingdom Bacillati; phylum Cyanobacteriota; class Cyanophyceae; order Nostocales; family Chlorogloeopsidaceae; genus Chlorogloeopsis; species Chlorogloeopsis sp. ULAP01. The sequence goes on from NZ_JAUDRH010000006.1 coordinate 307,016, forward strand.
TTCAATCCTCAATCACCTAATAAGGTAATTGTCACTTCCTGGTACTTTGGCGATTGGATTATTGCTTGGATTTGTTTCAATCCTCAATCACCTAATAAGGTAATTGTCACTAAATTACAAGAGCTTATAAAAATAGCGGCTAAAGTTTCAATCCTCAATCACCTAATAAGGTAATTGTCACCTCCCACAGATATAGCGGTAATTCCTTTGCGAATTGTTTCAATCCTCAATCACCTAATAAGGTAATTGTCACCTTGCTGCGGAATCGTTTCGATTTCTTCAGAATTTGTTTCAATCCTCAATCACCTAATAAGGTAATTGTCACCAAATTATTGAGTCCCCTATCTCTGCTAATCCTGTTTCAATCCTCAATCACCTAATAAGGTAATTGTCACTCCCGGCATATCCATTAAGTTAAGGAGTTTAGAGATGTTTCAATCCTCAATCACCTAATAAGGTAATTGTCACAACTCAGAAATTCCCATGGGTAGCACACTTGGGAGTTTCAATCCTCAATCACCTAATAAGGTAATTGTCACTTGGGGGAATCTTTCAGGGTCTAGAGGGAGCCGTTTCAATCCTCAATCACCTAATAAGGTAATTGTCACCACAAGATATTCACAGAATTAGAATAGGCGATAGGTTGTTTCAATCCTCAATCACCTAATAAGGTAATTGTCACTTCTACTATTGTCTACTTTGGAGAGCATTGGGTAGTTTCAATCCTCAATCACCTAATAAGGTAATTGTCACGAGTGCGATCGGTAGGGAACTCTTGGGATGCACCCTGTGTTTCAATCCTCAATCACCTAATAAGGTAATTGTCACTTCTAAGTTCCCTGAGAGCTGTAACATTCCAGTTTCAATCCTCAATCACCTAATAAGGTAATTGTCACCCCCTTTAAAACCGATAAGTCAGAAGCAGGCGTTGATGTTTCAATCCTCAATCACCTAATAAGGTAATTGTCACAATAGTGGTTAATAGTCGCTATTTTACGCTCCAAGTTTCAATCCTCAATCACCTAATAAGGTAATTGTCACTACACTGGGTGAAGGTTGCTGAGGTGCCGTTGGGTTGTTTCAATCCTCAATCACCTAATAAGGTAATTGTCACCGAGTTTCAGCATTATGAATCCCTATCAAGCAAGTGTTTCAATCCTCAATCACCTAATAAGGTAATTGTCACCCCCGTCTTGAGAAACCTTTGAAAAGACGAGATTTGTAAAAGAGTTTGCGCGGATACCTGCCCAGTATCTCATGCCAGTACAAAGAGTAAATAACTAAAACGCTCAAATCCTTGTTAAGTAAGGTGCGCGGATGGTTATAGCGACCCAAGACGCTGAATTCATACTGTGCAAAAGTTTCGGGTTTACTCATAGTTACTTCGTTTTAACACCTAGCCATTCGCGCACTTTAAGCTAGTCTAGTTAATGTCACGCCATCTGGGAAGCGATCGTCATCGACTTTTATTTTGTAGTCAGAAAAGCTGCGAGGTACATCAGCATTTGCTTGTATTTGCAGTTTATCAAAAAGCTGATGAACTGGGTAATTACCATATTTAGCAGCATGAGTGAATACATAAAACCCGCGACAAGCCATAAATCCGCGTGAAGATGAGCGATCAAATTCCCAGGCTTTAATTAAGGCTTCCCAGAATAGTTCTAAATCACGCTGGGTTACACAGTTTGCAGCCAAGTGAGGATTATAAAAAATATGAGCTTTGTACAAACCATAGGGTAAAATTTCTTTTCTTCCCATAGTTTTGTTATCTTTACCTTCACGCTCCTCTGTAGCAGCACATCGGGTAATAGTAACGGATTGAGGGAGTACAGGGTCAATACTTCTGGCAAAACTAATTTGCATTGGTCCCCAAAGTTGCCCAGCTTTTAAACCAATAGAAAGAACTGCACCAAACATTCTTATATCATAGAAATTTTGCTGCATCCACTCAGCTACCTTAGCTTGCTGCTCTGGTGTTCCTTCTTTTTCTGGGAAATTCATTGCTACATAACCACGTTTTATTGTTTCTCGTAGCACTCCACCCTGTTCAATAAAAAGTTTGTATTTTTCCGGTTTGTCCTCATCCTTACTTACCATCTCCACATAATTACGCACTTTACGTTTGAGACAAGCATCAGTTACTAGTCCTTGTCTGGTTTGTGGATCAATTCGGGGTTGGTTGCCAGCATCCGGATCGCCGTTGGGATTTCCGTCAAGGCAGTCAAACAGCAGGATAGCATCGTGTTTTTTGGTTGGGTCTAGGTGTATGGTCATAATTACTCCTCAGATTTGGTAAAAAATTCAGCCCTACGAATGCCCCAGCCCAAGAAAAAGCAGGCTTGAGCTTTGACATCAAGAGTGTCAGGCAAATCAATAGATGGGTTAAAATTACTGCCAAACTTAGCAAATTCTTCATCTAGTGCTTTTTTGATGCAGAATAATAATGCACCACCTTCTTTTTCTTCTAGGTGATGAGCAATGCAACCATAATACAGACGAGGGAAAACCTGGGCGGGTGTAGTTGATAGAGCCTTTAATGATCTTGTGACGTTAGTATCTTCTTTTTGAAGGTTTTGTGCTGTCACTTGCGCTCTGTGCATCAAAAATGCGATGCGCCCTAAAATGTAAGCTACTTGTTCTGGTGTGGGGCGTTTCTCTAATTCGGGTAGTGTTGGCATACTGACATTAGTAGTGAGATAAAAAGCTAAAGCTTGTGCTCGAACAAGCGATCGCATGACATCTTGTTCTTGACAAATTCGGTTCATAATCCGGATGGCATATTCATCCGGTAGAGGCATACCGAGCAAAGCAGCCTTGACTAAAGCAGTGGTGATTTTGTCGGTGTACTCTTTAACAGGGTCAAAAAATGCACTGTTACGCAGTACCCATACTGGTTTAGCTTTAGTGTCAGATGTTAGTTGTTGACATTTGACAAATCGTTTGACGCTAGATTTAATTTGCTCAGATGTGCATTCATCCCAACTGCTAACAGCAATTCTTCCCTTATTACCCTTGAGTGCAGCTAGATAAAAATGACGAGATAGAGTGCGATCGCTTGGCAGTTTGCTAGGTTGATTGGGGGTAACAAAAATACCCTGAGCAGCTGATGGATCTTCCCATAATTGCGGATCAATACCTTCACCTTCCACATCTCCCCAGAAAACAAACGCTTGTCTACCAATCTTTTTATGATTAGCATCTCTAGACATTAATATTTCTAAGGCTTTATGAAACCGAACAGCAGACTCAAACCCAATAGGTGCATTGGTGTTACCTTCCCACCCGTGTGATTGGTAAGCCGCTTTATCAAAGCTGGTGATAGCAGCGCCAGAAGTGGAAGAACCTGGTACACCTTTAACCATCATGGGCATCTTCCGACTAACAATATTAGTGTTTTCACCTGTCAGTAGGCAGATGCCAGAGATTGTGTCTTGCTTGCTGGCATAATATTCACCCCACCATTTTTTAATAGCTGGTCGTTTGCTGACTTGCTGACCTTGATCGCATAACATCAGGTGAGACAGATTGAGCAAAACTTACTTCTGTTTGCCGCAATATGCCTGATTTGCGATCAAATAAATAACCAAGATCAACACGATTTGGCTTTAACCGATAAAGATAAGCACGAGTATTCCATAAACCTTTGGAAACTTTACTTGGTTTTCCTAATGCTTCTCTAATAGTACTTTCAGAAGTACCTGTGGGAAATCCAGGTACACTGCCACTGGTGATATTTGTGGCAACTTCTTGCTTATTTTCTTGCTTTGGTGGTGGGTTGTCTTGTTGAGGTGGTTTTGGTTCTGATGTAGAAACTGTTGGGGGCTGAGAATCTTGTGGCTGGGGTTCTGGTGCTGGTTCAAAAGTTGTTGGTTGTTGCGGAGGTTCTGGTGTAAAAGCAATTGGAGGTGAAGAAGGAACAGCAGCAGCTGGTTTCTGTGGAGAGGTAGGTTCTACTAAGGGAGGTTGGGAAGCAGCAGGCGTATCGTCGGGTTCGTTTGTAGGAGCAACAGATTCTGGTGCAACAGTTGGATTTGTTGCGGTAGGTTCTTGTGTAGTTTCAGGTGCAGGTGATGTAGCAATAGTTGTTTCAGGTTGGGGTTGGCGAGTGATGTTAGCGATCGCTATCCCACCAATCAAACCACCGATCACTAAACCACCAAAAATCAAAGCGGGTTTTTGCCAATTTTTATCTGTGGTAGAGGCAGGAATAAAAGCTGATTTTTGGGAAGAAGGCAAAGGCTGAGTTTGTGCAGCAACAGGAGACAAAGCAACTGTAGATTGAGTTGACTGATATGACGGTGCCGAAGGCATAGAACCGAGAGATTGCAAAGCGTGTAACATTTTGCTCGCAGTGGAGTAGCGATCGCTAGCTTGGGGCTTAATTGCCTGGTTGAGAACTATCGCCAATTGTGTTGATACTCCAGGAGCAAGATGCTGCCAAAGAATTTCCCCAGTTTGCAGATTAGTTTGTAACTCGTGGGGCGGCTTGCCAGTCAAAAGATAAATTCCTGTCAAGCCCAAACTGTAGATATCAGTAGCATAAACTGGGCGTCCTACAGCTTGTTCGCTAGGCATATATCCAGGTGTACCAATTACCAAAGATTGAGTGAGATGCCCTGGAGAAGTGACTATTGAACGTATCGTTTCCTTAACTGCGCCAAAGTCAATTAAGACAGGTTTACCCCCCCGAACCCCCCCTTGAGCAGGGGAGGTGCTGGAAGCGGGGGGGTTGCACAGAATTATGTTGTCTGGTTTAATATCGCGGTGGATAATACCTTTGCTGTGGACATAATCTAGAACTGACAACAAACTCAATAAAATTTCTCTAACCTTATTTTCACTTAATGGCCCTTGAGCCTCGACAATATTTGTTAGAGTTTGACCTTGAATCCATTCCTGAACCAGGTAAAATTGCCCATTTTCTGAAAAGTAGGCATAGAGTTTAGGTATTTGATCACTGCTTTCACCCAAATACTCTAAAGTTGCAGCTTCCCGTTCAAACCTTTGTTGAATCATTTTGTAGGTTTGGGGATCGTTTGTCACTGGTTTGAGTTGTTTAATCACACAGCGACGGCGGGAAGGCATGTAAGTATCTTCTGCTAAAAAGGTTTCACTAAACCCACCAGCACCCAGTACCTGAATAACTTGATAGCGATTGTTTAGCTGTGTTATTGTCATGCTCCGTTCAAAGCGTCAGTGAAACACTAACCTAAGGGACTCGTCCTTATCAAATGTATATTAAATACTTAGACGAAATATATGAGTTAAAAGTTACGGGCAAGCTACTTAGCATCAGCAATAACCCATCCACTATTTTCGACATCCCATAAAAGGGAAAAGTTTACAGAACTAGGAACTACTCTTCCATTTTTCATCAAATATTTCAACTGAGCATTCACTGTGGCGGTTTGTGTACCTGTTTTTATTAAGTTCACTTTATCTACTTCTATCTGTTGAACCCTACCTCCCCACCAATCGATGTAAGAAAGATAACCTTGAGGGTGAAGACGTTTATTACTTTGGAAACTGGGAGCCAGGTATTTCCAAGCCTGTTGATATTCTCCTTGATTAATAGTTGCATAATAATTTCGTATAAATTCTTCTGGAGATGTTCTGACAGCTTGAGGAATGGAAGTTTCCGGTGTTGGCTCAGATGATACAGTATGATTGGGTTCTAGAGGTTGTTGAGAAGATTCTGATTTTGGTTCTACAGGTGTTGGGCTGGGTTCACTCGTTGACTGGGGAATTTCTTGTTGGGCGATCTGTGGAAGTTGTTGCCTGTTGTTGAGGACAAAACCAATGATTACAGATGTGCCGATCAAAATGCCTGCAATGATACTACCGAGTAAGATTCCCCTTTGCCCACCCCTATTGCTTTGATTAACAGGAGTTTTATAGGAATTGCTAGGGCTAACAGCTACAGTGTTTTGAGGTATTTGCGAAGACGGTGTAGTTGCCACTAGTGGTTGGGTGTAAGGCACGGTAGGAGGAAAAGGAGCAGCACCAGATTGCAAACTTTGTAGCATTTCTCTGGCGCTGGCAAAACGATCCCGTGCATTAAACTGAATCGCTTTATCCAATACTGCTGCAAAACTGGGAGTCACACCCAGAGCGTATTGCCGCCACAACAGCGCACCAGTTGCCGGATCTGTTCCCATTTCTTGTGGCATTTTACCAGTGAGCAAATAAATTGCTGTTAAACCCAAACTATAAATGTCGCTGGCAAACATCGGGCGTCCTACCGATTGTTCGCTAGGCATAAACCCTGGTGTACCAATTACAATTGACCTTGTAGAATTGCCAGAAGGAGTAACTAACGTTCCTATCGTTTCTTTGACCGCACCAAAGTCAATCAGTACCGGCTCACCTCCCCTAACCCCCCCTTGATAAGGGGGGGTGCTGGAAGCGGGGGGGTTGCGAAGAATGATATTATCAGGCTTAATATCTCGATGAACAATGCCTTTGCTATGAACATAATCGAGAACTGGCAAAATACTAATTAAAATTTCTTTCACCCCACTCTCACTCATTAATCCCTGCTGTTGGATTTTCTGTGTGAGAGTTTGTCCCTGAATATACTCTTGTACTAAGTAAAATTGCCCGTTTTCCAAAAAGTAGGCATAAAGTTTGGGAATTTGTTCGCTGCCATCACCCACTTCTTCTAAAATCGCTGCTTCCCGCCCAAACCGCTGCTGTACCAATTGGTAAACTTGAGGATTATCCTGAATCGGTTTTAATTGTTTAATTACACAACGGCGACGAGAGGGCATTTGGGTATCTTCTGCTAAAAATGTTTCTCCAAACCCACCGCTTCCTAAAGTCTGAATCACTTGATAGCGGTTATTGAGCAGCATTGGCATAAAAATCCGTCAGGGTAAGAAAAGAAAGGCAGTTATATATTTTACAAATTTTCTCAAGTTTGACACTTCGTCTTTTGACACTAATAGCAATTATCGAGAAAATCTTACAAAATCTACAAATAGTGCAATAATGTTGCCGTAATTCGTTATTTTTGGTTGAGCGATAGATCCAGTTTGGGATATATTTAGTTTAAATTTTATGTAAAACGAAAACATTTTGTTCCAAATTGGAACCTTATTTCATGAGTAAGTTTTGATTTTTTAGCATCCAAAAATGGATATTTATATGAACAAAAAAGGTCAAATTTTCTTAGTACCTCTACTAATTACCAACGTTGTTATTACAATTTCTCACTACACAGATAATGCTATTTTCATTGATAGATACCCAGCCCCTGAATGGATATCTTATTCGTATAGAGTTTATATGGCTTGGATTATTTTGACACTAATTGGGGTAGTTGGCTATTTGCTGTATCGAAAAGGAATACTGAGAATAGCTTATTTATTTCTTGGTATATATTCACTCACAGGCTTATTCAGCCCAGGACATTATTTTTATGGAGAAATGTCAAAATTTTCTTTAAAAATGCATACTTTAATTTGGTTTGATTTTATTGCAGGTTTATCGATAATTGGGTTTATTACCTGGTCGGGATTAATCCTTAAAGAATGGCAAAAAGGCTATGTTTCTAACTAGGTTAAAGTCCATTTATTTAGTACTGGTATTATCATTATCGTTTGCAGTCGCGCTCCCTGCACAAGCATTTACCTGTCGTAACCTTAATAACCACTCAATTTGCATTATTAATATCAAACGCAGTGCCAAATACCATTGGGAGTATAGAGCAGATGTTAGTGTTGATGGTGTAAAAAGACCAACAGAAGTATATAATTGTCGCGATCGCCTGAGAGTTCGCAAAGATAGAACTATTGTACCATTTGATTCAAATGGGGTGGGAGAACTTATCTGTAATCTAATCGACAAATAGTAATTAATTCGTCAGTTTACCTTCTGCCGTCTGTCCTCTGACTTGAAAGTTACCTCACCCCCTGCCCTTCTCCTTGCTAAGGAGAGGGGTGTCCGACAGGACGGAGTGAGGTTTTTCATGCATGGGGGTGAAACTTGTTTCATCGTGACTGCCTTCTACTTACTTCTTAAAATGTCTGCGATTATTACGGTCTTGATATTTGGCAATATATTCAACATTTTGTCGTTCTATTTTTGATAACAACTTTGTAGGAAAGTTCTTTGGTGAATACCTTGGACTATACCACGGCTGGCTATCAAAATACTCTTGCAATCCTGGAGTATCAAAACGCCGCCCGTGACGTGCAAAAATAGAATTCCGCATAATATCTAGCTCAAAACTATCTTTATTATTTAAGTCTGTATCTGTGACTAGTCTTTGAGAAAGCCAGAAATAATCGTTGATTGTTGTAGTATTTTCTGGTGTTTTGGATGTGTTTACAATAGATGGAGATGGAGTCAATATAGGTTGGCTAATTGGTGTAGATTTGATGTTAGGAGTTTCTATAATTTGAGGTGTTGATTTTAAATTAGGAGTTTCTGTAACTTGGGGTGTAGCGGTTGGTAAATTAACTGAAGGTGAAATTGTTTGCTGTGCTACTGGTTGAGAAGATTTTGTTAAAGCAAAACCAATAATTACAGATCCACCAATTAAACCACCTGCGATCGCACTTGCTATCAAAATATTATTGCGATTTTTATCTTGAGTTATAGATGGTGGATTTAAACTTACCGTTTCGGGAGGATGGGTAGGTAGTGTTGGTGGTTGGGTGAAAACAGGTTGTGTGGGTGGAATTGGACTTACTACGCCTTGCAGAGCATCTAACATTTCCCTGGCACTGCTAAAGCGATCACGTGGGTGATACTGTATTGCCTTATCGATTATTCCCATCAATGTCGGACTAACATTTATAGCATGGCGATGCCAAAGAATATCTCCTGTTCGTGAGTCTGTCTCTAGTGCCTGTGGTGGTTGCCCTGTCAGCAGATAAATTGCTGTCATTCCTAAACTATATAAATCGCTAGAATAAACTGGTCTACCAGCTGCCTGTTCACTAGGCATATATCCAGGTGTACCAATTACAATCGAACTAGTGGGATTTCCTTGAGAATTAAGCACTGTTCCCATTGATTCTCGTACCGCACCAAAATCAATTAGTACGGGTTTGCCGTCGCGATGACGCAAAATGATATTATCCGGTTTGATGTCACGGTGAATAATCCGCTTCGAGTGTACGTATTCTAAAACTGGTAATAAATTTGCTAATAATTCCCGAACCGCACTTTCGCTAAATAAACCCTGTTGTCTAATTTTTTCAGTAAGTGTGTCACCTTCAATCCACTCTTGAACTAAGTAGAATTGACTATTAGCTTGAAAATAAGCGTACAAGCAAGGAATCTGGTCAGTAGATCCGCCCAAGTCTTCTAAAATAGCTGCTTCTCGCCCAAACCGCTCTTGTACTAGTTGGTAAATCTGAGGATTATTTTGAATTGGTTTGAGTTGTTTAATCACACAGCGACGGTGAGAAGGCATCTGGCTATCTTCTGCTAAGAAAGTCTCACCAAATCCACCACTTCCCAGAGTGCGAATTACTTGATAGCGCTCATTGAGCAGCATCCTAACATCCTCTTGCTGTCAAATCGAAAACATATTTTTCATTATCGTTCCAAGAGAATGCAAAGGTCACTACGTATTTTTGACTACTAGCAACACTAACTTCAAAAAAATGAGTAATACTATTTCACGAAAAGGCTGATATGGATGTACCCCACCGCCTACAGCACCTCCCCTTACTAAGGGGAGGTGGGAGGGGTTGAAGATGAATCACTCAAAAAGTGAAATGGTATAAGGTGTCTTTGCGATCGCTATGTCACTGACGCAAATATCTAATTCTAAGGTTGATTTTGATACATTGTGATGTAAAGTGAGCGCACTTTTGGTATAGGTGTAATGTGGGTGATGTCTCTCGATAAGCCGCTACCTACGCTCTTGCGTGTTCGCCGTCAGGTGTTGCGTTAGCTAGCGACTTCTTTAGACGGGCTTTGCCCGGCTTCCCGTCGCGTCTACGCACTTCTGATGATGCGATGATGTGGGCGATCGCACTCTTAGATATTAAGATAAATTTCAACTAAATTGATTCAACGTGGATATACCGCAACCCTCAAAATCCTTAATATTTCTAGTAACAAGTGTCAAAGAATGTTTTTTAGCTGTTGCCGCAATCAATATATCAGCTTGCGATACGTAAATTCTGTTGTTCATCAACAAACTTTTTAGCTCCAAAAACCTAATTGATGTGACTTTATGTATAGAGTTACATCAATGCTTCTCCATTAAAAATAAGATGGAACTTTGTCAAAAACAGGTGCAAAAATAAGCGAAAATACTTATTGAGAGAGACTTTTACGTCAAACTCAACAGCAGCGTCAAATGAAATATGCATCTGTACCAGTAATGCCAAAATGCTTTGAGTCATGGTGTGCTCTACATCATAGCAAGCCACAAAAATTGAATATTTCCTTACAAATGCAAAATACGAGCAAGTTGGTGCCGAGTGGGTTGTCAGAACTTATTTGCGACCTAATCGAGTTGAAGTATTTGACTGTAAGGGCAAGGGCTGGTTAAGTCAAAGCGAAAATAAAGTGTGCGCTCAAACTAGTCCCAAATGCCATTGACTACTTGTTTTTGTGCCTACAGTACTATAACTTAGCATCACTTAACTAAAGATTTTGAACGCCAGTAGACGACTAAACTTCTTATAACCTTTGACGAAACATTGGAAGCTTTGTGTACAGCTGCTGAATCCTATCCTTAGATTTTAAATGCTCACATTAACCTATTTGCCTTCATCGCTTGAATTCTAGCTAGATTTAGGCGTAGAATTCTTTAAAGTATCATGCAAATAGTGTATTAATCAAAGATTTTTTCAAAACTAATTACAACCGACCCTTACCCAATAGGCAATTCTTGTGTTAGAAGCATGCGTATTCGCAACTATATTGTGCGGATTTTTTGGCATCATTTTTAAAAAGAATCTTGTTATGAAGATTATCTCCATGGATGTGATGAGCACGGGGGTTATCGCCTATTACGTGCTGATTGCATCACGAGATGGCTTATTCACACCTATTGTTTCAAAGGTCAAAAATGTCGCTTACTCCGATCCGGTTCCTCAGGCGGTGATATTGACGGCGATTGTGATCGGCTTGTCGATTCAAGCCTTAATGCTGGTTGGTGTCATGAAGTTGGCACGGGATAATCCGACATTGGAAAGCAACGAAATCGAGAAGAGCAATACCCCATGAGTACCATTACGATTGGATGGATCGCACTCCCGTTTTTTGTGGGGTTTGTCATTTATCTGTTCCCCAAATTTGACCGATATCTCGCACTGAGCACGGCTGTTGTTTCGGGCGGATACGCGCTACAACTGTTTGCCGAGCGACCCCTGAGACTGCAATTATTGGATAATTTTGGCGTCACATTAACGATAGATCAGTTAAGCGGCTATTTTATATTGACCAATGCGCTGGTAACAGCAGCAGTGATTCTCTACTGTTGGTACAGTGCTAAGACAGCTTTTTTTTATGCACAGACTATAATTCTGCATGGTAGTGTAAATGCCGCATTCGTCTGTTCAGATTTTATTAGTTTATACGTAGCCTTAGAGGTAATCAGTATTGCTGCGTTTCTGTTGATAGCTTATCCTCGGAGCGATCGCTCGATTTGGGTGGGTTTGCGCTATCTATTTGTCAGCAATGTGGCAATGCTGTTTTATTTAGTGGGCGCGGTGCTGGTTTATCAGACACATCATTCATTTGGTTTTGCAGGTTTGCGTGGAGCACCTCCAGAGGCACTAGCCCTGATTTTTCTGGGACTTTTGGTCAAGGGAGGTATTTTTGTATCGGGATTGTGGTTACCTTTGACTCACTCCGAATCGGAAACACCAGTGTCAGCCATGCTGTCGGGAATTGTGGTAAAGGCTGGTGTCTATCCACTGGTGCGTTGTGCTCTGTTTTTGGATGAGATTGATCCGATTGTCAGGATATTTGGAGTTGGAACGGCGCTTTTGGGAGTGTTCTATGCAGTCTTTGAAAAAGATACCAAGCGGATGCTGGCATTTCATACAGTTTCGCAGTTAGGCTTTATCCTTGCGGCACCTGGGGTGGGTGGCTTTTATGCGTTGACACACGGTTTGGTTAAATCGGCACTGTTTTTGATCGTAGGAGTTTTGCCGAGCCGAAATCTGAAGGAGTTGCAACAAAAGCCAATTGATACCTCAGTCTGGATTGCCTTGGTGATAGCTAGCTTCTCAATATCAGGCTTTCCTTTGTTGTCGGGTTTTGGGGCGAAAGTATTGACGACGAAAAATCTACTACCTTGGCAAGCGATCGCCATGAACATTGCAGCCCTGGGAACTGCCATATCGTTTGCCAAATTCATATTTCTACCCCATGAAAGACAAAAGAAACAAGAGGATGTAAAACCCGGTTTTTGGGCAGCGATGATCTTATTGATTGGTGGTTTGGTTTTAGCAAATGTTGTGTATTTCGAGGCTTATACCGTTGCAAATGTGATCAAACCACTGGCAATTATCGCCGTTGGCTGGTTGGCATATTTTTTGATGTTTCGACGTTCAGTCCTCAAGCTGCCGCGTCTACTTGAGCAATTTGAGCATCTAATCGGTGTGATGAGTTTGATGTTGATTCTGCTGTTCTGGATGGTATTTGCATGATTGGGTATTTGAATCTGATATTGCGGCTAGTCATCTGGTTTCTGCTCACCGCCAATTGGAGTGTGGCAAATATCATCATTGGCGTTAGTGTCGCACTTCTATTGCCACACAGACACAAAGCCGCAGGAGCATTAAAGGATTGGCTACGAGCGTTGGGTGAGGTGCTTGTGGCAATTCCCCAGGCATATATTGAGGCTTTTGAAATTATCCTCCGTCCGCATAATGAAGAAGATGTCACCCTAGAACGAGTTAAACCACGACGGACACCCGGACTCATATTTCTAGATATATTTCTGATTACATTTACGCCAAAGACAATCGTCTTGAAATACCACGAAGATGGCTGGTATGAAGTACACCGGGTTCGACGGAGGAAGAAGGCATGAACCTGAATTTCGTACTGATTGCAATGATTGTGGCTTTACTTATCCCTATTTACGAGGGATGTAAAGATAACAGTATCTGGCAGAAGATGTTGGCGTTTTCTAGTATTGCAACCAAAGCGTCAGTCATGATCCTGGTTGTATCCGTATTACGTGATGATTGGATGATCGGTGTTGTTGGGGTAATTATCCTGAGTGTGGGAAATGCCGCATTGATGCTGTTGGCACATGTACTGAAACGAATGAGTGATGTATCAAATTGGTGAGATATGATCAACCTGTTTAGCTATACCTGTATCGGCGTAGGCATCGTCTTCTGGTTTTGGGGAACTTCTCATCTGCTCGGCAAGCGATCGGTGTTATTCAAATTGCATAGTCTTTCGGTTGCGGATACGCTCGGATCTATGAGTGTAATCGTCGGGTTGCTTCTGAAGATACCCAGTGAATGGCCATTACTTATCCTTGCCATTATCTCCTTAGCGATTTGGAATACGATGCTGGGGTATGTGCTGGCATATTGTTCTAGTGGCGGAGGCAAAAATGAATGATACCTATGTCTATATCATAGTTGCTCTGCTGCCCTTGGCTGCGTCTATGGTGGTACTTCAGGTTAATCCATATCATGCTCTGGTAATTCGCGGCATCTTGGGAGCAGTGGCGGCATTGGTATATGTGGTTTTAGGGGCGGCGGATGTTGCTTTAACTGAAGCATTGGTAGGTACCATGCTCGCAATTACTCTCTACGCCATTGCGGTGCGTTCATCACTGGTTATGCGTCTTGGCGTACTTCAAGACGAATCAAGCGAGGCTGATGATAATCACTATTTTGGGCAACTGATGAATAACTTACGAACCATCTTTGGCAAACGCCATATGCGTCTTGAGTTAGTGCCATATACAAATACACAGGCTTTGCACCGGGCGCTGATGGACAAGGAAGTCCATGCGATTTGTACCCCATCAGAACACAGTCAGCAAGACAGCACAGTGTCTGGAGGCGAAAAGCAACCTTATCACACCACGACCAGGGTTCAACGCATTTATGACATTATCCAAAATGAACTTTCATCACCAGGGACAACCCTAATTTATGTAAGTACATCAGACTCTAGGGAGAAGCATCCATGAAATGGCTCTATATTATAGCAGGAATAGCGCTGTTTGTCAAAATGCTTGTCATCCCTAACCCAGCACCAGACTTGTCGATTTCTATCGTCGAGTCGATAGTACAAGATAGTGGGGTGCCTAATGCAGTTTCGGGTATCATTTTTAGGAACCGTCTGTACGACACTATCTATGAGGTGGTAGTATTTACGATCGCGATTTTAGGTGCCAATTTTTTGTTGGCAAATGAAAGGCCATCCTGCACAATCTATCAGTTCACAGATCAACCATCGATTGTTCTGGCACGTCTGGGGGCGACAATTGCCGCGTTGGTGGGTATCGAACTGGCAATTCGGGGGCATTTGAGTCCAGGTGGTGGTTTTGCGGCTGGGGTGGCGGGCGGAACGGCGATCGGGCTTGTAGCGATTACCTCTTCATCGGAGTGGATGCAGGCAATCTACAAGCGCTGGCACGCTGCTACATGGGAAAAGGTTTCGGTTCTGATTTTCATCATACTGGCAGCGATCACTTTGGCGGGAGTGGAATTACCGCACGGAGAGTTGGGCGCACTTGTCAGTGGTGGAGTTGTTCCCCTGCTCAACATTTTGGTTGCCATCAAAGTCGCATTGGGATCGTGGGCGGTGATTTTAGTTTTTATTCGTTATCGCGGATTGTTGTGAGAGGGGAGAAATCGGCATATTCCCAAGCGGTGACAAAGCGTTTTTGCACTGCTTGAGCTTCTTTAGTTTTGCCTTGTGCCTCTAGACTTTTTGTCAGTCCAAATAACGACCAACCATTCTCAGGAAAGCGTTTCAAGTCTTCTCGATATGCAATCTCAGCTTCCTTAGGGCGATGAGCCTGAAGTAAAGTTGCTCCTAAAGCTTGACGAACTGGATAATGCCAAGGCGGTGGTTCGTCGTAGTTGAGTTTGTCTTCCAATGTGACTGCTGTTTTGAGATGAGCGATCGCATTGTTGTAATCACCCTGTTTAGCTGCAAGTTTACCTGCCAAAACTTCAGATGCAATGTTTAGCAAGCTGCTAGTAATATTAATATCCCAAATTGTTACTGTTTTTAATGTCGAATCGGCAGCGATCGCTTTTAATTTTTCTAGTTCCTGTTTTGCTTCTTTGAA
Source organism: Chlorogloeopsis sp. ULAP01 (assembly GCF_030381805.1). Classification (NCBI taxonomy): domain Bacteria; kingdom Bacillati; phylum Cyanobacteriota; class Cyanophyceae; order Nostocales; family Chlorogloeopsidaceae; genus Chlorogloeopsis; species Chlorogloeopsis sp. ULAP01. Next base: position 322,263 of record NZ_JAUDRH010000006.1, read on the forward strand.
TTGAGCTTTGGCTGTAAAGGCAGTTCCCCGTGCATAATGCCAAACTCCCGTAGGATACTGCAAATCTTTGGCTGGGGCTGGCTGTGCGAGAATATCATCCCACTTACCAAAGCGAGTCTGGGTATAAAGCGGCATGGAATAGTAATGCTGTAGTGTTCCATATCCAGGTTCGCGCATCTTCTTTTCATCTGCCATCGCTGCGGTATCGCGAGCAGCTTGCATTGCTAATTTTTGGTTTCCTGCCATCGTGGCAGCAGCCCACAGAAAATGGTGATTATGCGGCATATACGCTAGAGGATACATACCTTGTTTGTGGCATTGGGTGGTATATGCTTTATCTGCGGCAATGGCTTTTTGGTTGGCAATAGCAGCATCATGATAGCGTCCGACACGAATGTAGATGTGGGAAGGCATATGCACGAGGTGTCCAGCACCCGGTACTAAATTGCCCAGGCGATCGGCTGCTGCTATACCCAGTTCAGGTTTTACAGCCTCAACTGCGTGAATATACAAGTGATTTGCCCCAGGATGGTTAGGATTACGTCTTAATACTGAGTCTAATGTAGTGAGAATTTCTCGTGTTTCCGGCTTTGGTTCACCGTTTTCTTGCCAGTAATTCCAAGGCATGGTGTCCATTAGTGCTTCAGCAAACAAAGTGGCAGCATCTAAGTCATCCGGATAACTTTTTGCTACCTCTCGCATTGCTTTTGCATAAGCAATTTCAAGAGACTTACGGTCTTTGACAGGTTTTTGCGAATAACGCTTTGCTAAAGCCTGAATGTAAGCCTGCTCCATCTTACTAGCTTTTTCACTTAATTTTACTGCTTTTTGCAGTGCTTCCCACGCCACAGACACAGCTTCATCATCCATAGCAGCGTTGATGTTTGAGCCAAGCACGAGAGCAGTTCCCCAATTACAAATTGCACAGTCGGGATCGAGCCTAGCTGCTTCCCGGAAAGAACGTTCAGCCTCAGCATGGTTAAAACCGTAAGCTAGAATTAACCCTTGGTCAAAGTAACGCTGGGCAAGTGGCGATTTTGTAGAAATGGGATGATGATACTTGCCAAGATTATCAAACAACGGTGCAGCACTAGCCTCTGTCGCAGCACTATATTTATATTGTAGAAACAGACTTGATAGTCCAAAAGTTACAATTAGAACCAACGTAAATAGGATGCGGTACATTTTTATATCCTCCGCAAGTAATGAAGTTTGTTTAGGTTGTCAGATATGGTTTTATTTAAACTTCATTTTCAATCCTATTGATTCTTGAAAAAGACTAAAAGGCATTGGGTACTGGTGATTAGGGACTGGGAAGAAGATGCGGAGAAAGAGGATGGGGGACAAGGGCAAAGATCGCGACTGATGTCTTTTCTCCATGTCTCCTTTCGGGTACTCTAACGAGAACCCGCTTCGCGTGTACGCAGTCGCCTGCGGAGGAGAACAGTCCGTTGCCCAGAGAAGCGCCGTGCGGGGGTTTCCCCCCAACCCCACTCCGTGGGGGCCCCAAAGTCCCCCGTTGGGGCGACTTCGGAGGGCTTCCCCCGTTGAAGGAACTGTCCATTGGAAACCCTACCAAGAGCGCTGTCTCACCGTGTCCCCGTGTCCTCTTCATTCCCCGTGTCTCCCCGCGTCCTAATTTCTTGCCTGATTACAACTATGTTTCAAACTACTCGTCGCCGTCTTGCTCTCTGGTATACTGCTATCACCGCAGTACTGTTATTGTTATTTGCCGTTGGCGTATATTTATATGTCCGCAGTACGTTGATTGAGCGGATTGATGATACTTTGAATCATGTAGTCGAAGTAGTAGAGCGATCGCTTGTTATTGAGCCTGTTAATTCTGACACTGGTAAGTACCGTATAAATGTAGAAGCCAGTTTTCGCGGCAATGCTGATACCGCAGAAGATGATCACATTGACTTAGAGTGGTTTAGCCCTACTGGTGAATTACTTTGGTCTACTCTATCAGAACCGCTAAATATTCCCATTTACGTCAATCGCACTGGAGAAACTGTTTATGTGGTGAGGGGAGAAGGGGATAGGGGACAGGGGATAGGGGACAAGGAGAAGAATATTCCCACTTTCCCACTCATCTCATCTGCTGGCTCAAAATTTAATGCTGAAGAATCAGGAGTTTTACTACGGCAAGTTACGCAACGGGTAGAAATTGGCAAACAGGTGTTGGGATATCTGCGTGTTAGCCATCCCTGGTTTGAAGTCACAAAACCGAGTCGGCAGTTGATTTTTGATTTGGCTTTGGGTACTGGTTTGATGGTGGTTTCTGTGGCGGCAAGCGGTTGGTTTCTGTCTGGTAAAGCTATGGAGCCTGTACGGGAGTCTTATCAACGTCTCAAGCAGTTTACTGCTGATGCTTCTCACGAACTTAGAAGTCCCATTGCTTTAATTCAAACAAATGTACAAGTAGCCCTGACTGACTTAGAGTTAGCACAGGCAGATAACCCTACTCTTGTACACTACAGACAACAATTAAAGTTGGTAGAACGGCTAACACAACGCTTGGGTAGATTAGTTAATGATTTACTCTTTTTGGCACGGCAAGATAGCGGTATTAGCAAAGAAAGTTTTTCTCCTTGCCCTTTAGATGCTTTGCTAATGGAAGTGGTAGAAGAACAGCAACTGTTAGCAACTGAAAAAAATATTACTATTAGCTTCAAATTCATTGATCCTCCCAGCCCTGACATCAGCCCTGAGATACTAGAAAATTGGTTCTCATTAATGGGCAATTGGGATCAGCTAGTGCGGTTGTTTACAAATTTAATTGGCAACGCTTTACGTTACACTGCATCTGGTGGGCGGGTAAATGTAGAATTAGCAAGGATAGAGGGAATAAACCGAGTTTCTGGACTGCGTTACTATAGTGGGCCTCATTTGCAAATTAAAATCGGTGATACTGGTATTGGCATTCCAAAAGAAGCTTTGCCCCGCTTATTTGACCGTTTTTATCGAGTAGATCCGGCACGCACCCACACTAATGAAAAGACAGCAGCAGAAAATTCCACTGGTTCAGGATTAGGGTTAGCGATCGCCCAAGCTATTGTTGAAAATCACCAGGGACAAATCCAAGTTGATAGTACTGTTGGTATTGGCACAACAATTACCGTCACTTTCCCCTTGAAGAAGGCAGAAGATAAAAGGCAGATGGCAGAAGGTAATTAGTAGGGATACCTTCTGCCTGTGCCTTGTCCGAAGACTGGTAAAGTTTGCAGATTTGTTATGATACCAAATTGGCGAGCGGAAGTCTTGTTTCAAAATTCTGGACTAGTCTATTAATCAATAGGTTTGAATCCAAAATCACGCCACTTGCACTCAACGCGCTTAACCCGACGCCAGGTGACGCCAGGTGCTACCCTGCGGGAAGCCGCCCTCTGGGCGTCTACAACGCGCTTAACCCGCAAGGGCGCAGTGGTTCCAAAATCCAAAATTGGTATAAGTGATATTTCAAGATTGCTTGTTGGAAGGTGACTTTACAATTAAGCCTGTTCCCAAAGTTCGCGTACGTGTCCGGGGAGCCAGCTTGCGATTTCCTGAATCCGTTCCTCGGAAAGTTCGTCTTTAGTAGCAGAAAATACCGCTTTTACCGCTTGCTCTCGTTCAACGCTTCGCGGCATTCCTGATTCATTGGCAACCCGAAACAGAAAACGATCAGAATCAATTTTGAAGATTCCTGGACCTTGCCAAGGTGGACGAACTCTGCTTAAAAATCCCACAATTGGATTAGTATCTCTCCAAAGTTCAGCAACTTCCATTTGTAGGGCTTTTTCTTTGGTAGGTACAGCCTCTTGATGTAGTTCTGCCTCGACGCGATCTGCTGCTTCTGTTGTCATTAAGTCACGCATAACGCGAAACACAACTTCGGTAAAGTCTCTTGCATCGTACAGATCTGCAAATCCAGCTTTGACCATAACCTTCTCAAGGAAAGATCTATGCTCATCAGCAATAAAAGTTCTGGTGTCTTCAATCTGTGTTGGATCAATTTCTGGAAGGTCTTTTCTTATTGTTTCATCTGGCATTGTTTTTTCCCTGTGATTATGAATATTTCTTTTCTCAAGGCGTGTCTGCTTTTTTATGACTAGAGACTACGCTTACCAACTGTAAGAGTCGCACAAGTCAAAAATACTTATCATCTTCCAGAAGTTGATCATGTTATGTATCCAAAGTTTGAGTTAAGCGATCGCCCATCCGTATGACAAATTACTACGTAATTGTAACTAAAATTCTTATTTAGAAAATCCTCTATCTTTAGAGATAAAACAAAACTATTACTTAAAGTAGATGTATTTAAAAAAACAAAAATACTCTAACAATTCCTAAGCTTTATCATTCTTTTGATTGAAACAAATTTATAAATTTTTATTTATTTCCATCTCTTCAGTTAGAGGAATTATATTTTCTTCATTTGTTAATTTATAAATTAATAATTTAAATTTATAAAAATCAAAACTTTTTTAATCAACTTAGTGATTGATTGACTATTGATAGTATTTTGAGGCTAGAGGTAAACTATGAATAAAATTTTTCGTAAATCTGCTGGATTACTAGGTGCTATTTGCGGAGGCTTGCTGATTGGCTTGCCTGTAACACCACAGGCGGCTACGGCTCAACAGCAGTCTTCTATTCGTTCTGGTTCTCAAGTTAATCCCTGTCCTAGTATTTTCTACGAAGAGCCACACAATAGTAGAGTTTTAGTTCCGCAAGGATGTCCGCCTAATGCGTTAACGCAGAGAATGCAACCGCAAGCAACTGCACCAGCCCCAGAAGCAGGAGCTCAACAAGTAGAACCGGGTACTCCTGGTACACCAACCGCAGTCCCTGTTCAGCCACCCTTGCCACAAACGCAACAAGCGCCCATCGCCACGGTGACGCCTACAGACGGCAGAGTCAATGTGAGACTTAAAAATAATACTAATGCTGTCGTTGCCTATGAAGTGATCGGCCATACTGGAAAGCGTTTGCTCTCTGGTAGAGACGAAGTTGTACTGCGAGATTTGCCAGTAGCAGTTACGATTACTGCTGTGCGCCAAGATCAGGGATTTTTGAAGTTTACTCCTATGAAATCTGAGTCTGGTTTGTTAGAACTGTCTTTAGATGAACAGACAACTGCTACTAATAATCAAGGTGCAATCAGAATTCAAGAAAATGGCAGTGTCTTTTTGAACTAACTCTAATTTACTACTAGTGACGTACTCATTCCCGACGCCGAACTTCAGTAAAGGCGCGGGTTTTCTTAGAAAGGGGACTGGTGACTGGGGATTGGGTACTAGGAATAATACCAAATCGGGTTGTTCAACCCCTTTTTTATATAGCCCGCGCAGGTGGGCTTTGTTTGTGTAGCCCCAGGCTTTCAGCCTGTAGGGTCAAGGAGGTATTAGATTCGATATAATTCACGCTCTTGAGCATTTCTTTCGGATATTGATGTAAGATAAAACCCCTGATAATACTACCAGGGGTAAATATTCACCAAATTTTTGCTTGAAGGAGTTACTCGATTGTTTTACCCAGCGTAGGGAATTAGAGTACTTGCAAATGTTGGTATGGTCATAGTAAAGATTAGCCAACACTTGCTAAAAGCAACTCTGGTTTTTCTGACTTGCGTACTGTTACCTGACCGTCATCGTCAACATCTACAATAGCTGTGTCACCTGCTACGATTTGACCAGATAGCATTGCCTCAGCCAGAGAATCTTCTAGGAGGCGCATAATTGCCCGACGTAAAGGTCTTGCACCGTAACTGGGATTGTAACCTTCTTGTACTACACGTTCTTGGAAACGTTCTGTAACTTCTAAGGCAATATCCTTTTCAGTTAAGCGGCTAGCAACTTCCTTGAGCATAATCTGTGCGATTTGCTTGACTTCATCTCTCTTGAGTTGAGTGAAGACAATGATTTCATCAAGACGGTTGAGGAATTCTGGACGGAAGTAAGCTTTTAGCTCTTCGTTCACCAAAGACTTAATGCGGTTGTAACTTGCTTCGGCTTCGTCTTCACCAAACTGGAAGCCTAAACCACCGCCGCCTTTTTCAATGACGCGAGAACCGATGTTAGAAGTCAAAATAATCAGTGTGTTTTTGAAGTCCACTACTCGACCTTTAGCATCAGTGAGACGACCATCATCCATCATTTGCAGCAGCATATTGAATACATCGGGGTGTGCTTTCTCGATTTCGTCGAATAGCAACACTGTGTAAGGTCTGCGCCGCACTGCTTCGGTCAATTGACCACCTTCGTCGTATCCTACGTAACCAGGAGGTGAACCGATGAGCTTGGAGACGGTATGGCGTTCCATGAATTCAGACATATCGAGGCGAATCATTGCTTCTTCAGAACCGAAGAAGTAAGCTGCTAAAGCTTTCGCTAATTCTGTCTTGCCAACTCCAGTAGGACCAGAGAAAATAAAGCTAGCAATTGGTCGATTCGGATTTTTCAAGCCCACACGAGCGCGACGGATGGCACGAGATACTGCCGTCACTGCTTGCTCTTGACCGATGAGTCGCTGATGCAGGGTATCTTCTAAGTGCAACAGCATTTCGGACTCAGATTCGGTTAGCTTGTTAACCGGGATATTAGTCCAAGAGGCGACGATTTGAGCGATGTCTTCTTCATCAACAACAGGTTTGTTGACAGATTGACCATCTTGTGGGTCGGCTAGTTGAGCTTCAATTTCTAACTCGCGATCGCGTAGATTTCCTGCTTTGTCAAAGTTTTGTGCTCTGACAGCTTCGTCTTTAGCTTTAGTAATGGTGGCTAATTCACGCTTGAGTTCGCGATTGGCGACAGCAGTTGAGTGTCGCAAACGAACACGAGAACCAGCTTCGTCAATCAAATCGATCGCTTTATCTGGTAAGAAGCGATCACTAATGTAGCGATCAGATAATTGAGCGGCAGCAACTAGGGCTTCATCCAAAATTTGGACTCTGTGGTGTTGCTCGTAAGCTGAACGCAAGCCGCGAAGAATTTCGAGAGTTTCTTCTACCGAGGGTTCGCCAACCATAATTGGTTGAAAACGGCGCTCTAGTGCAGCATCACGTTCGATATGCTGGCGATACTCATCAAGGGTTGTTGCGCCAATACACTGCATTTCGCCTTTTGCCAATGCTGGCTTGAGGATATTAGCAGCATCCATGCCGCCTTCTACACCACCCGCACCAACAAGAGTGTGCATTTCATCAATCACGAGGATGATGTTACCTGTAGAACGGATTTCCTCCATGATTTTTTTGAGGCGTTCCTCAAAATCACCACGGAAGCGAGTGCCTGCCACCAACAAGCCCATATCAAGGCTGATAACTTGCTTGTCTTGTAAAATGTCAGGAACATCTTGGTTGGCAATACGTTGTGCTAAACCTTCGGCGATCGCTGTTTTACCGACTCCAGGTTCGCCAATCAAAACTGGGTTATTCTTTGTGCGACGACCAAGAATTTGAACTGCACGTTCAATTTCCTTCTCGCGACCGACTACTGGATCGAGCTTACCTTCTTGCGCTAGTTTAGTAAGATTTCTGCCATATTCTTCTAAAGTTAGTGTTTGGGTACGTCTGGGGCTACCACTGCTACCAGCGCCGACAGAGGTGACTTCACCCAAACGTCGAATTACTATAGTGCGAATTTGCGAGAGGTCTACTCCCAAATTTTGCAATACTTTAGCGGCGACTCCTTCACCTGCTTCCGTTAGCCCCAAAAGCAAGTGTTCAGTACCAATGTAATTGTGTCCGAGACTACGAGCTTCTTTAAATGATTGCTCGAACAAAGTTTTTACTTTCGGGGTAAAAGGAATTTCTGGCGGTACAAAGCCAGAACCCCGACCGATAATTCTTTCGACTTCGCGACGTGCGTCTTTGAGAGTAACGCCCAATTCCGTCAGCACTTTGGCAGCAACCCCAGTTCCTTCTCCTAGCAAACCCAGGAGAATTTGTTCAGTCCCTACAAAGTTGTGACCCAGCCGACGTGCTTCCTCCTGGGCGAGCATAACTACTTTAATAGCTTCGGAAGTAAAATGTTCAAACATAGCGGGTCTTGCTCCCTTGCTGCTTGGGCTATGGGCAAAATTATATTCACCCTCACCTGAACTTTTGTCTAATGATTGTCCTTACGGATAATGTATCTTTATTTCCAGTTTAACCGCAGTGAGGAGAGCCGTAAGAGCAAAGGTGTGTTTGCCACCTATTTCCAGAAGCAGAAAATACAGATGAGAGGGTGAAAAATGGCTAATAGTTAATAGCAATTAACAATTAACAACTACCAACCATATCACACTAATTATGAGTGCAGAAGCTAAAGATCAACAACATCCTTTATATAACCGCGATCGCCCTTTAATTGATAATTTAATGGCTCAGGCTGCGACAGACCATAACTTAGTAGAACTAGCAAGGCTACGCATTCGCTATCAAGGTTTTCCTGGAGCGCGAGATATCCAACAGGATTTAGAGAAAATTATGCAGCAATGGGGTTTAACCGAAGCGGAATTATTTGAGAAAACTCGTGCTCTACATGATGTTGGTGGTATTTATAAAAGTCGTGCTAAGAGGGAGGAACAAGATTGGAATTAACTAGTGGTTATTTTTTGATAACTCCAGCTAGTCTGGCAACTGCGGCGGCTACAGCCTCTGGTTCTAATGGTTTAGGTATGTGCAGTTGAAAACCTGCTGTCAGTGCCTGTTGTTGATCAAATTCTCCAGCATAGGCTGTAAGTGCAATGGCAGGAATTTGTCCACCATGATCTGATGTCCAAGTTCTAATTTGTCGTAACATTTGATAGCCATCCATGTCAGGCATACCAATATCACTAATGAGAATATCTAGCTTTGAGTATGCCAAAATTTGTAGTGCTTCTGATGCTGATGCAGCTTTAATAACTTCTGCCCCATACAATTCCAGCACAAAGCTAACAAAATCCCGCGAATCGGCATCATCATCTACAACTAAAATTTTGATTTCGCTTAAATCCAACGATACATCCTGCCTTTGCTTGTCAACATAAGTCTCTAAGTGAGGAGTCATTAATGGTAGTCTGACAATGAAAGTTGCCCCCTGCCCCACACCTGGGCTATTCGCATCAATCGTACCGCCATGTAGCTCTACTAACTTACGGACAATTGCCAGTCCTAACCCTAGTCCTCCAAATTTTCTTGTGGTGGAGGCGTCCTCTTGACGAAAGTAATCAAATATCAATGGTAAAAACTTGGGATTAATGCCTTTGCCAGTGTCAGTAACGGTAATTTGAGCATCCGCAACTACACGCTCTAGCTTGATTTCCACTCGCCCACCAGTGGGAGTAAATTTGACAGCATTGGACAGGAGATTCCAAACAACTTGTTGTAAGCGGGCAGGATCGCCTGCAACTTGCCCTACATTTGGTTCAATAATAGTTTGAATCTGAATTTCTTTCGTTTCGGCTGCTAGACGCACTGTTTCTATAGCTGCTGAAATTATGGATTCTAAATTAATTGTGGAAACATTTAGGGTAAGCTTGCCTTGAAGAATGCGAGACACATCCAGCAAATCTTCAATCAGGTCAACCTGTAATTTGGCATTACGTTCAATAATATTTAAAGCTTCAACCGTCTTTTGTGCATTTAACTTGCCGCCTTTAAGTAGTTTAGCCCAACCAAGGATGGGGTTAAGGGGAGTACGCAGTTCGTGGGACAAAACTGCCAAAAATTCATCTTTGACGCGGTTGGCGCGTTCAGCTTGCTCGCGGGCTGCTTGTTCTTGTTGCAAAACTCGCTCGCGCTCTGCTAACAGCCGGACGCGATCGCTCACATCCATAACCAGTGATAACACTGAAACTAGTTTGCCAGATTCATCTAACAAGGCAGAGTCATACCACTGACAATCAATTACTGTTCCGGCTTTGGTATAGTTTCTGTTCTGAATTACTACTCGCGGTTCTATACCTGTGGTTAATTCTGTGACTATCTTGACTACTTCGTCAGTATCTTCCTCAAAGATGAAGTTCCATTCATCAAATCGCTTGCCTAGTAATTCCTCTGCTTGCCAACCGAAAATGCGTTCGGCTTCTTTTGAGAAGCGCGACACCCGAAAGTCCCGATCCCACTCAATTACCCCTAATGGGGAGTTCTCAACGTGAAAGTTTAGCTTTTGCAGTACTTGTCGTAACTCCGCTTCACGCTGCTTGTGATCGGTGATTTCCTCACAAACCGTGCTGATGCCGATAATCTGGTCGTTAACTTTTAATGGTAAAAAGTGTTCTAACCAAATTCGCTGCACACCAGGTTGAGCCGGAGTTTCCCCCTGAATCTCCACATTTAAAAGCGGTTCTCCTGCCAATACCTGTCGTAACAAAGGTTCGACTTCATCGGCTAGATGCGGTAGCACCTCTCGTACTGTGCGACCGATATGTTCTGGTGCAGGCAATCCATTAATTTGTGCCAATCGTTCATTAATCCGCACAAAACGCAGGTTGGTGTCAATGACGTTTAGTCCAACCGGGGCTGATTGGTAGATAGATTCAATCTCAGCTAGTTGCTGTTGAAGTTGGGCTTCGCTTTGCCTGAGAGCTTTTTCCACCCGTTTACGTTCGCTGATGTCTTCTGCGACGTAGCAAAATCGAGGACACCCAAACAAGGCTGGATCGATGGGGAAGACTGTCACTGACAAGTAGCGCAGATTGCTTTGACTATCCTCGTGGATATACTCGAACTGCACTGGTTTTCCCTGCGCCTGTGATTTGTGATACTGGGTTAGCCACGTTTGGATGGCAGCAGGGGGTGCTCCTAGCTCATTGGCAAGTTTTTTGCTTGTACTGCCTGGTTCACGTCCAAAGAAGCGGCAAGTAGCAGCGTTGTCGTAGATGTGAATAATATCGTTCTCAGTCAATTCGACAACTCCCATCTGCATCGGTGCGTTGTCGTAATAAGCCCGCAGTGTTGCCTCGCGTTCAGCGATTGTGGCATTTGCTTGCTGTAACTGAGCGGTGCGTTCTAGGACTCTTTGCTCTAATTGCTTGTTTGCTAGTTGCAACGAAGCTTCTAATTTTTGGTGATCGCCTCTGAGGCGCACTTGTTCACTAATATCTCGTCCTTCCGGAATCAACAGACTTACTTGCCCTGACTGATCACGCAAAGGTTTGAGGGAGAAATCAATCGTAGTAACTTGATCGCCTGCTCCCAAAACCTCGACTTCATATCGCACAAATTCTCCGCTTGCAGCTTGTGCGATCGCGGCTTTGAGTTGCTCTTGAGTTTGGGGTGAAATTGTCCACCACCGCGCTTCCCAAAATGGGCGATTAATGACATCAGCGTGGGTTAAGCCACCAAAATCGAGCGCCGTCTGATTCGCTTCAATTAAAATGCCATCAACGGTGAGCAGTCCGATAAATTGAAACGTGGAATTAAAAATTGCGCGGAAGCGCCGTTCGCTCTCTTGGAGTGCTTCCTCTTCAGCTCGCTTAATTTGTGTAATGTCTCGCCATGCAGCAACAAACCCATCTTCTAGTTTTGTCACTCGGATATCGAAAGCTCTAGTGAGGTGTTTTTGTCTGTAAATATCAGAGTAAATGAGTGATTCTTTGACTAATGGTTTGCCTGTTTCTACAACCTGACAGTATTGTGCGAATAACCCACTCTCGCGATGAGCAGGCAGCAATTCACATAACCTTTTGCCAAGCTGTTGTTCTTTTGTCATTTGATTGGCTTCACAAGCGGCAGCGTTAACATACTCCACTCGGAAGTCTACGATTTCCCCTACTTCATTGCGAATCGCTGAGTAGATGCCGAAGCAATCAAGCATATTCTCGACTGAGGTGCGGAATCTTTCTTCACTTTCGTGCAATGCTCGACGCAGTTCGGCATTTTCAATCGCACTTTGCATTTTGTACCGTAACTGCTCTGATGTGAGTTGATCCTGAACAAGATAATCTTCGGCTCCGCCTTTAATTGCCTGAACTGCTATGGCGCTATTGTCACCATCAATAATGACTACAGGAGGACAGGTTTTTCCTAGTTGGGCTTTCAGTGCAGTGAGAACTTCTAATCCATCTCCATCGCTGAGGTGGTATTTCAAGAGAATAACATCAAGTCTGCGAGATTTACTTGCAGTCGCCAAAGTGTGACACAGCGCTAAGGTATCCTTTGCTGATTTCGCTTCCAAGATTGTATAAGTGATGTCTGGATCGGTCGTTAAATAGCAGCGATACTTTTCCCGATTGTCTTTTACATCATCGACAATGAGGATCGTATGTTGGCGTTGCGTCAGCATAAACTTGGAGCTGGATCAAGGATAAATTTTTCGATTGACAGTAGCAGGTGATCAGGTAGATCAAATCTAGTGTATTGTTCGAGTTTGCCAAATTAACTGATGGTGTTGCTTTGAGGTATAGCAAAGATTGGTTTACGATCGCTGCTTAAGGAAGCCAATTAGGCATACCAAAATTAGCTTTTCCCTTAAGGTTAACGCTTCTAACGTTATTCAGTATACATCCCCCTATGGGGGGATAAAATTAAATTTATGTCGCACCCATCGGTATCAGTGTTCATACTTTCGTAAAGCGGCACTAGTCTTTATTTTATAAACCCTCACGTAAACCGAGCGCGATTTTACTGTGTTTTTCGATTTGCCCCATTACTTGTTTAGCTCTATGAATCACCACTTTAGGTAAACCTGCTAATCTTCCTGCTTCTATGCCATAAGACTTGTCAGCACCTCCCGGTTGAACTTGGTGCAAAAATATAATTTGCTCTGGTAATTCCTTCACTGTCACCTGATAATTTGCCACATTCTCCAACAGCGACGCCAATTCATTCAACTCGTGGTAGTGGGTGGCAAAAATTGTTCTAGCTCGAATTTCCGTTGCCAGATACTCTGCTACCGCCCAAGCAATAGAAAGACCATCAAAAGTTGCCGTTCCGCGACCAATTTCATCTAATAATACCAAAGACCGCGATGTCGCATGGTTGAGAATATTTGCCGTTTCATTCATCTCTACCATAAAGGTAGATTGACCGGTTGCTAAATCATCCACCGCACCTACACGGGTAAATATGCGATCGCATATCCCCAACCGAGCAAATCTAGCAGGTACGAAACTGCCAATTTGTGCCATCAGTTGTATCAACCCCACCTGCCTTAAATAACAACTTTTACCACTTGCATTTGGCCCGGTGAGAATAATTAAGTCGGGAGATGAGGACGCGGGAACTGAACAGATATCCGTCTCACTTTCTTTGCTTCCTCCTTTCTCGGTGTCTCTCCCTCTCAGTGTCTGGGTGTCCCCCTGTTCCGTGTCCTCTGTCCCCCGTTCCCTGTTACCTAATTGAGTCGAATTCGGCACAAAGAATCCCGCAGGCAAAGACTGTTCTACTACCGGGTGCCGTCCATCCACAACATAAATTTCTCGTCCTTCTACCATTTGTGGACAACAATAGCCTTGATGCACTGCCAATTCTGCCAAGCCACACAGTACATCTGCTGCTGCGACTGCACGGGAAAGATTACGGATTACCTCCGCCTGCTGCCCCACCTCTTCTCGCAGTGCTATAAAAATTTCATACTCCATCTGATTTAAATCGTCCCGCGCTGTGAGGATTCGTGCTTCGCGTTCCTTCAATTCTGGAGTAATGTAGCGTTCCTCATTTGTCAGTGTTTGCTTGCGTATATAATTTGACGGTACTTGGTCAGCTTTAGCGCGAGAAATACTGATGTAATAACCGAAAGTTTTATTAAATCCTACCTTTAGTGTTTGAATTCCTGTTCTGGATCGTTCCTCTACTTCCAAATTAGCAATCCATTTTTGGTCTTCTTCCACCAAAACACGTCTTTCATCCAAGTGCTTGTTCACTCCAGGACGAATTAATCCACCTTCTTTAATATATACTGGTGGCGTCTCAACAACATGAGCGCTGATTTTTTGTGCCAGTTCTTCTAATACAGGCGGCACTTTTTGTAAAGCTTTGAGAAAAGGAGAACGAGTTTCTGACACTAACAGCGCTAATTCCGGTAATCTAGAAAGCGAATCTGCCAAAGCTACTAAATCTCTGCCGTTAGCAGTGCCAGATCCAGCCCTGCCTGTGAGGCGCTCCAAGTCATAAATTTGCCGTAGCAACTGGCGTAAGTCTTGACGGAGGGGAGTGTTTTCTACTAGTTCTTGAATCGTATCTTGTCGCGCCCGAATGCCTTTAATATCAAGTAGCGGTTGCAGGAACCATCGCCGCAAGGCACGACTGCCCATTGCTGTACTGGTTCTATCTAGCGCCCACAGCAAGGAACCATGAAAACTGCCATCTCGGACTGTTTGCGTAATTTCTAGGTTGCGACGTGTTTGATGGTCAACGATTAAGTAATCAGTAATGGTGTAGGTGCGGAGGAGTTGGAGCGGAACCGAGTTGTGTTTTTGGGTTTCTTCTAAGTATTGCAGCAAGCCGCCAGATGCACGAACAGCGAGGGGAAGATGTTCGCAACCCATACCTTCTAGCGATCGCACTTTAAACTTTTGCAACAATCTGGTTCTAGCTTCTCCTGCCGAGAAAGGAATTTGCGATCGTAAAGCATAACAAAAAGCAGGTGGCAAACATTCCGGTAAATGCTCAGATTTTTCTCCCGGACGTAATAAACCTCCTAAATCAGGAGCATTGGTAGGAATTAGAACTTCCGCAGGCTGCAAGCGCATCAATTCCTGTGTCAAATGTTCTGAATTGCTGCCTTGAGTGGTGAGGAATTCACCTGTAGAGATATCCGCATACCCCAAACCCCAATGCTCCCCCGCAATTACCACAGCAGCCAGGTAATTATTGCGACCCGATTTTAGCATTCCCTCTTCTAGCAAAGTACCAGGAGTGAGAATACGTGTTATTTCCCGCCGCACCAATCTGCCAGTAGCTTCCGCCGCATCTTCCACTTGATCGCAAATTACAACTGCGTAGCCTTTTTCCACCAACAAAGTTGCATGACGTTCCCAAGCATGGTGCGGTACGCCACTCATTGCTACCCTGCCCACTTCTCCGACTGGCTTGCTAGTCAGGAAAAGTTCTAATTCCTGTGCCAAAGTTACAGCATCTTGGAAATAGCATTCAAAGAAATCTCCCACCCGATACAACAACACAGCATGAGGATACTTCTCTTTCGTTTCGACATAATGCTGGAACATTTGAGTCAGCTTGCTGCGATCCACGATTCGATAATCCGAAATAGGCGCAATCGCATTGTTGTTTCCAGTGGGTTGGGATGCAGAGTGAGAAGCAGTCATCGATGATTTAGCAGTACAGATGGCAACTGACACAAGATACGATGATATCGCGTTATCAGCGATACTTTCATTTTGTTCAAGGTTTGTTAACTAACTGAGACTAACTTGCTGTTCTCAAACGTTAACCTAGAACTCATACAATTTTAGATATTAGATTGTGAAAAAATACTGGATCAGCTCTTAGGTATTCCATCTGTCGCAATCATTTTTCAAATTGGGATCAAAACCCAGCGAGGTTTTAACTTATGATTGCTTCTCCTCAAAAAGACTATCTCACTGCCGAAGCATACCTCAAAATGGAGGAACACAGTGATGTCAAGCATGAGTACATTGACGGGTATATCTACGCAATGGCTGGAGCAAGCGATCCTCACGTTACTATTGCCGGGAATTTGTTTGCTCTGCTCCGCAATCATGTACGCGGATCTGGCTGTCGTGTTTACATTTCTGATATGAAAGCACGAATCGAATCCCTAAATCGATTTTACTATCCTGATGTGATGGTTACCTGCGACCAACGAGACCAAGAAACGCCAGCTTATAAAAAATATCCTTGTTTAATTGTCGAAGTTTTATCTGACTCTACTGAAGCCTTCGATCGGGGTGATAAGTTCGCTGATTATCAAGCATTGGAGAGCTTGCAAGAGTATGTTTTAATTAACACTAAACGTCAGCGAGTTGAGTGCTTCCAACGTAATAGTGAAGGATTGTGGGTTTTGCGATCGTATACTTCGCAGCAAGAGTTCTTTCGACTGAATAGCATTAATTTTGAAGGAACTATGGCAGCACTTTATGAAGATGTGGTTTTTGAAGCATGACTTAGATTTCAAATGGCAACTTCAATAAATTTAGCGATGATGTGCTCGTCTTTTTGCCGCTTCTTTTGGGTAATCACCCAACCATTCAGATTTAGGATTTAGTTCAAACAGTGTTGCTTCTAGTATTGACAATAAAAGAGGTTTTCGCCTCATAGTTTTTTTGCGGTAAATAGTAGCTTGTTGTTCTAGGTTTCTAAAAGCAACCACGAAACATCCGTAGATACAGTTATGCCTAAATCATCGAGTATTTGCTGACGAAATCTTAAGTGAGCTTGGAAAAATTCATCAAAACTAACATTTTGATAGTAGGTTCCCACTTTTTTAGGGTGACGCCAGATGTATGCAATCCCATCATTTTGATTAACTTCCCGATTAATAGCACCGACTACCCAATCTTGCTCCACAATACTAAAAACCGTACAGTGTTCAACTATTGCCTCTCCATTTGCCCCAAAAATCTGACCAATTTCAGCAAAGCAATAATGTTGTGGGTGGGCAAAACACCGAGCAAATCCAGTACCTGGTTCAACTTTATAATCCATTAACTGGACAAAACCAAGAGATTCTAAAGTACTGGTTTGATTGCCTAACCAACTAACATTTAAAAGTGGATAATCTGCAAGCACTGCTACTTGGAATTTCCAGTCATCTGCAGAGCCTGAAGCATCTGAGATTTGAGATGAGACAGAAACCAAATTAAGGGAAAGAACACCAAGGAAAAACCTAATATGAAACCTACCAAAATTGGAAAACTCAGCAGATTGGAAAGTCTCCAGCCAGAAATGCCAATAAGTGCTAAAAATACAACTAAACCTCCAAATAGGAAATTCCCTATTTCAAACCAACCCCTGCGTAGTACTTATAGTTAAAGTACCCATCGCAGCAGCATCAATAACTTTTGATTTTGTTCAAAGTTTTCTAACTCTTCGGTTACTTCGCCTCGTGGGTGGTGTTGGTGGAGGTGGTTCTTGTGATTTGAGGAGCGCGATCGCCAATGAGAAATTATCCCAACCATTCCTCACGAGAAACCCTAGCTCGTCGCAGTAGTCGCGATCGTAAACCGACGTTAAAATCTCCTTCATGACGATTGGGAATAATTTTTTAGACTTGTTTAGTAAGTTCGTTGAGATTTATATCCGCAATGACAGGAATATCAAATCCCAAACGCAAACGCAGCGCTATCCAGTCACTCAAAGCTTCTCTTAATTCACGCCCAGACACCCTGTAAAGAAGGAATTTCACCCCAATAATACCAACTCTGTATGAAGATGCGCTGACGCGCAAGAAATAAATAACGAACCACAAAGAACACAAAGAGAGGAGGTACGGAGAAAATTTGGCGCAGCTTCACAAAGAAATAGTATAAGTTCTATCATCTTCAATAATCTCATAAACTGCTAGTTCCATAGCTTTGTCAATATAGCTTGCCAACATTGAGAATTCTCACCTATATAACTAACTATAAAGTTTCTATTTTCTGTCTTGAAAATAGGGTTGGGGGAAAGAGATTTTCATTCCCTCATTATGTGATTTATTACATGACTGTCTGACTTGTTCCTACAGTTGATTCTGATTCTATCTTCTCCACTTTCTCAAATTTTCCTTCACGCCAAGTATCTGCAACACTTTTAATAAAACTAGCCAAAGGAATGGCAACTAATAGCCCCAATAACCCTCCCAATTTCGCCCCTAAAAGTAAGGAAATAACTACCCAAACTGGATTTAAACCAGTTAAATTGCCGAGAATGCGAGGAGCAACAAAATTAGAATTAAATTGGTCAATTGCTACTGCGACAATTAAAACTTCTACTCCTAACCAAAAGTTATTTAATGCCACTAAAGAGCTAACTATACCAATTCCTATTCCTGTACCAAAAGGAAATAAGGCAAAAAAACCAATAACTAATCCGAATAATAAACCTAATGGAACTTGCAGCGCTAAAAATGCAAGTGTAATTCCTGTTGCCAATATAGTAGCTAAAGTTAATTGACCAAGAAAGTAATTTTGAAAGTCCTCGCGTAGTGATTGACGAATGTATGTTCCGATGTGCGCTGGAAACCACAAAAATATTCCGTCCCAGATACTTTCTCCGTTCAAAACAAGGTAGAAAGTCAAGACTACTGTCAGCAAGGTGTTGACGAGACTGCCGATAGTATCTAAAGCAAGACTTAATATTCTACCAGTAAAATTTTGAATTTGAGTTGAGACTCGATCAAGAAGCTGGGGTAATAAGCCACTTAAGTTTATTGGTAATTGTTCTGTTGTTGCCCAGTTTTGAAAAGCTTGTAGCTGTTGAGTACCAGAATCAATCCAAGCGGGCAAAATGTTAGCCAATTCGTTGAGCTGTTGTATTATTAGCGGCACTAAGGTGATGCCTAAACCTACTAATATCACCACAGTTATCAACAAAGCGACTGTAACAGCTATGTTGCGTTTTACTCCTTGTTTTTGAAACAACCGGATGGGATAATCTAAAAGAAAAGCCAGCAATAAGGCAGCAACTAAAATGCTAACTAATGGCTGAAAATACTTGATTACCTGAAGCAATACCCAGCCATTGAGGATGACAAGGGGAAATGCCAAGCCAAAGGTTAACCATCGCGGTAGTTTGTTTACTGATTGCATGGCACTGATTCTATTTATTCATTTTCTGCATAAAATCTAATAATATGCGCTGATGTACGGTTCCTACAGGTCGGATTTCCCCTGCTACTGTTGAATAACAGCTACCTTGGCAGATGTCTTCCGGTGTAAGTAAGCCCATATCCCAACCTTCGCTAAGAACTAGCTGATCTAATTCCACCAAAAGCGGCGCATGAAAAACGTGACGAATCACCCTATCATCACCATAACAGCCAAACTCATCAAATTTTTGTGGTAGCTCGTAATTAATTTCTTCTAAAATTTCTCGCTTTACTGCTATCTCTGGAGTTTCACCGGATTCGATATGTCCGCCAAATAGCGCCCAGTATC
Organism: Chlorogloeopsis sp. ULAP01; assembly: GCF_030381805.1. Taxonomy (NCBI): domain Bacteria; kingdom Bacillati; phylum Cyanobacteriota; class Cyanophyceae; order Nostocales; family Chlorogloeopsidaceae; genus Chlorogloeopsis; species Chlorogloeopsis sp. ULAP01. Next base: position 341,277 of record NZ_JAUDRH010000006.1, read on the forward strand.
CAGGATAAAGAATATTGGGATTATTATCCCGCAGTTGCATGAGAAACTTGTTTTTTTGATAGAGAATTGCGATCGCTACATGAGCAGCCATATTTACTACTGTATAAGTACCAACATTCTTTATTGTCCATATCTTGTTGGTTTTTCCCATATTTTCCAAAACTGGCAACCAAAATGTGTAAACACAGGGCGACTTGATGTTAGGTACAGTGCTACAGCATCTAGCTAAGATCCATCCATAAAGCTATATTTTGATGTTCAGAATTTTACTTTTCTTCTAGAAATACTTCTCCAAAGTCTTTGCCAGCTATAGGTATAGGCTGATATTTAATTTTGCCTTTGATGACTGCGTATTCTCCCTCTCGCAAAGCTGTTTGATTGGTAATAGCCCAAATTTTTCCTGTGGAGTCGTTAATTAGATACGCCTGCCGCTTCAGTAAAGGCACTCGCCTTTCGACTTTGCCTTGAATGTATGCCGTTGTACCGATGCTTGGTTGTGATTGTAGTTCCCGAATCGGAGTTACATTTGCTCCTAGTGCATTTACCTTGGAAAAACTAAACTGACTACAACCCACTAATCCTGTAAAAAAGAGACACGTCAAACTCAAACGAGATACCGTAATAATGAGGAATTTTTCTTTTGCTTGTAGCATAAAAGATACCTTTTCCGGAAATTGTGGCATCAGTAGTTGGTGAGCCGCAACTTTAAATGAGTAAATTCCTATCAATAGGATGCTGCGGTATGAGAAAAACACTCCCACCTGAAGCAACCAATCTGAGAAGATAAAGATATAGATTCTGATCTGATTTGTGAGAAATTGTGTTTTGGTCGTTGATTGTTGGTAGTTGGTTAATGTTTCCTACAGCAAATAAACATCAACCAAAAGCTATCAATGAAGCCCTCACTAAAAGTCTCACAGTTCTTTGAGGAGTCTATGTTTGGTGAGTGCTGCTACGGTATCGGACAGCAATGCCAAAGTAAGAGCGTACTTCTAATAATAGAATGGAAACAAAAACTGCCAAGTTACTCGATGGTAAAGCTTTAGCTGCAAAAATTCAGCAAGAACTTGCTGCTGAGATTACCCAACTACAACCTCAAATAGGACGCCCACCAGGTTTAGCAGTACTAATGGTTGGCGACAACCCCGCTTCAGCTGCATATGTAAGCGGCAAAGAACGAGCTTGCGCAAAAGTTGGTATTGCCTCCTTTGGTAAGCATTTCCCTACAGAAACTACTCAAGCCGAACTTGAGGAAGCTATTCATACTCTAAACCAGGATGAGCGGGTAGATGGTATTCTAGTGCAGTTACCCCTACCAAACCACTTGGATGCTGTTTCTCTATTACATCAAATTCACCCCGACAAAGATGCTGACGGACTGCACCCAGTAAATATGGGAAAATTAATGCGGGGAGAACGTGGTTTACGCAGTTGTACTCCAGCAGGAGTAATGCGCTTGTTGCAAGAGTATGAAATTCCTTTGCGAGGGAAACAAGCAACAGTGTTAGGACGCAGTATTTTGGTAGGCAAGCCACTGGCGTTAATGCTATTGGAAGCTGATGCCACGGTGACAGTTGCCCATTCGCGATCGCAAGATCTAGCTGCCATTACCAAAAATGCTGATATTCTAATTGCAGCAGTAGGTCGTCCAGAAATGATTTCAGCACAAATGGTGAAACCGGGTGCTGTTGTGGTAGATGTGGGGATAAATCGCATTACTGATGTCGGTGGCAACAGTCGCCTAGTCGGAGATGTCAATTTTGACTCAGTTGCTGGTGTGGCAGAATTTCTCACCCCAGTTCCTGGTGGTGTTGGTCCTATGACCGTTGCCATGTTACTGCAAAATACCTTTTCTACTTATTTAAGGGTGACAAAATAAAGTTTAGATTAGAGATTTTAAGTTGCCAGTTGCACTCATCAAACCAAAAACTATGGTTAGTTAAGAGTAGAGCCAAATTCTAAATCTCAAATTACCACATACCCTTAAAATTGTTACATAAATAACATAAAACATAAGGAAATATAGGAATGGTAGCAGCGGATAACTTGAAACCGACTCCAAAACAAGCAAATTTTGACCTCATTACCTATTTGAAAGAACGACAACAGCTTTGTGAAGCAGCCCTGGAGCAGACGATTTCCGTGCGTTATCCAGAAAAAATTTACGAAGCTATGCGTTACTCTCTCTTAGCTGGAGGTAAGCGTCTGCGCCCCATTCTTTGCCTGGCAACTTGTGAGATGACAGGCGGTACGATCGAAATGGCAATGCCAACAGCATGCGCCTTGGAGATGATCCACACGATGTCGTTAATTCACGACGATCTGCCAGCTATGGATAATGATGATTACCGTCGTGGAAAGCTGACGAATCACAAGGTTTATGGAGAAGATGTTGCCATTTTAGCTGGAGATGGCTTGTTGGCTTACGCTTTTGAGTATATTGCCGCTAATACCAAAAATGTGCCTCCTGAACGAGTGTTGCAGGTAGTTGCTCATTTGGGACGTGCTGTAGGGGCTGCTGGATTAGTCGGTGGTCAAGTAGTAGATTTAGAATCGGAAGGCAAGTCAGATATTTCTTTAGAAACACTAAATTTTATTCACAATCACAAAACAGGAGCGCTCCTAAAAGCTTGTATTGTTTGTGGTGGTGTGCTATCAGGAGCATCTGAGCAAGATTTACAAAGATTATCTAGTTATGCTCGAAATATTGGTTTAGCATTTCAGATTATTGATGATGTTTTGGATATCACTGCTACCCAAGAACAATTAGGTAAAACCGCAGGCAAAGACCAACAAGCCAAAAAAGTGACTTATCCTAGTCTTTGGGGAATCGAAGAATCTCGAAAACAAGCCCAAAAACTAATTGAGGCAGCTTGTGCGGAATTAGAACCTTTTGGAAAGGCGGCAGAACCTTTAGTGGCACTGGCTCACTTTATTACCAGTCGCAATCATTAGGTTAATTTTTGACTTTCTGGGTATTCGCGTGCCAAAAGAAGTCATTAAGACATAAAATCTCAAAACTTGGGATGTTTCCCCATGCGAAGTAGCGCGATTTTCCTCACATATCAAACCGCTGCTCATAATTTTGTTAACCTGACTAAAATACCATGCAGGACATAGGCGACATTTTAGATAACCAGGTGCTGGTAGTTGCTCTAGTAGCTTGTTTAATTGCTCAAACTTTAAAGCTCGTAATCGAGTTAATTAAGAATCGGAAGCTGAACGTACGTGCATTAGTGACGACAGGAGGTATGCCTAGCGCTCACTCAGCTCTAGTAACATCACTGGCAGCAGGTGTAGGGCAGACTCGTGGTTGGGCATCCGCAGAATTTGCGGTTGCTACAGTTTTTGCCATTATAGTTATGTACGATGCGGCTGGAGTTCGCCAAGCTGCTGGTAAACAAGCTCGCATTCTCAATCAAATGATTGATGAACTATTTGATGAACACCCGGAGTTTACGGGCGATCGCCTCAAGGAATTACTAGGACATACTCCTTTTCAAGTAATTGCTGGCTCGGCATTGGGTATTACCATTTCTTGGCTTGCTCGCTATGCTTATAATTAAATTTCAGTGTAATATCATGACTTAGATTTTGAATTGCGAATTCAATCAATTTGAAATACTACTAAGCTATTACGTATGTATAGTAATAGCCAAAATACTTAGGATATTAACAGATGATAAAGCTTAGGCAAGCAAAGACTTTATAATTCAATCGCAAGGATTGTCCTAATTCATTTTTAACATATGGATATAGGAATAAGTATTAATGGCGGTCATTAAGTAATGATATATAAAACTGGACAATGGTTAGTTTACTTACCCCAATTTCTTATTGGTATTAAGATTAGTATTTATAACCGTCACGGAGATTTTGTTAGTTGATTGTTTTTACTGAAAATGAACTTTGAAGTTACGAGTTAATCTTAAATTCATAAGTTAATCTAAAAAATATAGAAGTTTTTGTAATTAATTTGCTTTAAATAAGCAACTACCAAAAGCTAGCTAATAATTAATCACCCAATTGACATCAAGCTTTATAAATTACATTTGATTTTACTAATTAGCAATTGAATATAGTAAAGTGCAAGTTTTAATTTTTTGTTGAGATGATAACTTTAGAAATGGGAATTTGGTAAATTTACTATCGGCCGTAATAGCATTACTTTGCTGCTATCAACAATGACAGCAAAAAAACCACGCTCTGATAGCTTTTGCAATGTACTGTAAGCATCTTGTTGATTAGTTGTGTAAGTTGCTAACAAATAAGGGCGTTGTCCGTAGGAAACAAAACCAACGTCACCTCTGACAATTTCTTTGATTTGATTCGCTACCTCCGGACGATTGAAATAATCCACTAAGACTGCGAAACCACGCTTTAGACGTTGGGGTTGATAAGTTGCTGTCTGATTTAATTGATTTAGCTGAGTTGTTGGAATTGTTGGAGTTGTTGGAATTGTTGGAATTGTTGGAGTTGTTGGAGTTGTTGGAATTGTTGGAATTGTTGGAATTGTCTGGTTTGCTAAATGCTCCCCCGGTCGAGTAGTGATAATGGCAGTTAATCCGACAATACTGTTAATATATCTTGCCCAACGATTAGCATCATCTACTTTACTAAAACCGCCGATTCGCGTGACTGTATCGGTAAGATATCTACAGGTTGTAGTTTTGATTTCCTTTGGTAAAGCACGGCGCAATTGATTTTGATTATCTGTTGTGGGGCTGATTACTAGTAACAGGTACTCACCAGAATTTGGAGGTTGACAAACAGGAAGGTTTTGTTGCTGGGCAAAGGTAGTATTTATACCTGCCAATAACCAAGCGATCGCCAACAATAAACTACTTCCAACGGTTTTTGACAAATGTTGAGATTTCCCTAACACAGTTTTATACATATACCACCGTATTATCTTCAGGATCTGACTATAAATATATATAATTTATTTCCTAGATTTCTAGGTGGGTGAGAAAATATTCTATTCTCCACATCCCCGCGTCAAAGGACATTAGAAATAGGGAGGTGGAGTAGCGGAAAATTGTATAAAAATTTTTCTCGCTTCCCCGACTCTCCTTACTCTTGATTAGGATACAGTAGCTAAGGATGCCAAAGCGTCGGAAATAGTTTCAGAAGGAGCCTGAAACTCTCCTGTTAAAACGTACTCCAAGCGGAGTTTTAACCAAGTAATAAATTGGGAATTAGTAGAAATAATTGCTACTGCTGGCTGGGGACACTTCGCTTTCACTGCTGCCATTTCAGGCGCTTCTAGGAAAGCGGGTTGCTTGACTACCCAAAAATCTATTTCTTTTTCTTGTTCGTGGTAGTGACGGGTGCGTTCCCGCAGTACTTCCTCCATCGGTTCTTCTTCGAGTAAAAAGCGTTGAGAAGCCAAAACGTAATAGTATGTTTGCATTTTCGTTCGTTGCTAAATGATGAAAACTGGCACACAGTAAAATTTACTGTGTCCTTGTTGAATTATCTCAGCTTCAATCCCTTGAACCACGAGCCAAAAGGACAACCAGTTGCTTGCTGTTCGTTGGTAGTTTGTTTTCCGCCACTTGTCAGCTTTGCCAAGAACAAGCTGTTGTCGAAGTAGTGTTCGACAGAAAGAATTTTTAAATCCTCGGTGAGGTGGGCAACACTCATGCCGACTATCTCTACTGTTTCTCCTGTAGGTGCATAGTCTTTGTAGTATCCACTAAAAGTTCCCCAATGTCGCCACTTAAATGTAACTTTTGGTGGCGCAGAGTAAACTTCTAGCACTTCCCACAAAAATCCTTTGGGAAATGCTGTGCGGAATAGTTTACCCGAAGATTCAAAGGTTTCCTGGGAAGCCTGATAATCTTGTGTATCGCCGATAAATAAATTGTAAGTCCCAGAGGCGGACACTTCTTCGGCTGTATAGGCTTGCCCGCCGTTACTACTCATGCGAAACTTGTCATTAACAACCGATAACCATTGATCTGGGTTGGTTTTAAAAGAAGCCTCCATCTCAAAAGTTCTGACTAAGTTTTGCGCGATCGCTTCTAGAGAACCTTCAACATGATTGCATTTACTTTCTTGTGCCAAACCCACTTTTGATTCTGTGTAATCTGGGGGAGTATCGTGACGCCAAGTAGCATTAGTACTGTGTGCAATGACTGTATCTCTATCCTGTACCCAAAGTGGAAGGTTTTTAGATGGTGTTGCGTTCATAGAATTATTGGCTAAAAATTTCATTTGCTGTATAAGCAAATACCAACATATTTCTAGATTTCGCAGAGAATTTCCCCTCTAGGTTTGGAATAAGGCAGAGGGCAGGGGGCAGAGGGCAGAAGGAGAAATATGAATTGATCGCTTAAACTTTAGAACTGCCCGTGCATGGCAAGTTTCATCTCTCGAACAGCTCTTTCCATGCCGACAAGTGCTGCCCGACTGATGATAGTATGACCGATATTAAGTTCTTCCATGCCAGGAAGACAAGCCACAGGATAGACGTTCCAGTAGGTGAGTCCGTGTCCAGCGTTAACTCTTAATCCGGCTTTAATCGCTTGCTCGCACCCGGTTGCCAACAAGTCTAATTCCTGGTTGCGACTTGTTTCGTCTTTAGCCTCAGCATATCGTCCGGTGTGCAGTTCAATAAATTTTGCTTTTACCGTTCGAGATGCTTCAATTTGTGCTGGTTCTGCATCGATAAACAAACTCACTGGAATGCCAGCGCTTTGTAATTTATCAACAACCTCTCCGATTCTAGCAATTTGACCGACGATATCCAGTCCGCCTTCTGTGGTTACTTCTTCCCGCCGTTCGGGAACTAAAGTTACGTAGTCTGGTTTGAGATCGAGGGCGATCGCTACCATTTCATCTGTGGCAGCCATTTCTAAATTTAGGTGTGTTCTGACTGTCTGTCGCAATAGCCGCACATCTCGCTCTTGAATATGCCTTCTATCTTCGCGTAGATGGGCAGTGATCCCGTCTGCACCGGCTAATTCTGCCAATACTGCTGCTGCTACAGGATCTGGTTCTACCGTCCGTCGTGCTTGTCGGATGGTGGCAATGTGATCGATATTTACACCAAGTGTAGGCAACCCTAGTTTCTCCCTATTGACTGTCCACAGGAGTTGATTGTAACGGAAATATGCCTAATTTCAATATGACTACTGCTGAAGCTTTTTGATTTTGTCTAATGTCTTGTGATAATCTCGTATACTTCCTTGTTTTTGATATAGTTCAGCAGCTTTTTGATCATCGGCGATCGCTTTATCTTTTTCTCCTAACTTAGAATTAATATCAGCTCGATTGTAGTACGCATGGGCATAGTTGGAATCGATACGAATTGCCTGGTTATAATCCTCAATTGCTTTCTTATTATTTTCAAGATTTCCGTAGGCAATGCCTCGGTTACTATAAGCATCGCTGAGTCGATTGTAATTTAGCTCAATAGCCTTTCGAGCCTTGAGGGGTTTGTGTCACTGCGACAAGATTTGCTTTTTCCACTTCATCTAAGTCTTTTAATTCCCGCACAAGATTTCGCGCTTGTTTTTCTAAATCTTCTGCATCTAAATCGGGTTCTTTAAGAGCGATCGTCAATTTAACGTTAGATTTAAAAGCCATTTTGTACCTTTAATGATTATCAAGCAGTTAATGTCGATTATGCTGACGTATTCGCACTGTTGACATCACGGGTTACTTGGAACAATCCGTAAAAATCCGATTTTATTTACAAAACTTTAATAATTACGAGATCAGGTAAGATTGAGTTTAAGTGAAAACTTCTAATCAAGACTAATGCGATAATTTTTGCAGATTAAATAATCACCTAAGTACAATCAAAAATGCGATTGCACGAGCAAAAACCAGTAGTAAATGAAGAGGTATGATTGGATTGATTACTACTCGTAGATAGCTATTGAGAAAGCTTATATCGATGTTATCTATGTTATCAATTATCTAGAATTGATTTTTTCCCACTCTCTTAAAATTGTTTGTGCATCCTGACAAAGTATTTGATGGAACTGTCCATTACTAGCTAATAAACCACCCCATTGACTGATATCTCCTGTGTTGTACTGCAACGGTGTCGAGTCAAAATGAGTGAATTTACCGCCAGCTTCTGTCAAAATTAATTCTGGTGCAGCTATATCCCAATCTTTAGGAGCAGATTTACCAGAAAGAGAAATATAAACATCTGCTTGATGTTCGACAATTGTGGCAATTTTACAACCAACACTACCAACAGATTTTTGATTTTGACAAGGCAAATTTTGCAGTAAATAATTTAACCTTTCGTTGCGATGACTGCGACTGACAACGAGAGTTAAGTCTTCGATGCGATCGCGTGGCGATACTTTTAAAGCAGTGCTTTTACCATCAGAAGTTTCTACAAATGCTCCGCCATCTTTTGTTGCGTAGTACAATTTTTCTGCTTCCGGAACTGCTACTGTGGCTAGTACCGGACGATGAGCTTTGACTAAAGCAATATGAATGGCATACTCCCCAGTTTTTTCAATAAAATCTCGCGTTCCATCTAATGGATCAATAATCCATGCCCATGCTGAATTTAATTGCTTGCTTTGTTCTTCTTTGTAGGTTTCTTCGCTAATATAGACAAAATTTTCATTCCCTAAAGCTGCTTGTAGCTTATCTAAAATGTAGTTATTTACAGCTACGTCAGCAATGGTAACAGGATCGCTATCTTTATACTGTACTTCTAGAGAGTTGTAATTCTTGTGATAGTAAGAACGGAGGATATCTGCTGCTTCCCAACTGATGGAACGAGCTAATAAAAGTATTTCTTGTAAATCTTGCATTCAATTTGCCCTGTATTTAAGATTCCATCCAGCGACGCGTGCCAAAAAATTGACAGGAAAAAGCAGCAATCTTCGCTGCTGATGCTAAAGCATCGATAAAATTTTCTCGTAAGATGTAATGGCAAAAAGCACCGTGGAATATATCTCCAGCCCCCAGTGTATCAATAGCCTGAGTTTTTGGAACATCCACAACGCCAGTTTTACCCTCCTCCAACTCCTCTCGCTTGCAGGGGAACAGATGTGTGAGATATTGAATTGGTTTTTCGCCGTGGGTAATGGCGATATGAGGAATGCCAATTTGACTAAGATAGGCAAACACATCTTCTTGGGTTTGGCAGTTGGGAGGATAGAAATTAGCAGAACAAATTGCGTAATCTACCAACGGTAAGAGATTGTCAAATCCAGCTTTCCAGCTACCACCATCAATAACAATTGGAATATTTTTGGCTTTTGCCATTTGAGCGATTTCGATGCCAACTGCCATTTGATGCCCATCAATTAGCACAATATCTATATTTTGTAAAATTTCTGGCGGAATGGTTTCGCGATCAGCTTGAGTTTTGACAGCATTGATGGAAACCACAGCTCGCTCACCACTGGCTTGGGTAACAATTATAGAAGAAACTGGTGGTGGGTTGTTAGTTGTAGAATCGAGATCATTTATTGCTACTTGATATTTTTGCAAGTCCTTACGAATTAATTGCGTTAGCGGATGAGAACCAACTATACCTAACAAGGTAGAAAAATTTTGAGTTGTGTCTGTGCTACCTAAATGGCTAAAAGCGATCGCTGCATTTGTCGCCGGGCCACCTGCTGCGACAATATAGTCTGTGGCAACTATTTTCTGATTGTTCTTTGGGAGAGATTGGGCAAGGTAAATTAGATCCAAAGTTACTAAACCAACAAATAAGCCATAATTAGTCATTAGTCATTGCTAAAACTCAACTACTATCTTCTAACTAAGTAGAAAAACTAAATTAAATTAAAGTTCGTAGTAAGGGCTTTAGCCCTTAAGATCTATACGCGGAGCGATAAATCGCTTACTACGAACAAAATGCTAACTTACATTTAATTATGTCTACTTACTATCTACTAACTATTAACAAGTTAAAATTTCTTTCATGCAAACCGATCCCAAACCAAGAACACTTTACGTTGTCGGCACACCAATTGGCAATCTGGAAGATATGACTTTCCGGGGGGTACGAATTTTGCAAGCTGTAGATCTAATTGCAGCAGAAGATACACGCCACACAGGGAAATTACTACAGCATTTTCAAATTAAAACTCCTCAAGTGAGTTATCACGAACACAATCGTAATAGCCGCATCCCAGAATTGTTGAAGCATTTGGATGAAGGTAAGGCGATCGCTCTTGTCAGTGATGCGGGTATGCCGGGAATTTCCGATCCTGGGTATGAATTAGTTAAAGCTTGTACTGATGGGGGAATTACAGTAGTTCCGATTCCTGGTGCGAGTGCAGCAATTACGGCTCTCAGTGCCGCCGGGCTACCAACGGATAGATTTGTGTTTGAAGGATTTCTGTCTGCAAAAGCCCAAGGACGAAGAGAACACTTAGAATCGTTAAGCAGTGAATCTCGCACTCTCATTTTCTACGAATCTCCCCATCGTTTGCGAGAAACATTACAAGACTTAGCAGATATTTTCGGCAGCGCTCGCCAAATTGTACTGGCACGAGAATTAACGAAATTTTATGAGGAATTTTGGCGGGGAACGCTTGAGCAAGCAGTTATTTTCTGTCGCGATCGCGAGCCTCAAGGCGAATACACTTTAGTAGTGGCAGGTAAGCCACCAACTCAAGTGCAGTTTTCCGAGACAGAATTAAAAGTTGAGTTAACAAAACTAATGGCTCAGGGAATGTCGCGATCGCAGGCTAGTCGTGAGTTAGCAAAATTCACTTCTCTTCCGCGTCGCCAACTTTATCAGCTTGCTCTTGCTATTAATACATTAGAGCCACAAAACTGAGGATAAAGAATAATCTCAGCTAAGATGCTGTATAAAATAGTTTTTTGTAAAAGTTACTTTTGTAGGTTTAATGATAAAAGTTTTGAGCAAAAGGGATTTATACCCTTATTCCTTCAACTTCACAAGAGTGATCACATGACTTTAAGTCACAAGTATCTTACATAGGTTTCCTCAAGTTGAAGGCGGCATTACAATGAGAGATATTGATAATGAGGAAATGAGGACGAAGCCAGAATGACCCAGGTGGTATTAGGAGAGAATGAGGGAATAGAATCAGCACTGCGTCGCTTTAAGCGCCAGGTGTCCAAAGCTGGGATATTAGCTGATGTTAAGTATCATCGCCACTTTGAAACACCATTAGAAAAGCGCAAGCGCAAAGCAGTGGCTGCCAGACGCAAGCGGCGTTTTAAATAAACCTAATTTGGTAATGGCGTTGTTTGACAACATCAAATTAAACTAACCACAGCCCCTCTGTTATCATTTTGACAAAAAATTGGCAAGAGGAACCGTACCCTTGATGGGGTGCGGTTAATTTGCTGTGAAAAACGATAGTGATTCTATTCTGGTAAGATAGGGCAGGCTCTATTGCTGCCCATCAATCTTAAAACAGGAAAATCACATAAGTAAAACTTATAAAAATTAAATAAAATTTACACAGCTTTGGTTGTAGAATTTTCAGTCTCTAAAAGGGTTAGAGTACGACTGTTGCAACGATTCATTGCTTTTTCTACACCTTGTTTAAGAGATAATTCCACGCACTCAATTACAAACTGCAATATCTGGGATACAAACTGAGTTTCAGAGGCAGAAAATTTTCCCAAAACATGGGATACTGCACCATTTTCTACATCATTAGCAATACCTTTTGGTTTGCCAATGCCAATCCGCAAACGGGGAAAATCTTGTGTACTGAGGTGAGCGATCGCGCTTTTCATGCCGTTGTGTCCGCCAGCAGAACCAGACAAGCGCAGTCTAGTCTTTCCTAGCGGCAAATCCATATCGTCATAAATCACTAATACCGACTCAGGAGGCAATTTATACCAACTTATGACAGATTGTATTGCCTGTCCTGAGCGATTCATATAAGTCAATGGTTTCAGCAAGCGGATTTTTTCTCCGTTTGGTGCAATACCTTCCCCATATTCACCCTGAAACTTGCGATTTTCTGCTAAAGAAATTTTCCAAGCAAGCGATAGAGCATCTATAGCAGCGAAACCGATATTGTGGCGTGTTTGGTGGTATTTAGGCTCTGGATTCCCCAAACCGACAATCAGTTGGGGAATTACCAAAGCTTTTTGGGCAGTAGCTTCTGTCATCTGAATTATGAATGATGAGTTATGAATTATGAAGTAATTAAGTCATATCTAAACTTCAGCATAGCTGCCTACTAACTTGAAAATAGGGTTAGGAGAAATACCTTTTTCATGCTTGGTGATGAATTTTCTTCGTGGAGACTGCCTACTGCCTTCTATCTTCAAGCTTCTTCCTTGTGAGTTGCCTCTAATTGCTTGGGTTCTAGTTCAGCAGTAGTCTTTACAGCTTCTTCGATTTGAGCTGCTTCTTTTTGGAATTCGTTTTGAAATTCCCTAGAAGCTTCTTGAAAACCGCGAATCGCTTTTCCCATGCTACGACCTATTTCTGGCAACTTTTTGGGGCCGAAGATTAACAGTGCCACAACCATAATTAAAGCCATTTCCGGCAGACCGATACCAAATACATTCATGTTTTTATCCTGTCAACTAAAAAATTGTTGTATAAACCCACAAATTTAGTTTAGACATAGTTAGTGGTTAGTAGATAGTGGGTAGGGGCTAGTTTATTGAGATGTTTTGTTATTCTATAGAGATTATTGTTAAAACCCGCAAGGGCGCGCTGCCTCCCGTACAGTAGACAAACCAACTACCAACTCTGCCGACTTAACAAAAAAAACCCGGTCGAGCCGGGTGGAGGAGCTTTTTATGCAAGCTTTTGAACTTTTGTATTCGTTATCGCCCTAAACTCCGCCAATCTACGTTAACGTCTTGAATTGCTATTGACTTGTTATAGAGTTGGAGAATAATCAGCAAAAACACAAAAAACAGCCCCATAAAAACAGCCATCAGGGGGGTAGTACCCCAACCTGGAGCAACTTTACCGTATTCAGAGTTAAGTGGTCTAAGGATATCTCCCAACCGCGTCCGTTGTGCCATATTTCACCTTTAAGATTACTTGCCAAAGCATTTTTTAATCTTCTGTAATATTCTATAAGAATAGCACTCATAATCTATCTTTAAGTTATGGAACCCGCAACAGTTCTTAGCATTTCTGTTGGCGCAATTGTAATTGTGATTACGGCGCTGTCTATTTACACTGCTTTTGGCCCTCCTGCCAAAGAATTAAGTGACCCATTTGAGGATCATGAAGATTAAGCAAGCCTGCTTGCCAAGCTTCTATTTTTCAGTTCATCTTAAATAACCCTGCCCATAAGCTGTCTGGGTGGGGTGATTATTTGGGCTGGGGCGATCGCTTACTTACTCCAATGGGTATAAATTATAGATGTGGTAATACATCACTCTGACTTCATAGCTTTTTCGCATTCAATAAAAGATAATTTTTATCTCTGGATCTAAAGATTTTTGCGACATAATCAATTGAGCTAACGAAGATTATCTAAGTAAGAATTAGCAAAACTTGGATTTGAATTTATTACTAACGGATGATTTTTTGTTATTAATTTGTTATCTAAGCTTATATTTTTTGAAATACATATAGTAGGGTGTGTTAGCGAAACGTAACGCATCTTCCAAGCACTTTTTTGTATTATTTACATTTTTTCAAAAATTCAGTCTGATTACTATATATAAATCAGATAAATCAGAAGATTTCAAATTGTATTGAAGATAACAAAGCTGATTTAATTAAAACTTTCATTTTTATTCCTTTAGTCAGAAGGATGTGCAATTATTCGTAATTAATCTTATGAATGTACTCTAAATTGAACTCCTTCCCTAATGTTGAAAGTTGAATTTACAGTACAAAATCAAGATATTTTTGGATGATTTACATACAACAGTGTGTGATCGTAAAAAATTCAGTGTAATCCATACAAGCATTTGAGAAATAAGATGGTTCAGAAACCAACACAGCAACAAGGCTATTTCCTTAGATACCTTTCCCTTGCGCCTGTACTTGCCGTCCTTGCGGTAGTAATTGCCTTTTCAACTTGGGCTATATTTAACTTTGTCTTCCCGGATTTACTATTTCATCCGATGCCATAAAAGCTTTCTCTCAAACTCAATCATCCATTTTTCATTCATCAACTAATAGTCCACTATATTAATGTAGCTAACTAGTAAATCCTCGACTTCTACCCTTTGGGAAGCTACCCGCTCTCCGAGAAGCCGTACCTACCCTACCCTGCGGGAAGGGCTACTCTGCGAGAAGCCGCTTTGCGTCTACGCCCAACGCTGAACGGAAGTCGCTAGCTAACGCAACGCCTGACGGCGAACGCGCCTACCGCGTCTACCGGGCGTCTACAATAAGTCGGGGATTTAAGCACGGGATTAAGAATTTACAGAATTACTAACCTTCAGTTTAAAACTAGCTATTTTCCACGGATTAATAGTGACTTTTTGGGCAACAGATACAGATCCAGAAGTAGATAAGGAACACTCCAATAAATCTACTGAATCTTCTAAACTTAATCCCAAATTATTCTGCAAAAATAACTCCGCAGTCTCTCCATGACATTCATAACATCGAATAATCCAATCCTGTTCATTGTCTTCCCCTTGTTTCAACGCCATTAAAATTAAATTGTCAGCAGATAAGTCTAGAAAATTTATTCCGCTTGCAGGAAGTTGTTCCGCCGACGATAAGGATTCAAATTGGGAGTTGTGTGGATTTACCAGGACTTGCAAAGGAATATTGAATTCATAGCCACGTCGTACCGTCTGGGCTGATTTCCAGTTACCAGCGTGAGGATACAAAGCATAGGTAAATTCATGCAATCCTTGATCTGCTTGTGGATCTGGCCAGTTGGGGCTGCGTAATAAGGTTAGACGTAGTTGATTTGGTTGGCTATCATAACCGTATTTACAATCATTGAGCAAACTAACGCCATAAATACTCCCCTCGTGGTTCGTACTCAAGTCTGCCCAGCGCAAAGCAGGTACTTCCCATTTTGCTTGTTCTGCCTTTGTTTGGGGTTTAGTAGGGCGGTTAATTGCTCCACAGGGAATCTCATATGTAGCAAAATCTGCCTCAAGATTTAGAGGAAAAGCTGCCTTAACGAGTACCTGACGTTCTTGCCAGTCAACTTTGGTAGCAATTCTTAGTATCGGTGAGGCTGCTTGCAGGATGTAATCACAGCAAAACTCCGAGTTGCCAAATTGCTGCACCACACGCAAGCAGCTTTGCACTGGCCCGTTTTCTAGCCATTGAATAGATTTGAGGTGAGTTGATGGTAGAGGATGCTGGGCGTAATTAGGATCAATATTCCATGCATCCCAATATTGACCACTGTCTTGAAAAGTTTGTAATTGATTTCCACCTGCTTGGTTGAGAACTTCCTTATTATTAATCTTGTCAAAAACGCTAGATAAATTACCAGTTTGCTCGTCAATGATTACCCGTAAAAATTCATTTTCTAGAGTCAAATTTTTTGGCGGAAATTGTTCTTGCTTTTGCAAACTCAAATTGATATCTTCATAATGGGCGTTACTATTGCCTTTTTTAGACTGAGAACCACATAGCCAAAAAAGACGATAACCGACAGGTGGAATATCACTTGCCACAAATATTAGTGCTGCTTCACTCAACTGAGAAACAACTTCTTGCCCGGTAGTATCGTATATATGCCAGTCTTGCTCTAGTGGAGCGTTTGATGGTAAAGAAACAGAAACAACTTCACACCGCTGCCAATTTAAGGAATTGAACACTATTACAGGCAGACAACCAGATAGCGGTGGATCTGGGAAGCGAATTTGAGATGCGATCGCACCCAGAGAGCCTTGCAATATCTCAGTTCCAACTTTTTCTACATCCTGCCACTCTGGTAAAGCATCTTCGTAAACTTCAGTAATCGAAGAGCCAGGCAGAATATCGTGAAATTGGTTAAATAATAGCTTCTTCCATACCGCTTCCAGTTCAGCTTTGGGATAAGTTGCCCCACAGCGAATGCTTGCGATCGCAGCAAACAGTTCCGCTTGGTAAAGCAAACTTTCACAGTGACGATTCCAGCGTTTTTGATCCGCGTGGGTAGTATAGCAGCCGCGATGAAATTCAAGATAGAGTTCATCGTCCCACGTCGCGAGTGGGGAGGATGGGGTGATATTTAATTCTTGAGTATTTTTTGTTGACTGTAACTGCTTTAAATATTTCTCAACAGTCGTGAATTCCAGCCTTGGGAAAAAAGAAGATTTCTGCCAACGACGAGCAATTTCTAACATATCACGGGTGGGGCCGCCGCCATGATCACCAACACCAGGAAGCCAAAGCGAATCAGCAAAACCAGTTTGATTTTGCCATTCAAGAGCGTGTTCAGCCATTTTCACAGGTTCTATACCTTCACCAATGGGTGCAGACATAAAACTGAAGATTTCACTGCCATCCGGAGAACGCCACCAAAAAGCACCATGAGGAAACTTAGTCGTATCATTCCAACGCAGCTTTTGAGTGACAAAATACTTAATTCCCGCCTGTTGTAAAAACTGCGGTAACGTTGCACAAAAACCAAAACTATCCGGAACCCACTCCACAGCTGAAAGCTTGCCAAACTTTTCTAGCACATAGCGTTGCCCGTACAGCAACTGCCGGACAATCGACTCACCAGAAATCAAATTCAAATCCGGTTCTACCCAAAAACCGCCAACAACTTCCCAAGATCCATCTGCCACCTTTGCTTGAATTTTTCTAAACAAATCCGGACGATTTTTCTCAACCCAAGCATACAAAGCTGGAGTTGAATGGCAGAAAACTAACTCCGAAAAATCTTGCTGAAGTTTGAGAACCGACTCAAAAGTATTTTGTGCCGCCCTCCAAGTTTCACTCACCCGCCACAGCCAAGCCATATCCAAATGAGCATGACCCACCAGATAAATTTTAGAATCTAGACTTGGGATTTTAAATTTACTTAAACTTTCTCGCAAAAAAAATAGCTCTTTTTCTAACTCTCCTTTCTCCTCCTCCGTGTTCTCTGCGCCTCTGCGGTTCATTACCTCTTCCACCACCGCCGCCAAATCATCCAACTTCCCAGGTGCAAAACTTTCCAAATAACGCTGCATCACAGCCAACTCATCAGCCACAAAACCAGGATCAAGACGACTCTCATCAGTTGATTCATAAACCAAAAGCGATCGCACCAAAGCCCCATCGCAATGTCCTGGACTTACCAAACGCAAAGCCACAAAAAATTCTTCTCCTGGCGTTACTGCCGAAGAGAGTAATACCCGTGGGCAAAAATCAAACAAATCTCCCTCGGCTGCCAAAACTCCATTCACATAAACTTCAGCAGAATTTGCCCACCAAACTAACGCCAATCGCAAAGACAAACCCCCAAGTAAATAACCTTGTATATCTTGGGGAATCACAAACTTTTGAGCTAACCACAAAACTTCTTGCCCGGTAGCCCAAGCGATATGTCCTTTACCGTTTAGCTCGACAGGTGTCCAACCAGACAAAGAGGCTGAAGTTACCTCAGCAATAGTCAAATCACCTGCAAAATAATGCCAATTTAGTAGTATATTCTCTTGACAAAAAGAGCGTAATTTCTCAACTTCTGCCAAGATTAATTGCGTACTGGATTGCGACACGGGAAAGACCATATTTCCGCTATGATGGGGACACTACAAAGCTATGTTGGCATCAAAAAACGTATTTTTCGTGATAATTGTTAGTGGATAGTCATTAGTCATTGGTTATTGGTAAAACTTAACCACTAACTACTAACTACTAACAAACACAATCACATTGTTTGGTGGGAATCAAATAATTCACAAACATCTCAACAAAAATTCACTACCATGCCTCCTGCTTCCTCTGGACGTTATCAAAGCAGACTTTTTAACTTTGTCCACCAACAATCGCGGCGCTGGGGCGAAGGATTGGGACGTACTTTCCGCAATCTGCAAGTTGCTGCCACTTTGTCCCTAGAGGCACTGATGTACCCCTTCTTCCAGCTAATTCAAAAAGCTGTTGAATCAGCTGGTAAACAACTCGATGGGAGACAAGAACAAAGCAAGCCACAACTAGAAGCACATGATACCGATTCCCAACCCGAAACTCCCCTAGTAGCTGATACCCCTATTTTGCAAGTGCTGCGGGTAATAGAGTATCTGCACGCAAAGGAAGTAAGGAGGTGGCGACGCGAGGAGGTGGCGATACGGGGAGGTGGCGACGCGGGGAGATGGGGAAGAATTATCCCCCACTCCTCCACTCCTTCACTCCTCCACTCTCCTACTCTTTGCCAAATTCAGGGGATAGCTTCACAGTTATCGAATCACCAGTTGGTACTTGTTACTCGTCACAATGAAATTTTGGATATTTTGACGCCCAAGCAGCAGGAATTCTTGGAAGAGCGAATCATGACAGAGATTGCTAATTATTGGCGTCGGTGGCGCTTCATAACAGCAAAAAAAGAAACAAATATTTTAAGTGAAATTAATTATTTATTAAATAAGTTAAGTTCTAGTAAAACTGACAAAACTCTTCCTTTGCTACCTTCTAGTTTTACAGAAAATAATATCGATTACTCATATATTTTTCATCTGGAGCGATCGCTAACATTATTAGACGCTACCGTTGCCAAATTGGAATCAAATGCTTTAATACCGATTTCTCGCGCTAGTTCAGAACTGCTCCAAGTTATCCACACTCAATTATATATATTTATTTACGGTCAAGAGCAGTTCCCTGCTAGCAGTCAAACAACAGTTGCTGCCGATGATTTAAACAATCAAACACCCAAAATTCAAGCTTTGATTTGGGCAGCACTAAATTTCTTTTTTGGAGAACGCAAGAGCAAAAAACTAGAGCCGAACACGTTGAGAAATCAAGCTTCGGCTGTTCTGCCAATTACTCCTGGGATGAAACCACAAAAATTAACAAGACTCCCACAAAGTTTTCATCCCCAAACTTTGCCTCCAGGTTCTCAGATACCCAATACTTACTTAATAGATCCTTGGCTAAACGAGAGCGATTTATTTGGTGAAATTCAAGAGACTAGCAAACCTATAAACAATCAGTTAGTTGAATCTTCCCCAAACAATAATGCTGCTCTCCTCCCTAGCCAGAAACTAAATTACCCGTTTAAAAAGCTGATTTATCGTTTTAAAGCGATCGCACTACCACGACAAAAATCAAAAGCTTCTCAAAAATTAGTACAACTTCAAAAATCAGTCTTTAAATTCACTACCACTCGAAAAACATCTACAGAAGTTGTCACTGCAACCCAAACAGCATCCACTACTTTTGGGCTAGTAAAAGATGGTACTCCAACTACTCAAATCGAAGCAAAGCCTGATTGGATTGAAATCAAAGCCAAATTAATTGGCTATGAAAAGCATCCGCTAGAACTGATTCTGGAATGGTTGGATCAGGCTATGCTGTGGATAGAAAGATTGTTTATCAACATTTTTTACTTTTTGCAAGGATTTTTCCGAATTAAAAATTAATCTCGCTGCTCTACACCACCAACCACCGGCTTAACTCCAGTAAATGGATTTGTGCCACCAGTCCAATTAAAATCACTAATCCGGAAGCTAATACCACCTAATTCTAAAACTGGATTGTAACGCAAGGTGATGCCATAAGTGCGACGGCTATATTCCAAAATGTAGTCGGTGCTACGGCTTTCTCCCGTATCTATGTTAACGGATGTTTGAAAACCAAGGCGAAATGGCCCGTAGATTTGCTGTGTAATTCCAACATTCAAGATTTTAGTATCCACAACGCGGTCGAACAAAAACGGAGATTCACCACTGTTAAGTCCCTGGGAATAACTGACATTAAAAGCGGTATAGTCAAAAAAGGAACGTGAAAAATTTCCTAATTGCCCCTCTAAACCGATAGTGCCAAACAAAGAGTTTTGATTATCGCCGCTAGTGTAATAACTGGTAGTGCCAGTTACTCCAGCAAATGCTCGCAGGTAAGGAACAACTGGGTTTGGTGTGTATCGTAAACCTTCTGTGGCAGTAGCTGCTAATGGTTTGCCTTGCCAGAGTAAAATTCCTCCATTTAAGGCAACGCTGGCTTGAGCACGTCCGAGTGAGATGCGATCATTGTCTCGAATTGTTTCTAGTAAGTCTTGGCGATCGGTTCTGGCATTAATATACTGAGCACCTCCTTGATAGCTAAGGTTAATACCATTACCTAAAGGAATGACAGGAGAGGTGATCACGCCACCAAGACTACTCTGAACAGTTTGAAAACCAAGGGTACCGTTGTAGAGGCGATCGCGGTAACTGTACTCTAATGCCAAAGTGTGGGGGTTTGTAATATCACCCAATAATTGACGCAATCGTAAACTTGCTCGCAGATTGTCTTCTAGTTGACTTAAGTCAAAACTATTTAATCGCCCGCTACCCTCAACTGTTGTCCGTGGACTTAAAGTAGCATTGAGGCTTGTTCTTGCACCAAACAGCCCTGGAATATTACTAAAACCTTCTTCTACAACCTTTTGAGCTAGAAATTGAGGTGTGAAGCTCCAGCTAACAGTTTCTGTACTGATGGGTTGGAAACTGCGCTCCACAAATAAACCACCTCTATCTTGGCCATCATAGCCAATAGAAGCTAATCCTGGGGTAACTTCACGTTCCCTGCGATCAAGCACTTGCTCATCTCTAGGTATGGGTACACTCAACCCTTGATCGAATACTAAACGCTGTCCCTCTGTTTTAATGCGATCGCGTAGGGGAGTTTCTCGCGTCAAGGTGACTTTATTTGCCCTTAGAACTAATTCTGGAGGGGAAAAAGGATCATTGGTAATTTGAACATCTCTAGCTTGCCAGCCTTGTGGATAAAAATCAACGTGTGCAGCTTCAAAGCGCAATCGCCTAACTTGCCCTCCCTGTTGCTGCCCTGCTAAATTTCTAGCACGAGATCCGGTTCCGACACCAATATCAATTCCTCCTGGGCTTCCCGCCGTCAACGGTTGATTTTGTCTGATGCGATCGCTAATTGGACGAGCTGGTACTCCACTCGGTGTAATATCAGTAGGCAAGAAAGTAAAATCCTGTCCAACTGTGGGTATAAAAATTTCACCACTACCTGCTGTCAGTTCTCCACTATCTTGAATAAAGTTGTAAGTAAAACGCTCTCCCCGCAATAGTTGATCGCCCCTTGTCAGTGCCACATTTCCTTCACCAACGGCGATCAAATTATCTAAATTTACTTGCAGGCGATCGGCATCCACCACTGCTCCATCAAAACGCACAACCACATTACCTTCTGCTGTCACTACCCGTCGTTGTTCGTCGTACTCCTGCCTATCTGCTATTACTTCAACTACTCTTCTATCTTGTGGAGGTGCTGTAGGTGGTTGAGTTGGTTGTGCTGGTGTAGTGTTTGGTGTTGTAGGTGCAGGCTGCGGAGGCTGTTGTGGAATATTAGGATCAGGCGTTGGTAATTGACTTGTAATGCTGCGAGACTTAAAGACTATAGTCGAGGGCTTTGGTGATTGGCTTGTTTTACTGTGGCTGTTGAATTGGATTTTGATGGGTTGTTGTGCCAGTTGAAAAGTTTCTGAGTTTTGAGAATTTGCAGTAGCTGTATCCTTTGGTTGAGTTGGGGTTAAATTTTCAGCCGATTGTTGTAACTCTGTTGGAGATAATTGATTTATTTGCCGATGGGGAGTTAAAATCCCATCTTCTATAAGTTGCAAGTTTGGGTTGGGGTAACATTGCCTCTCACAAACCCCCTGTTCCTCCGAACTTCTGAGCGGAGGTTTCCTCCGCACCTTTATGGGAAGCCGCTTCGCGTCTACAGAGTTCTCTCCGTTCCCTTTTCCCCATTCTCTTTGATTTGGCTGAGAGATTTCTATGCGCTGCACCGGATAACCAATAGACAACGGCTCACCTAAAATCACTCTATTGTCGTTTGATTGGGCAAATTGGAGTGAGCGATCGCTAATAGACAAAGGCTCACCTAATGCCGCCGCATTTTTAGCAATAGTGGGATCTGAAAATGTAAACGGCAGGATTTCCTGCTGAGTCGGTGCAGGTAATGTCTTGGCAGCTAATAGTTCATCCTCACCTAACTGCGAAGAAGTGTATTGGTGTGGAGCATTGCCCGTATTGCTAGAAGTTTCCTTTTGTGGTGATTGTTGTTGCCCCTGAGAATTATCTTTGTTTACTGGTGCTTTGCTATCAGCATCGGTAGTTAATTTCAACTGGCGATCACTAAGGGCGATCGCTAGTAGATTCGTAGATTGTGGAGATTTGAGAACCAGAGGCGGAACGGGCGGCAGAAATGGATGAAGCATATTTCAGCATAGTCAAGCAAACAAATAGCCAAATTAAGAGCCGGAAGGACTAATTAAAAATTTTGCCTTCCGACTTTGTGCCTTCTAAACTTTAAGCAAGCCGCCCCAAAGGCGTCTATTTCTGTTCTACCTTTAGGCAATTTTGGATAACTTGTCTCGATATTACTCTAAGTCCCGACGACCGGGGTTGCGAGCTGGATCGTTTGACAAAAAGCCAAAAACAAACAGAGTTAAGAAGAAGGCAACAACAATATAAACGACGATTTTTAAAGTCAGCATGAAAGATAGCTCCTTTGGCTATGAAAAATTTTTGAGTCTGCCATGCACATAGAGATAGCTACTTTATCTTACCCAAATCTCATTCTCTTTTTAGACAAGACTGGCATAAGTGAGGAGATAAACTCCACAGCTAGCTGAGTTGGGTACTTACCACTCACCCAGGTTATCTCATTTGATTATAGGAACAGGTTGCACTTTTACAGGAAAAGAGATTGTCATGCTCTGTTGTAAGAGCTTCTTGTCATTGACTGACTAAACTTGATTCGTCACCTATAAACTGGTGCCTATTCTGACGTTTGTCCTGAGTAGATGTTTCCAGCTTTAAAATAAAGGTATATTTTTGACAATAAATTATTGGTCTCAAACAGCTAATTTTACAACTGTAATAATACTTACTTTTTAGTGACTAAAAGTACTATCTCTAGTGAAATTTCGCTAGATACATTTTTGTTATTCATGAGTAAAATTGAATACAAAAAGATTATTAGTTACCAGGTTAAACCTGGTAACTATTTTGGTAAAAAGATGCTTCTAGACTTTTGTAAATTGGGAAAAATGTAATCAAATACACAACAGAATTATAAATTTCCCTGTGTATAATTATCTTCCTGCATCTATTTTTGGTAAGGCTTTGGCTGCCTTAGTTAATAAAAAGCAGGATATATTTGCTGTTCTAAGATTTAGTCAATTTCATCTCTGATTCTCTAGGGTTGATTTGTTGTTTACTAACTCTTTTTCTAACTACTTTTGCAGGTACCCCTACAGCAATAGAGAAGGAAGGGATATCTTTAGTAACAACAGCTCCTGCCCCAATTACACTGCCTTTACCGATAGTGACTCCATCTAGAACTGTAACTCCATGCCCCAGCCAACAATCATCTTCAATAACAATTCCCTGGCGAGTTATACCTTGATCTGCTATGTAACATAATGGATCTGCAAAAGTATGATTATTGGCAAATATCCCTGAATGGGCTGCAATTAAACACCGTTTTCCAATTTTAATATTTCCTGGGCCTGTAATAGAAACACCTGGACCGATAAAAGTATCTTGAGCAATTTGTATTGATGTATTGTCTAAACAACCAATATCAACATTTCTCTCAATAGCAACTCCTTTTTCTAAGGAAAGTTTATTATTATTTCCTCTTGCATCTATACGAACACCTTTGAAAATATGCACACTATTGCCAATCTCAATACAATCAGCACCAAGAAATTCAACTCCATTTTGGATATAAACTGAACTACCAATTCGGGCAAAAATAAAACGGTATAGTAAGTTTCGCAGTTTTGGCCCGAAAACAATAGTTGGAAGTGCTCCTAAAAAGCTAATTAATAAAACTTCCTTAAAACGCTGCCATTTCTCAAAAATTTGTTGCTTATCCATCTAATTTACTCTCCACTTTTTGGCTAACTGGTCAATTCGTGTTGTTAATCTGAACACCACTATCAATCTTGCAATTGTATGTAGATATTTATCAAAGATAAAACTTTTATTTTCTGAGGAATAAACAAAATTACAATCTAATTTTTCTTTGTCACTTTTAGTGTAATTTTGAAATTCGATGAGTTTTTGATAAATATCCAACATATATATACAAAGTTGGATTCTATTTACTTGCAGTTAATATCAAGTCTATTAGCGCAGAAAATTTAATAGGTAAAACTGGTAATAGTAAAATCAATATCTACTTGTAGAATTACCAATTTCTACTCCAGAAACTTGATAATAAAGGTTTTGCTACTAACAGAGCTTTGTAAGAGAATGTGAAAGTTAGGAACGTAAATAGCAGAGCTTCCCTTGCATTAGAGATAATTTTTAGCCCAGTTCAGTACCTAGAGGCTGCTACCATCAAAGTAGTAAAACACAAAAACAAATGATTAAAATCGACTTTTGTTTTGTGATTTCTCAAGCAAAAAGAAAATATTTATATTCACCTGCTAGTACATTCAGTAATGAATACTGAATCTGCAATACCATTTGCTGCTAGACAGTTTCAATCTTCTCGACATTCACTTAGAAAAGTTGAAATTCAATCTCACTACATCTTTGGAAATATTTATTACCAACATGAGGTTCCTTGTCATTTGACCCAACAATGTAGCTGTTGAATTTTTAATACTCCTGCTTACGTACAACTAAACTTAGGGCGGAGTATCTCCTACCTCGGCCATCACATTCAACTTAACCGTAAATAGGTAAGCGCTTCCCCGATTTATGTGACGGCTTTCCTGCAGCCAGTTTGTATAAATTGCTGCTCTTATCATGATGTACGTAGATTACTACAGACCAACCAAATTACTTTTCTTTGTCTACAGATTATTTTTGAACAAAATTATGATTACCTATAGCATAAATCATTTCATTGCTACGAAATAAAAAATTAACTTAAAATTAACTTAAATATATTTGGCTATTTTATTAAGTTAAGATGAAGCTAGGATTTAAATTGATCAATTCTAAATTTAAGTTAATTAACTTAATTGATAATTGTGTGTCAATTTAAATACTTAGATATTTATCCTGGCATATTTAGAATCTATCTTTAGAATCTCTATTAATATTTCTTACTAGTTTGAATATATATTGACATCTATCTTGAGTATAAATTCAAAAGAGCTAGCTGAATTGTAACTGTCGTAAGGATGGTTTAAACCTGATTAGATGTAAAACTGACAGGGAAATTTCCTTATTTTTTATAAAGATTATTTTTTGCAAGCCTAATGTCTAATCACTATATGCTCATTGATACTTCTGGAAGTAGTGAGGTGTGATCGCTAGTAGATTCATTATTTGCTGTTCGGGTTTTTGACTCAAAGTCATTCTGAGTAAATTAGCTATAATTATCTTGGCTTTTGGCAATAAAAAGGATTGTTAATGCTGATTTGAGAGTTTTTGGGGTGTTAAAGACTGAATTATTAACCTCAGTAACCACTATATAACTGCTGTTACGATAAATCATACAATTACTTGCTATCATAGCTGTTTACTTGTTGTTGACTGTTTTGACAAGGATGAGAATTGTTTGCAAAACTTAACAATGTCAACGTTAGTTTGCAAACACAGTATAAAAAATTGGCAACATTAACAAAAGACAGACAACAATAGCGATAGCTAGACTTGGAGTTCTGCTTGCATATGCAGCCAATTCGCACATTCAACGTCTCTCCTGCTTTGCCTCCGCGACTAGAACCTCTGCGGAAGCTTGCATACAACCTGCATTGGGATTGGAACGTTGAGACTAAAGACTTATTTCGCCGTCTAGATCCCGATTTGTGGGAATCTAGCCATCACAATCCAGTTCTAATGCTGGGAACTATTAGCCAAATAAGGTTAACGGAAGTAGTAGAGGATGAAGGTTTTCTGGCACAAATGGATCGTGCCGCCTTGCAGCTAGAAGACTATCTTAAAGAGCGCACTTGGTATCAGAAAACGAGAGAAAAGGGATCGGGGGCTAGGGATAAGGGGCAAGGAGGACAAGGGATAAATTCTTCCTTGTCTTCTTTCGATCCCAAATCCTCCATCCCCGATCCTCGATCCTCAGAATGTTATGCCTATTTTTCTGCTGAATTTGGGCTTGTAGATTGTCTGCCCATCTATTCTGGAGGCTTAGGGGTACTAGCTGGAGATCACCTGAAATCGGCTAGCGACTTGGGGCTGCCTTTGGTGGGAGTGGGCTTGCTGTACCAACAAGGTTACTTTGCTCAGTATCTCAATGCTGATGGCTGGCAGCAGGAACGCTACCCAATCAACGACTTTTACAATATGCCTATACAGCTGGAACGCAATCCTGATGGTTCAGAACTGCGGATTGCGGTAGATTATCCAGGGCGCACTGTGTATGCCAGAGTTTGGCGCGTGCAGGTAGGCAGGGTACCGCTATATATGCTCGATACCAACATTGAACCCAACAATCCCTACGATCACGACATTACAGATCAATTGTACGGTGGAGATATTGATATGCGCATCCACCAGGAAATGATGTTGGGTATCGGCGGTGTGCGGATGTTGAAAGCACTGGGATATAACGTTACTGCCTACCACATGAATGAAGGACACGCAGCGTTTTCTGCCCTAGAACGCATCCGCATCCTAATTCAGGAAGAAGGGGCGAGTTATGATGCAGCGAAACAGGTTGTAGCATCTACAAATATTTTTACCACCCATACACCAGTACCAGCTGGTATTGACTTGTTTCCTCCAGACAAAGTTTTGCACTACTTGGGGCATTACGCAGATGTATTTGGTTTAAACAAAGACCAATTCTTAGCTCTGGGGCGGGAGAATACTGGGGATTTATCTGCGCCTTTTAGTATGGCAGTGTTGGCACTGAAAATGGCTACATT
This sequence comes from Chlorogloeopsis sp. ULAP01, assembly GCF_030381805.1. Classification (NCBI taxonomy): domain Bacteria; kingdom Bacillati; phylum Cyanobacteriota; class Cyanophyceae; order Nostocales; family Chlorogloeopsidaceae; genus Chlorogloeopsis; species Chlorogloeopsis sp. ULAP01. Next base: position 368,141 of record NZ_JAUDRH010000006.1, read on the forward strand.
CTCTAATGGTGTGGCACAGCTGCATGGTACAGTATCGCGGCAGATGTTTAAAGATTTGTGGAAAGGCTTACCAGTAGAAGAAGTACCAATTAATGCTATTACTAACGGTGTTCATGCCCGCAGTTGCGTTGCTAAATTGACTCAGGAATTATACGATCGCTATTTAGGCCCCAATTGGTCATCTGCATCAACCGATCACCCATTGTGGGATCGTATGGATGCTATTCCTGATGAGGAGTTATGGCGAAATCACGAACGCTGTCGCTTGGATATGATTTTGTATGTGCGGGAGCGTCTAGTGAAACATTTGTACGATCGCAGCGCTTCTCCTAGCGAAATTGATCAAGCGCAAGAAGTTCTCGATCCTTATGTTCTCACTATTGGTTTTGCCCGCCGTTTTGCTACTTACAAACGCGCTACCCTGTGGATGCGAGATATTGAACGTATCAAGCGGCTGTTGTTGAGTAACAAACACCGTAAAGTGCAATTCGTCATTGCCGGAAAAGCTCACCCCAGAGATATTCCTGGCAAGGAGCTGATCCGCGACATTAATCATTTTATTCGCGAACAAGGCTTAGAAAAACAAGTTGTATTTGTTCCCAATTACGACATATATATCTCCCGGTTGATGGTTGCGGGTTGTGATGTATGGTTAAATACACCGCGTCGTCCTCGCGAAGCTTCCGGTACAAGTGGCATGAAGGCAGCAATGAATGGATTGCCGAATTTAAGCGTGTTAGATGGCTGGTGGGATGAAGCAGATTACGTCCGTACTGGCTGGGCGATCGGACATGGCGAGATTTACGATGATCCCAATTATCAGGATCAAGTAGAAGCAAATGCTTTGTATGACTTATTAGAAAAAGAAGTTGTACCGTTGTTCTACGATCGCGATGCTGATGGCTTGCCCAGACACTGGATTGACAAAATGAAAGATGCAATCCGCTTGAATTGTCCGTACTTCAATACGGCGCGGATGGTGGGAGAATACGCACAACGAGCATATTTCCCGGCAAGCGATCGCTACTTCACCCTGACTGAAGATGATTACACTCCCGCTAAAGAATTGGCAGATTGGAAAGCGAAACTTTATGAACACTGGTACGATATCAAAATTAAAGATGTTGATGTATCCTCAGGTACAGACATTAAAGTTAATCAAACTGTTGTTGTTAAAGCCAAGCTTGACTTAGCAACTCTCACAAACGATGACGTACAGGTAGAACTATACCAAGGTGCGATCGATGCCAATGGTGAGATTGTCAATGGCATACCTGTAATTATGGAATATCAAGGAGAAGATACACAAGGCTTAAGTATTTACACTGCTAATGTCTTGTACACTACCTCTGGTTTGCAAGGCCTATCTTTGCGTGTATTACCTAAACATAAATACCTTTCGAGTTCTTATGAGCCAAGGTTGATTGTTTGGGCACAGTAAAGGGACTAGGGGGCTAGGGATTAGGGACTAGGAAGAGGAGCAGAGGAGCAAAAACGTGATTCACAATTCCCTTTGTCCCCCCATCCTCTTTCTCCGTGTCCCCGCGTCACCACGTCTCACCTTCTTTGCGTCTTTATCCCACTCTCCCCCTCCCCCACTCCTCTTCTCTGCGGGATGACAATGTAGCCTGTGGTGCGATCGCCTAGCACCAGGTTACGTTTTTCACCCCAGTACCACCAGTAGGCAGCGACATAAGCGCAAATTAGGCTATCGAGTTTATCTTCAGCAGCTTTGAGTGCCGCACCAGTAGAAGATAAAAGAATAAATTCTTGGTTTTTACAAAAGCATAGGCTTGGTTCTAGCAAGGGTAGAGTTTTTGTAATGTAATCTTGGAGTTTTATAAGTTCTAAACGGCGCTCGGCGAGGCGTCCTTTTTTGTATTTAAGAATTCGTTCTAAGCCAAATAGATGCACTATTGCTGGGTGGGGAAAAACTTCAATTTGATATCTGCCAAATTTTTGTGGTTCGATGGTAGGTGCGTGATCAAAACCCTTAGATTCTAGTTCTAAGCCAAATTTAACCGTGCGTTCTGCAAAAGGTAAGTTGAGATTGGCTGGGTAGCATCCTGCATGATATTTCCCAAAATACTTATGAGTGAGTTTGTCGGGTAGGCGACTGCCGGTTGCGTTAGGGATGATAGTAGGTGCGTCTACAGCAATAATGCCACTTTCTTCTGGCTGTACCCAATGATCAATCCAAGTCAGAATGTCTGCTATTTGTTCTTTGCGATCAATTTCAAGTATTTGTAGTTGATTTTTTTTCCACTCCAAGCAACACAGCCCACTTGGTTGCGATTTCCAGCCTAAATCTATGCCCAAAAATTTCATTTTTTTCTATGCCACAGCAAAGCAATTTGCAGCTGTGTACTCTTTTTAAGAGTTTATCTTGAACTAGCGATCGCTCAAACACAGATCCTCGACTTTTTGGGAAAGTGGGGGATATTGCAGGGCAGAAAATGACAAAAAACCGATCGCCTCTCTCTACACAAAAAGCGATCGCATTATACTTCATCAAAAATCAAATATTTAGTTTTTAAATGGTATAGTTGTTAGATTTGCCAGAAGCCTAGTTTTTACTCATGACAATATATTTGGCTTCTGGAGTTACAGTGCTATATCTGTTCAAAAAATAATTACATGAGTTGAGCGAAGACTGTAGGTTTTAACTACGGAAACCTCTCTTACGCTGTTTTTGCTTGGCTACTGCTTTGCGCTTGCGTTTTTCCAAGGGTGTCTCAAAGTGACGATTCTTCCTCATATCAGGGAAGATCCCTGCCTTAGAAACTTGCCGCTTAAATCGACGTAAGGCTGACTCAATCCCTTCATTCTCACCTACGATGACTTGAGTCATTCTCTCTCCTTCTACTAAATGGACTTTATTTTAGATATTAGTGGCTCTGAGCGAAAAAAAAGGCAGACTCTCTTGTCTGCCTTTAAGACCTTAGAGTAAGATAATTTGTCTTAAGGCTTAATAGCGTCGAGAGTAGCCACCGCCACCACCACGTCTGCCACCAGACGAACCTCCGTCTGTCTTAGGTCTGGCTTTATTCACTTTCAAGCTACGACCCATCCATTCTGCGCTATCTAGAGCATCAATGGCTGCAGCTTCTTCGGCTTCTGTTTCCATTTCTACAAACGCAAAACCTCTCATCCGACCTGTTTCCCGATCAATCGGTACTTGAACGTTCTTGACAGAGCCATATTCTGAAAAAACACGCTTGAGGTCATCTTCTCTAACCTCATAAGATAGATTACCGACATAAATAGACATAGGATATCTCCAGAATCAACGAGTGTAGAGATTTAGATCCGGAGAGGTCTGTAATACAAGTCTTGTGAAAAACAAACAGCACAACCGAATTTAATCTTCCATAAAAAGGTTAACACAAATTTGGAATTTGTATTGTTAAGAAGTGCGATCGCTTTTCATAAATATACAAATAGTAGGATGATCGCTGGTTATGGCTAGGTAATTCTTAGGCTTAGTCACAATAGCGACGCTTTTCTTTTACTTAGTCATATAGTAATTCAATAATCAAATTGAATTACTCGTACAGACAGGGAACAGGGAAGAAGGCATAAAGGGTACTGAGTTTTTCAAAAATAAAATAGGAGTCCTATAACTATACGATCTAACAAACTAAAATTTAGAGATTTAGTTTCTCTATTGTCTGTTGTAAAATTTGACTAGAGTGTTGTAAACGCTCTAACTCAGCTTGATTGAGCGAGAGATTTAAAACTCTGGTAACTCCCTGACGATTAACTACGCAAGGTAAGCTCAGGCAAACATTTTGAATTTCATGAATATTCTGGATCAGGGTACTAACAGTTAAAACTCGATTTTGATTGCGTAAAATAGCTTGTACAATCTGAGCTATACCCAAGCCGATCGCATAGGATGTAGCTCCTTTACGTTGAATAATTTCATAGGCGGCATTTTTCACCTGGGCAAAAATATCTTGTAGAAGCGGATTGATATCTTTGCCTTGTGCTTCCGCATCCAGAAGATTCATACCCGCTATATTCACCTTACTCCAAACAGGAACTTCACTGTCACCGTGTTCGCCGATCACGTAGGCGTGTAGACTACGGGGATCTAACTCTAACTTTTGTGCCAGCAAATATCGGAAACGCGCGGTATCCAACACCGTACCCGAACCAATCACGCTAGAACTAGGTAATCCAGAAAGCTTGAGAGAAACATAGGTCATAATGTCCACTGGATTGGTAACAATTAACAAAATTGCTTTTGGACAACACCTGACAACTTCCGGGATTAAGCCCTTAAAAACTTCTACATTTCTGTTTACCAAATCCAAACGGGTTTCTCCTGGTTTTTGCTTTGCACCCGCAGTAATAATGACAATATCCGCATCTTCACCATCTGCCAAAATTCCTGCACGCACTTGTGTTGGTTCTACGAAGGGTAGTCCGTGCAGTAAGTCCATCACTTCCCCTTCTAGCTTGTACTGATTCACATCGACTATAATCATTTCATCGAAGATATTTTGGATCAGCATCGAGTAAGCACAAGCCATTCCCACTTGCCCAGCACCTACAATCACGCCTTTGCGGGGGCGGCGAATAATGGGTGAAGTGGATTCCCCCTCAGATGAAGTTGTAAATAAGTTTTCAAAAAACATATTTGCTCTGGGTGGTTTAGACAGTATCACTAATCATGTTAACGGTAAGTAGAAGGCAGGAGGCAGTAGGCAGAAGGGAATGAGGACAAGGGCAAAGAACTTAAATCACCATTTTCCTTGTCCTCTTCTGTTCCCTGTCCCCTTTCATTGCAAAGTAGACTCATTGGCTAACATCTCTGGTAATTCTTCACTCTCAATCGGATTGCTGGGATTTGCAGATATAGTAACAAAACCATCTGTTGCATCTTTAATAAAACCAGCTACAGATACGGCAATGAGTAACCCCAAAACTCCGCCCAGATAAGTTCCTACAAGTAAAGAAACTATCACCCAAATTGGTCTAAGTCCTGTAAATCTACCTAAAAGCCGGGGTGCGATCGCTTGGTCAATTAACTGATCGATAATTACTGCTACCACTAAAATCTTGACTGCTAACCAAAAGTTATGGGAAGCGATAATTAAAGTGATGATAGCCAGGCTGACAACATCACCAAAGGGAATCAAGCTCAAGATGCCAATTCCCAAACCAAAAAGTAAACCAAATCGAACGTTCAAAGCTAGAAACATTATAGTTTGTGAGACTCCCATCAACAAAGCCAGAGTCACTTGCCCGATCAAGTAATTTTGGAAATTTTGTTGAAGAGATTGCTGTATTTTTTGAGCAAAACCTAAAGGCAGTTTTTTAAATAGTCCTTCCCAAATTCTTTCACCATCTATTAAAAGATAAATAGTCAATACTACTGTAATTAATGCTTCGGAAAGACCATCAATTGTATCTATAACTATACTAAAAAGCTTATCTCCTATTTGTTCTGCTTCATTTGGTAACTGGTTGAGCAATTGAGAAAATATCTGTCTGAGATTAATATTAAATCTGTTGCCAAACACGCGATCGCTAAAAATTTGGAGATTTTGCTCACTAGAATCAATCCACTGGGGAAATAGTTTAGTCATTTCACTAAACTGTTCTAAAGCTACAGGCACCAAGGTAATGCCCAAGGCAACTAAAACCACCAAAGATGATATAAAAACTAATGCAATAGCATAATTGCGTTTAATTCCTCGTTGCTGGAGAAGGGAAACAGGATAATTTAAAATGAATGCTAGCAAACAAGCTAAGACAAGAATTGTCACTAGAGGTTGAAAATATCGGAAGACTCGAAACGCTAGCCAAATATTGAGAAAGATTAAAGGAAATAACAACGTCAAAATTAACCATTGCAACAGTTTATTTAAAGAAGGCATAATTTTAAATTAGTAATTTGAAAGGGACTAGGGACTAGGAAAAAGCAGGGGAGCACCAAGGGCTGAGGAGCAGAGGAGAAAAACTTCCCCGATCCCCAATACCCAATATCCAATCTCTAGTACCCAGTACCCAATCCCCAATACCCAATACCTTTAAAGCCCAGCAAACCATTCGTATCCTTGATCCTCCCAGTAACCTTTAAGTGGTAGTAAATGACTAACTAGTGTAATTCGAGTTACCCATTTACTCTGCTTGTAACCAAGTTTAATCGCAGAAGCCAAACGTAAAGGCGCGCCGTTATCAGGTGGCAAAGGTTCACCATTTTTTTGATAAGCTAACAAAGTTTGAGGATGCATGGCTGAAGCAATATCCCAGCTCGAATAGTAGCCATCGGCTGATTGAAAGTAGGCATACTTAACATTTTCTTGCGGCTGGGCAAGGGCAACAATATCCCGCAGACGTATACCTCCCCATTGCACGATCGCCGCCCAACCTTCTACGCATACATGACGAATAATCATTGATGTCAAAGGTAGCGATTGAATCTCTACCATATTGAGGCTCAGGGGATGATTCACTTCACCGTCAACAATCAAACGATACTTTGCTGGATCGATAATAGGAGTGCCTCTAAAGCTATTGACGATTAAAGCCTGTGGTTGAATTTCACTCTTGCTGAACTCAGGCACAGGCTTTTGCGATTTAAATATTAAAGCTTCAAATTTCTGATTGACGGGTTCAGAAAGTTTGCCCACAACATCTTCTAGTATGGGCGCACCACAGCCACCAAGCAAAAAACTCAGGCTAGATAATCCAGAAATTTGTAAAAATTGACGGCGTGTAAATTGAGAACCATTACCAAAACATCGAATCTGTAAGTTCGGAACCACCAGCTTTACTTCCCAACCACCAATGAACCATAACAAAGATAATAAATAACGGTACTGAAGAAAAGTGAACAATTCGCAGCCCCTGCCAACCGCCAAACAGATCCACTATCCAGGGAAATTGGGCTGGCTTATACATTCCAATCCCTGTAAATAATGCCAGTAGTAAGATTGGAATAATGCTTGTATAGGCTATACGATGCCAAGCATAAATCAGCCGTTTCGGATTTTGGCTTTTTTGTAATGCCTTGATATCATTGCCACCCACAAACCGATGTCGCCAGCGACGGGTAATTAAAATGTACAAACCATACCAGACAAGATTGAGCGAGAATAGCCACATCGCTGCAAAATGCCAGTGCCTACCTCCTGCCAACCAACCACCCAAGGTAAATAAAGGGGGAATGTGCAAACCCGATCTGCCACCAAACACAGGATTGGCATTATAAATTTGTAGTCCACTGGTGAGCATTATAAATAGGCTAATAATATTAAGCCAGTGAAAAATTTTAGCTCCTATGGCTTGGGTTGGTAACTTCCGACGTTTAGAGGGAAGAGTTGAAGTCATAGATATATCTTGAGCGAAGAAATAGAAAAGAAGATGTTGATATAGCAATCCTAAATGATTTATGAGAGCCAAGTACGTTATTTCTCAAACAGTAACTTCGCCAATTACTAAGGATTTTCACAAGATGTGTTTAGGTGCATCATCCTAAAGAAATATATTGTAGCTTTCGAGACTCATACTATTTCACGAAAAGGCTGATATGGATGTACACCACCGCCTACGGCACCTCCCCTTACTAAGGGGAGGTTGGGAGGGGTTGAATATTTTTGTGGAAATCACGCATAGCTCATCCGCTACATCCGCTATCTACCTTTGCTAAGTTTTGATGATATTTAAACTAACACCTTATTTTTTATACTCTCGCTTTTTGCTGCTGTTGTGTAGCTACATCGCTCAATTTTGCACGTAGTTGTGTCCAGTCAGTATCTGCGAGGTTGGGTAGAACAACGTGAGCCTCTCCCACACGCGAAATAGGGCCAAGTCCTACAGTCCACATTCCAGCCGCTAAAGCTGCTTCTATGCCTGCTTCTGCGTCTTCTACAACCACGCATTGTGCTGGCTCCAATCCTAGCTGGTTGGCTGCATACAAAAATAAATCCGGAGCAGGTTTGGGACGTTGAACGCTATAACCGTCAGCGATCGCATCTATACGATTAGCAATGCCTAGTTTCTCAACAACGGGACGAGCATTTTTGCTGGCGGAACCAAGGGCAATTTTGATCCCGGCTTGGCGCAATTCATCGAGTAAGGTGAGTACGCCAGGTAACAAATCTTTGGGCGAGATGTTTTCGATTGAATCTACATAATATTGGTTCTTGCGATCCATCATCTCTTGGAGTTTTTCTTCTGGATAATGTTTGTCTCCCACTATTCTTAATAGCGATTCTCGACGAGATACTCCCCGCAATGCTTCGTTAGCTTCTCGATTAAAGAGCAAACCTTCTTCATCTGCGAGTTTTTGCCAAGCAAGATAGTGATATTCTGCTGTATCTGTTAATACACCATCTAGATCAAAAATGAATCCTCTAATGTCTGAAGATTGGGAAGAAGACGCGGAGAGTTCTTCTCTGTTTATGTCCCCGTGTCTCCGTGTCTCCGTGTCTCCGTGTCCTATTTCTTCCATATCTGCGTGTCTCCGTGTCTCCGTATCCTCTTGTGGACGCAAATCAAATGTATGCCACTTCCCTCGCCAAAGAAAATTGAACTTTAGACGCCTCCAACCAGGAGGTAGGTGGGGATGAGCTACGGGTTCATCATTTCCGATTTGAATTCCGCCAAAACCCAAAACTACAGCTTGCCAAACACCACCAGCACTAGCACCATGAATACCATCAGCAGCATTACCCCGGACATCTTCTAGATCCACTAATGCTGCCTGCATAAATCTTTCGTAAGCTTCTGCGGTTTTGCCCAAGTCTGAGGCTAAAATAGCGTGAATTGCCGGGCCTAGAGATGAACCGTAGGAAATATCAGTGCGGGGTGCGTAGTAATCCCAGTTTTTTTCTAAGGTTTTTTGGCTGTAGGGAAACTCCTGGGATTGCCGCATCAGATACAGCAGCATTAACACATCTGGTTGTTTGAGTACCTGTCGCTTGTTGCCTTCTTCGATACCCAAGATAGCTTGCATGGACTTGGTACGCGGCTCGTATTCTTCTAGATTGATATCTTGGAGTTGGAAAAATCCCTCGAATTGTTCAATCAATCCGGTAGATTCGTCGTAGGGAATCCAAATATTGGTAATAATATCGCTCCAACGCGATCGCCTTCCTGAACTCAAATTTAGTTTTTGATCGAGTTCATTAAGTTTGTCAGGAAATTTATTACCTAGCCAATCGTAAATATAAAGTGCTTTTTCGAGATGCCATTGCACCATCCGGTTAGTAAAGGTGTTGTTATGGACAAATTCGTGATATTCATCCGCACCAATTACCTCCCGAATTTCATAGCGTTCGTATTTGGTGTTGTATTCAACCCGGCTACCCCAGAATATGGCAGTGTCTAGAATGATCTCAGCCCCACACTCCCGCATCCACTCATTATCACCAGTTGCTTGCCAATAAAACCATGTAGCGTAGGCAACATCAGCACTAATATGAATTTCGCGATCGCGGCACCAAATCCGAATGTCTTCACCATAAAAATCGTTTGGGGGCAACCACCGGGGTGTGACTTCATCGCCAGTTTCCGCACTTTCCCATGCATACATTGCTCCTTTATACCCGTAATGTACTGCCTTGCGCTGCGCTCCTGGTAGGGTATGATAGCGGTAACTCAACATATTACGTGCTAATTCGGGTTGAGTGTAGATAAAGAAGGGAAGTATAAAAATTTCTGTATCCCAAAATATATGACCGCGATAGCCAAATCCAGAAAGTGTTTTCGCTGGAATACTGACTCTGTCATTGTTACGGGGAGCGCAAATTAATAATTGAAATAGATTGTAGCGGACAGCTAACTGAGCTGTGACATCTCCCTCAATCACAATGTCGCTTTTTTGCCAAACTTCATCCCAAGCTTGAACATGAGCATCAAGTAAACTAGAGTACTCTGGCAATTGAGTAAGTTTTTCACAAGCTACTTCGACTGGGTTTTCACATTCGAGCGAAGTAAAAACTGTAACTAGTTTCTCTACTGTCACAGTTTGCCCTGGAGAAGCCAAAAAAGACGCAGTTAATGTCGGATAACCTGGTGGATTGGTGACTTGTACGGAGGCTTTTGCTCCCGATACTTCGATTCCTGTTGCCATGCCCAGTTGAATTCGGGAGGAACGAGTGCGGAGATTTAACCAAACTCCGTGTTCTACCTTACCCTGATCTAATAATTCCCAGTGGTTGAATCCCTGATTTTCTGGGTAACCATTAATACTAGCTTGAACTTCAATCGCACTCTCGCTATCTACTGGTGTTACCTGACAGCACAATCCAAGGACGTGTTGATCTGCAATGCTTGCAAAGCGCTCAAAAACAATGTCAACTATCTTATCACTAGGACTGCGCCAACGCACTTTACGGCTGAGAACACCCCGTTGCACATCCAACTGCCGTTCGTAACTTAAGATCTCGCCTCGTTCCATGCGGAAGCGATCGCCATCTACAATTACTACCAGTGGCAACCAGTCTGGGCAGTTAGCGAGTTCTGTGTAGACAATCGGAACTTCATCATAGACACCGTGGATCAAGGTAGCTGGCACTGCACGAGAATAGCCTTCCTCAAAGCTGCCCCGCGTTCCCAGGTAACCGTTACCAATCGTAAAAGTTGTTTCGCGAGAGTTAAACCGCTCTGGATCGAGGTGAGTTTCACTGACAGTCCAGTCTGTATACGTTAAATGCTGGGAATGGGCTTTTATATCCATCGTCACTGCTGTTGTTAGAAATAGACAGGGGATTGGGGATTGGGGATTGGGGATTGGGGATTGGGTACTGGGGATTGGGTACTGGGGATTGGGTATTAAGATTTCTTTATTCCTAGTCCCTAGTCCCTAGTCCCTAGTCCCTAGTCCCCAGTCCCCACCCCAGTCCCTATCGCTGCATATGCTGTTCCAAGATTGTTTCTGCTTTGGGTTTAAAGACTAGATGGTATAAAGTTTCTACATAGCGAAGCAGGGGTTCTTGGTTTTCCTGGGTAACAAAGTCCCAGAATCGATAGATTTTAGAAAGTAGTAATAACTGCTTGCTGTGTACTTGCCAGTTATACCTGTTATGAACTCGCCGGATAACTCCTTCGGAGATTTCATGCCAGTGTTCGGGATTTATGTTGCACTGGTTAATGAAATTCAAAATTCTCTTGGCTGTTCCTTCTAAGTCCGTAGGATTGAGATGAAATTCATCTTCTTCACCTTCAATCAATTCTGCCGCGCCACCAAATTCAGTGACAAAGCTTGGTAAACCAGAACTCATAGCTTCGAGAATGGTTCTCCCAAAAGGTTCAAACAAAGCAAAATGTACGTATATACCTTGACGATCTGCGATCGCTCGATAAAGTTCCCCTAGTTCCGGACTCTTGAGGCGCATTCCAATCCAGCGGACGCGACCGTGAAGATTATACTGATTAATGATGTTATGAATTCTTTCAATTTCTTCTACTTCTTCTGGCTTTGTAGCTCCAGCAGCATTTAACTTGTTGGTAACAAGAATCAAATTGCAATGCTGTTGCAATGCCTCGCTTTTACCAAAGCACTCTGCTAAACCAGAAGTATTCTTTACCGAGGTAATGTAAGATACAGCGCAGATTGGTCGTTTGTTGGGATCGTCAAGATAACCGAGAATTTGCGGTTGTTCGCTGCTAAAAAGTAGCTCATTGATTTTGGTGCGGATATTCTCATCACGCTTTTCTTTTTCGGTGTAAGAAAAGAAGATGTTTTCGTCTACCCCTGGCGGTACCAAATTGAATTTGGGACTAAACAAATTAATCCCATCAACGACATGATACAACTGGGGCATAGTAAAACATTTATACGACTCATACTGACCGAGAGCGTCAGGTGTGCCGACAATTTCGTGGTAAGATGAGGTGATAATAAAATCAGCCGCATTCATGTTGATGACATCGGCTGTGAATTGGGCGCTAAAGTGGTATTGCTCTTCTAAGTCTTGCCAATAAAGGTTACTGAATAAATGCTTGGGCTTTTCTAGGGAGTGAGCAATATTGCACAGAGTAACTTGCAGCCGTTGTGTGAGGAGAAAGGCAACTAGATTACCATCGCTGTAGTTACCAATAATTAAATCTGGGCGTCCTCCTAATTGTGCCAACAGTTCTGGTTCGGCATCAATGGCAAATGTTTCTAGGTAAGGCCAAATCTCGTATCTAGAAATCCAATTCTGGGTAACTTTGGGATTAAACTCCCGGAAGGGAACGCGCAAGATCCAACTGTTTTCAGTTCCCTCAAGTTTTTCTAAACGTAGATCGCAATAGGTTCCTTCGCAGTTAGGAATCAGGCGGGTAAGAATCAGAACTTGGGGTTGAATACCCAGTAGATCCAAACCAGCAAGCTGAATATCTTGCCGTAGTTGGTTTTCTAAACTGCGAGCTTGTTCAAGAACATAAGCTACTTGACCCATTGTCTCAGGTCTTCCGAGCACATCTTCTTGGGAGATCCAGCCGTGAATCGAAACCAGAACTACACGAAAAACTGCCGGAACACGAGAAACAAAAGCTTCTAGAATAGCAGGTTCGGGAGCATCAAGCAGGCGATCAAATAGCTCTAGGGTTTCGCATACTCGTGATGCAGTGTTACCCCAACCTGGTTCCAAGCCTAGTGTTTGCAAATTTTGGCGGAAATTTTCGTAGGGTTCTTCTGGAGGTAGCTTTCTTATTAATTTAATGGCTTGCTTAATTTGTTTGCATAATTGAGTGCCTGAGCGAATGCGATCGCTAGTTAGTAGTGGTGTACCATTATAACTTAGCCTGCATAATGCTTCATACAATACCTCAAACCAATACTGGCGGTCAATTACAACTTGAGAGCACAAATATCGGTTGAGGAAAGCTAAACCTTGACCAATGTTTCTCGGATCGTCGATGGAGGGAAAAGCTCGGTAAAAAGGGCCAAAATCTATATTGAGAATTTCACTTTGGTAGCGGTTGACAAAGCGATCGCGTGCATCAAGCAATGCCTGTGGAGGCATCTGCTCAAAGCTATTCATATTTTCTGACAATCGCCACACTTCTTGAGAAGCAATTCTCGGGCGCAACAAAAACCATGCACTGTCATCTTCTAAAAGAATTTCATGGGTATAGTGAATTAACCTACCCAAAGAGGAAGAGTGGAAAAAGTAAGCAGGCTTTTGGGATTGGTGGCAATACTCAGCAAAAGCTTGTAAAATCTCATTTCTGAGGAAGTAACGCTTACCTAAAGCGTTTAACTCTGATATTAAATAACGTAGGGCGGTTTTCTCTTCGCTGTTTAAGACAGTCTGAACCAGTTCATGCATGGCAATTTCCTGGACTTTAGCTAGCCTACCACCTCATTTTGAATCCTCGACAACTTACACTGTAGGGGCGTAAGGGTTTAGGAAGGTATGGGTGTCAGGGAGAGCCGCACCAATTAATTAGGCTGTTCTGTCTTTATCCCTACATTCCTACACTCCTATTTTTTTATGCCCGTCTCGTAGCCAGTACTTTTGAGAGTCAGGGACTTAGTGACCTATCTAAAGGTTCTAAAAGAGGTGCTTTAATACTTTTACGTTAGCGTATTGCTGCGGGCAATGGATGCACCGCCAGATGTATTACAGCATAAAACTGAAGAGTAAAAGCGGGTTTAACAGATATACTTTCGTCTTGAGCTAGAGATTGAAATAAAACCCGTTGGTACACTATTTTATAGTCTATTAATCTAAAATTAGCTTTAAATTTTGGCAGCGATCGCGCTTTAGTGTTGCTAATTCACATTTTGCACCTTGCCCCTTAAACACCTAGAACTGAAGTTCCTCTCTTATAGTTCAAGTCAGTTAAAACTGACTGAAAACTTTACCCAGTCTACTCAAGTAGACTTTAGCTTTAAGCCCTTGAACTTTATTTCTTGGCGAATAAGAGCGAGTGTGGATGCAAGACATGAGCTAAAAAGAGCTTCTGTATTCCTAGTCAGATGCATTTCGACTAAGGGTTAATGCTTTTTGCAAAGCAAGATTTGAGACAAGTTTAACCAAATCATCAGGATTAAATGGTTTCACCATATATGTAGAGAATCCTGCATTCAGAGCTAGTGGCTCTTGCGTTGCCAATGCTGTCAAAGCGATCGCTGGAATCTGTCCTTCCTCTTGTTTTAGACTTCTGACTTTGCGAATGAAAGAATACCCATCCTCAATTGGCATGGCAATATCGCTAATTAATATATCCGGTTTCCATCGCCGGATCACCTGAAAGGCTTCATGTGTTGATACCGTTGAACTGACTTGTGCATTGTATTGTTCAAAGATGAATCTGATTAACTCAAGAGTATCGGCATCATCATCTATCACCAACAGTCGCAAATTGTTTAGGACTTGGAGAATATTCATATGCCTAAACACCCTTTAATTATTTGACTGATGGGTATTGCCGCAGTCAGATTTGTTAACTTCATTCATGAAATCGTATCTAATCTCATCAAACAATCTTTTGGGCGTCTCCTCTGGTATATTGACATTTTTGACTGGAACAGATAGAGATTGCTGGCTTAAATAAGAGCATTTGCAGCAACTGTGAACGATTCTAGTCTAATTTTCAGCTTTTTTCGCCACTTTATGCTTGTTTAAATTATTAATTCTACAATTCTTATTAATTTAGTAAAACTATTGTAGCAATGTAAAGACGCACTGTTTGCATCGCCTTTACACCAAAAATGCTTGAATAAACCAAATTGATTTACGATATTGTGATGCTTAAAAAGTCTAAAAATCATATATTCATACAGCACCGCAACTAACTTAGATATCCAGAAATATAGTCACGGGTGCGCTCATCAACAGCATTGCTAAAAATTTGAGCCGTCGCTCCAAATTCAATTAATCGCCCAATACGATTATTATCAGTGCCAAAGAAAGCTGTGAAATCAGAAATACGAGCAGCTTGTTGTGTGTTGCGGGTAACCATCACAATTGTCAACTCACTGCGCAAACTATGAATTAGTTCCTCTATTTTAATAGTTGCAATCGGATCAAGCCCTGATGTTGGTTCATCCATTAATAAAATTTTTGGCTTTACTGCTAAGGTACGAGCAATGCATAGTCGCTGTTGCTGTCCACTCGAAAGTCCTAGAGCAGATTTATGCAATTTATCTTTGACCTCATCCCACAAAGTAGCATTCTTGAGAGCAGATTCAACAATTTCATCTAATTCTTGTTTTGGATGCCATCCTGCTATTTTTACACCATATGCCACATTGTCATAAATACTCATTGGGAAGAGATTTGGCTTCGGCAATACCATACCGATTTGACGACGTAACCGATTCAGGTTAACACGACGACTATAAATATTCTGAGTGAAAAATTCTACCTTACCTTCAACTTTTATTTCTCCTTCTAATTCATTCATTCGATTCAAAGCTTTAATGAAAGTAGATTTACCACACCCACTTGGCCCAATTATTGCAGTTATTTGATTTTGGTAAATATCCATCGATACTTCTGTCAAAATCTTTGCTTTGCCATAATAAAAGTTTAAGTTTTTAACTTTAATGGCAGTAATTAATTTATTCATTTTTTTAATATTAAACAAAAAATTAACATATATAATAATCTAACATTTAAATTATGATTTTAATATGTAATAAATTTTCTATAACAAAATTTTATGTTCGTAATCATGCTTAAATTAAAACGGGTAAAGTAATTAGTTTTTGCTTGATTTACTATTTTGACTGCAAATAATTATATGCGTTATAGGACTCCTATTTGATTTTTGAAATAACTTCAGTATACCTTTACCCTTCTTTCCTCTTCCCTGTCTCTACGAGTAATTCAGTAATCAAATCGGATTACTATATGAGCCAAAGTAGACTAATATCGGCATCTTACATGAATATTAAAATTTATATGTTTACTTTTTATTAAAATATTTTAAAAAGATTATAAACTGATTGTTAGTTATATTTATACTCATGTTAGTTAAAGAATTAATCTTAGATTTAATATACATTCTCTTGGAATAAAAGCCTTATTAATATTTTTATATTCAATTAATTAAAAAATCTGAGCTTGCATTGCTAAATTAATTGATTAAAAAGCTGAGTAATCTTATAGAAATTATTTTTTTAAATTTTTATATAAATTAAACTAATTATCTTGTTATCAATATTACGTTTGATTTAAAACTGAAATTATTTGAGTGAATAAGACTGAATCTCATGAAACCTCAAGTGTCTTATCCTAACTGCAAACTATACGTAGATTCTTAAAAATTTTATATTAAAATTAGCTGAGATATTGTAGTCACATTGATATTAACCTGAACTTAACTTGGACTTAACTTATTTCCATCATTTTTTTACCTGTACTCTACCTTATATTTATCATCTTTTAACCTAGTAAAACTATTCTGCTTAGGAGCAATCAAACAAAAATTTAACATTCTAAAGTGAAGAGTATCCCTGTGAAAACAATCAACTTGAAGTTCAACAGCTTGACTGTACTAGGTGTGATTTCACTGGTAGCAGCTACTTTTAGTGTATCAGTGCCTGCGGTTTACTCCCAAAACCAAGCGACAATTAACATTGATGGTTCCAGCACAGTCTTTCCTATTACCGAAGCAGTAGCAGAAGAGTTTCAAAAGGCACAAAAAGGAAAAGTTCGAGTTACTGTTGGTGTCTCTGGCACTGGCGGTGGCTTTAAGAAGTTTTGCCGGGGAGAAACTGATATTTCCAATGCTTCCCGTCCCATCCTTGCCAAGGAAATCGAAGCTTGTAAAGCAGCTGGTATTCGCTATATCGAGTTGCCAGTAGCTTATGATGCCTTAACTGTGGTTGTTAACCCCCAAAACACTTGGGCTAAGAATCTAACAGTTGCAGAATTAAAGAAAATCTGGGAACCAGAAGCACAAAACAAAGTAAGCAATTGGAGCCAAGTTCGCCAAGGTTTTCCCAATGCTCCTTTAAAGCTATTCGGCCCTGGTACAAACTCTGGAACCTTTGATTATTTTACTGAAGCCGTTGTAGGCAAATCAAAATCTAGCCGGGGTGATTTCACTGCTAGTGAAGATGACAACGTTTTAGTACAGGGTGTTAGCCGTGATAAAAATGCCCTTGGCTACTTTGGCTATGCCTACTATGAAGAAAATAAAGATAAACTGAAGGCAGTAGCAGTTAACGGTGTATTGCCATCAGAAACTACAGTGAAAAATGGCACTTATAATCCTCTGTCTCGCCCCATATTTATCTATGTCAGTTCCAAGAGCATGGATAAGCCAGAGGTGAAACAGTTTGTTCAATATTACTTGCAGAATGCAGGTAAATTTGCAACAGAAGTAAAGTATGTTGCTTTACCATCCTCGGCATACAACACTGCTTTAAACCACTTCAACAATAAGAGGTTTGGTACAGTATTTGGTGGCAAAGAGGCTGTTGGATTGAAAATTGAAGAACTACTAAGTCGTGAAGCTCAATAATCAGCTGAGTTCTCCAATCAAAATTTAGAAATAACACAAGGGAGGTGTTGCACCTCTCTTTGTCTATTCATTCACATCTTGCGCCTCGCTCCTAAAACGCTTGGAACTGAAGTACCTCTCTTAGAGCTACTGTCAGTTAAAAATGACTGAAAATCTTACCTAGTCTGATTGAGCAAACTTTAGCTTTGATCCCTTGAAATTTATTTCTTGGCGGATAAGAGCACAGATGCAAGATATGAGTTCAGAAATAGCGATCGCCAAGCCCAACATGACTGTTGCCAAAAAAACTCTACTCTTTTCAAAACCCTCTGCCAAGGTAAGGCGTGATTTGCGAGAACGAGCAGTTGAAATTGTCTTGTTTCTTGCAGCATTAACTTCCGTGGCGACTACAATCGCAATCCTCGCTATCTTACTTTACGAATCCATACTTTTTTTTCAGAAAGTACCCTTGTGGAAGTTTATTACAGATACTCAATGGACACCTTTATTTGACGACAAACACTACGGAATTTTGCCGCTCATTTCAGGAACTTTGGTAACTACGGTGGTGGCATTGTTAGTAGCTGTGCCTATAGGAACAATCGCCGCCATTTATTTAAGTGAATTTGCGCCTGTTGTAGTGCGAGAAGTAGTAAAGCCAGCTTTAGAGTTACTGGCAGGCATTCCAACTGTGGTGTACGGTTACTTCGCACTGTTGTTTGTCACACCTTTATTGCAAGTATTTCTACCCGATTTACCTGGTTTTAATATGTTGAGCGCAGGGATAATCATAGGCATTATGATTATTCCTTATGTTAGTTCGCTCAGTGAAGATGCGATGCGTGCAGTTCCCAGTTATCTGCGCGAGGGTTCCTATGCAACAGGGGCTACCCGCTTGCAGACTGCTTTACGAGTAGTGCTACCAGCATCAATTTCTGGCATATCGGCGGCTTACATTTTAGCGATTTCTCGTGCTGTCGGCGAAACAATGGTAGTAGCGATCGCTGCTGGCGGGCAACCTAATTTAACTTGGAACCCAATGGAACCTGCCCAGACAATGACAGCCTACATCGTATCTGTGAGTCTTGGTGACTTACCGCATGGCAGTTTAGAGTACGAAACCATATTTGCAGTCGGACTAACTTTACTGCTGATTACTTTGAGCTTTAATATCATTGGTCATTTTCTCACCAAGCGCTATCGAGAAATTTATTAATATGACATCTGCAAATATCCATAAGATTCGCAATATTATCAATCGCAACAAGCGAGCAGAATTTATTTTTAGCATCATCGGTTTATTGGCGATGCTAACTGGAATTATCGCCCTCATGGTACTGGTAATTGACTTAATTAGCGATGGTTTTCCTCGTCTAGACTGGCAATTTTTTACTTCATTTCCTAGTCGTAAACCAGAACAAGCAGGAATTTTTTCTGCTTGGGTGGGAAGTATTTTAGTAATGTTGGTAACGGCTTCAGTGGCAATTCCTGTCGGTATAGCCTCAGGAATTTACTTAGAAGAATACGCCAAAAAAAATTGGTTGTCAGATTTAATCGAAATTAATGTCACCAATTTAGCTGGTGTGCCATCAATCATTTATGGACTTTTGGCTTTAGGCTTATTTGTCTACGGATTAAATTTAGGGCAAAGCATTCTCACTGCTGGATTGACTTTAGCTCTATTGGTTTTACCAGTAGTCATTGTCACTACCCGTGAAGCTTTACGTGCAGTTCCCGGTAGTATTCGTGAAGCTGCTTATGCGTGTGGAGCAAGTAAGTGGCAGATGATTTGGGATCACGTCTTACGTTACTCAACAGGTACGATTCTAACTGGCATTATTGTCGCTTTGGCACGAGCTATTGGTGAAACCGCACCTTTGGTTACTATTGGTGCGCTCACTTTTATTGCCTTTCTACCAGATCCTCCCATTCAAGGACAATTTCCCTACATTTCTTTTGCATGGTTACTAGCTCCATTCACAGTTTTGCCAATTCAAATGTTTGATTGGGTATCTCGTCCTCAAGAAGAATTTCAGGTGAATGCAGCCGCAGCAGGAGTTGTGCTAATTGCCCTGACTTTAGTAATGAACGCTGTAGCAATTTATTTTCGTTATCGTCTACGTAAGAATATCAAATGGTAGAAACAACATCTCCAACTCTTGAAAAACGCATCAAAGCTGCGGTGAATTATCTTAATTTCTACTATGGTGGTAAAGTCCACGCTCTTAGGGACATTATGATGCCAGTGTACGACAAACAAGTAACAGCACTAATTGGCCCTTCTGGATGTGGTAAGACTACATTACTACGCTGCTTCAATCGGATGCACGATCTCTATCCAGGTAATAAGTACCGGGGAGAAATTTCTTTAGAACCTGATGGAATTAATCTTTTGGATAAAAAAGTCGATCCGATAGAAGTTCGGATGCGGATAGGGATGGTATTTCAAAGACCAAATCCTTTTCCTAAATCAATTTATGAGAATGTTGCTTATGGTTTGAGGGTGCGGGGTGAAAATAGGCGTAGAATTATTGATGAGAAAGTAGAGAAAGCTCTGCGCAGTGCTGCCTTATGGAATGAAGTTAAAGACCGTTTGCACGATTTGGGTACTAACTTGTCTGGCGGACAACAACAACGATTGTGTATTGCTCGCGCTTTAGCTACAGATCCGGAAATTGTATTGTTTGATGAACCAACATCAGCCCTCGATCCGATCGCTACCACTAGCATTGAAGAGTTAATCGAGGAGTTAAAGCAACAGGTAACAATTTTGATTGTCACTCACAGTATGCAGCAAGCAGCACGCGTATCTGACTATACAGCTTTTATGTATTTAGGGGAATTGGTAGAATTTAATAAAACAGAGATTATTTTTAATCAGCCCTTGAAAAAACAAACAGCAGACTATGTAAGCGGGCGTTTTGGTTAATTGGTAAAAATTTAAAGACACAGATCCCCGACTTCTCAAAGAAGTCGGGAATTTTGTTTTTCAAATTAGCCCAAGTTAATCTTCACAACCCGATTGCGAACTTCTTCAACCTTAGGCAGAGTAAGAGTGAGAATACCATCGTGAAAGTCTGCTTGTACATTATCATTCTGCACAGCAACTGGCAAATTCACAACTCGTTGGAACTTACCATAGCGAAATTCTGAATGCAGGTAGTTAGTATTTTCGGAGTGAGGTTGGCGCTGATTTTCTCCTGCGATCGCCACAGTATCACGAGTTACTTGCACATCTAAATTCTTTGCAGATATACCAGGTAATTGTATTTGTAAAATTAAGCTATCACCTGCATCAATTAACTCTACAGCAGGAGTCCAAGCTGTTGATGTATCCCTAGTTTGAGTAGTTTTTGCTGACAGTTCGTCAAATACTAAATCCATTTGCCGCTTTAAGTTTTCTAGTTCACGGATGGGTTGGTAGTAACGAATCATCATAGTATTATTTACCTCTGCATTGATAACTAATGGCTGTTTTTTAAGATTCAGCAGTTTTGCATATTTAGTCATCGCTGACACTTACAATCTTGCTATAAACTTCAAAGCAGTGAAAATACAGGGAATACGAATTTTATGGTGGTGTTTTGCACACCTGGCTATCAATAGGCTATGCAAAGGTAATTTCTTGTTAATTAGCCGAGAATATATTTAAACTTACCATTATACAAAATGTTATTTTTATATTAGGTACGGTTCCTTCTACTTAATGTGTAGTGCTTACCAGTCTTTACAAACAAATTAACATTGTTGCTAAATTTTAAACACAACCTTAACTGTTTCATTCGGAGATTAGATCAGATCAATTCCTTGAGCTATTTCTTACCAATTAGGAGTTTGATATGCGAATTGCTCAAATCGCACCACTGTGGGAAAGAGTTCCTCCTCCTGCATATGGTGGTGTTGAGTTGGTTGTTGGTTTATTAACTGATGAATTAGTCAGACGCGGGCATGAAGTGACGCTATTTGCATCAGGAGACTCAATTACTTTAGCAAAACTAGAGTCCGTTCATCCCCAGGCTTTGCGTTTAGACTCGAATATTAAAGAGTACAACGTTTACGAAACTTTGCAACTAAGCCGCGCATACCAGCAGGCAGGAGAATTTGATATTATCCATTCTCATGTAGGCTATCCAACTATAACTTACGCAGATTTCGTTACAACTCCTACAATTCACACACTGCACGGTATATTCACCCCAGATAACGAAAAAGTCTTTACAGCAGGTTGTAAACAACCTTTTGTCAGCATCTCTAATGCTCAACGGGAGCCTAGATTAGGTCTAAATTATGCTGCAACAGTTTACAATGGCATAGATGTAAAAAAACACCGTTTCTATCCCCAACCACAAGATCCTCCTTATATAGCATTCTTAGGACGAATATCTCCAGAGAAAGGAACGCACATAGCCATAGAAATTGCCAAGCGAGCAGGTATACCTCTGAAAATGGCAGGTAAGGTGGATAGGGTAGATGTAGAATATTTCGAGAGTCAGATTAAACCTCACATTGATGGTAAGCAGATAGAGTTTTTGGGTGAAGCTAGTCACTCTGAAAAGAACGCGCTATTGGGTGGAGCCTTGGCAATGCTGTTCCCTATCACTTGGCGCGAACCTTTTGGGCTGGTGATGATTGAGTCAATGGCAGCTGGAACTCCCGTAGTTGCGAAACCATTGGGATCGGTGCCAGAAGTTATTCTAGATGGTGAAACAGGTCTTTTGTGCAATAGTATCGATGATTTTGTCAATGCGATCGCTCGTGTAGAAAAAATTGATCGTTACGCTTGCCGCACTCATGTGGAGAAAAACTTTAGTATCGAAAGTATGGCAGATGGTTACGAAGCCGTTTATCAGCAAATTTTAGCAGAGAAGTTTGCCCGAAACGGTCATTCCCGCACTGTAGCAAATCAAATTATTAACGGATAAAAGCGGGTATATTTCAGCAAATACACGCCCAAGCTGACAATTACTGGAACTGGAGTTAGATTTGGAGTATTTTTTCTCTTTCTCCTTTTTCAGTTTTCTTATTTGAGCGATCGCCCCGCTTCAACTGGATAAAACACTATGCTAGTCGCTTGCTGCTAAAACTATAATTAATAGTGATTATTAACTTAAAATCAGGTATGCAGTCTATACCATCTTTGACTGATAACCAAAATCATCAAGTTTCTGGTTTACAGGAAGAGATTAAATTTTCTGGAATCCAGTTTCTCAAGAATTTTTTAGATCGTAAGACTGCTGTGCTAATAGACTTGAAAGAACATGGTGAACTTTGGGCTGAAGTGGAAGAAGAGATTGATATACCTCTGAGTATATAATTTTTAGAGGATGAGCAGGGTAATAAAACAGCAGTAATTCTTGATTTTGAACAGCACGGAGAAATTTGGGAAGATATTTACTACAGTTTAATTGCTAGTCTCCGGGCTGATGAATCGACAGTAACACTTGCGGAAGTAAAAAACTCACTAATTGAGCAGGGCAGGATGAGTGAGTGAGTGTGAAGTTATCTTGTGCCGTTCTGCTCAAAAGGAGTTGGAAGCCCTACCAACTGAGGTGATTAGTAGAATTTTTCCTAAAATTGAGGCTTTGGCAATTGAGCCACGTCAGATGGTTGTAAAAAATTGAAGGGACAGTCAAATTTTTGGCGGATTAAAGTTGGCGATTACCGAGTCATCTACAATGTGAATGATAATGCCCGCATAGTGGAAATCATTGTTGTTTCCCATTGAAGTCAAGCATACAAGTAAGCAATTTTTATCATTCGAGCCTGCGCAGGCAGGCTTTGTCCGTGTAGCCGTAGACTGAAGTCTACAGACACAATTCAAATCGCCCGTGAAAATTGCTGCTCTCGCATCTTGAGACGAGCATCAAAGAGAACGGCAATATTTCTAACTAATAATCTACCAATATCTGTAATCGCAATTTCGTCTTTTGATAAGCTCACTAATCCGTCTGCTTCGAGGCGCTTCAACCCTTCTAATTCTTTACAAAAATATTCATCAAAACGGATATGATATTTGTTTTCTATCTCTTGCTTATGCAATTTTGCGTGTGACATGATTCGCATGATTGCATCCCGTCTGAGAATATCATCCCAAGTTAAATTAATGCCTTTACTAATAGGTAAACTACCTGCATCAATTGCCTCATAATAATCATTTAATCGCTTGTGGTTTTGGGCATATGCTTCTTCCAACATACTGACTGAGGTGGCACCAAAACCAAAAAGTTCTGCTTGCGCCCAAGTGGTATAGCCTTGGAAGTTGCGCTTGAGAGTGTAATCTCGTTGAGCGATCGCGAGTTCATCATGAAGTTTGGCAAAGTGATCCATACCAATGAAGAGATACTTGTTATTCGTTAACTCCTCAACAGTCATTTTCAAAATCTCCAACTTTTCCTGCGCTGGCGGTAGCGCATCTTTAGGAATATTTTTCTGTACAGGCTTTAACCATGGTACATAGGCAAAGTTAAAGACAGCTATGCGATCGGGATCTAATTCAATAGTTTTTTTAATTGTCTGTTGAAAAGTCTGGCGAGTTTGATACGGTAGACCATAAATCAAGTCTACATTCACACTTTGAAACCCAGCTTCTCTAATCCAGCCCATCACCTCAAATAGCATTTCTTCTGGCTGGATGCGATTGACAGCCGCTTGCACTTGGGGATTAAAATCCTGAATACCAAAACTAATACGGTTAAAGCCAATCTCTTTGAGAAAGAAAATGTAGTTTTTATCTACATAACGAGGATTAATCTCCAGGGAAATTTCTGCTGCTGCATCGAAACTAAAGTGACGAGTGATATTATTCCACAACTTTTCTACCTGTTGTTGACTCAAGTAGTTTGGAGTTCCACCACCCCAATGCATCTGCACTACTTTGCGAGTTGAGTCTATTAAAGCTGCTGTGTTGTTGATTTCTTTAGCCAAATACTCTAGGTATAGCTTGGCAATATTCTTATTGTTGGAAATTACCACATTACAGCCGCAGAAGTAGCAAGCACTCTGGCAAAAGGGAATATGAAAATACAAAGAAAGAGGGGTTTTTCTTTGATTTGAAGCCGCGATCGCACTTTTAAAATCAGCTTCGGTAAATGCTTCGTTGAGTTCAGTTGCAGGTGGGTAACTGGTGTACCTCGGTGTAGGAATATCGTATTTTTTGATGATATCTAAGTCGAATTTGACTCCGGGAATTTGAAAAACCATTGAGTTGCTTCCAATTATTAGGGGTAAGAGTAGGGGTGTAGGGGTGTATGGGTGTAGGGGAGAATAGTTCCCTTATCCCCTTACACCCTTATGCCCTCACACACTTTGCTTGATTGCATTTAGTTTGCTGTAGCAACTTCGGTGCTGCCTTGGTTATGGGAGCGAGTCAGGCTATTAAACAAGACTTTACCGATCGCTTTAATTAAATTTCCTTCTAGTTCTTGCGCCATCTGCATATTAAATTTAAAAGCTTTGTTGGCTTCTGCAACAATAAATTCTGTTGTGGCATCATCAATAGTGAGTGTATCCAATGCTTGGCGATACTTTTCTTTAAAAGCCTTCTTGTCGGGAATTTGCTCAAAATTATAAAAAGCTGTGCCTTGATAACCTTCTAACTTTAGAGCTGGTTGAGCAATTTTTTGTAACATTTGTCCACCAGAAAGATCGCCCATATAGCGAGTATAAGCGTGTCCTATCAATAATTCTGGTGCAGTAGCAGATACTTCCTGAATGCGAGCAATATAACTTTGGGCAGCAGGAGAGGGCTTAACTTGCGATCGCCAATCTTTCCCGTAATAAAACTCCATGTCTTTCTCTAAGGCTGCTTGGCGATTTAGTTCGGGAAAGTAAATCGCGCTGACTGCAAAATGCTCTCGATGGCGCTCTATTTCTGCTTCTAGTTCGCTGTAGACATAGTACAAGTTACCTAAAAACTTGGCAAAACAGCCTCTGTCTACAACCCCTTTGAGAAAGCATTTCATAAATCCCACGTTTTCTGCCGCTGTATGAGATTTTTGGGTTCCTGTACGAAGCTTGATGGCTAAATTGCTACTCATGGTTACTTCCTTCTTGAAACACAAGCTAGAGAAAGCCAGACTCTACAACCTGGCTATTCTCTGTTAATGCCAGCTCTAAAAAATCACAATTGAAGCTTAGGAAAGGATCTGCATCACTACCTTTAGCAATACCACCACCGATGCAGATCCAAGCCATGTTGATTTCTACCATCATCATTTAACTATCAATAACTAAATAGTCATATAGTTATTAATATTTTTTCATGTTTCTTGGCTTTTGGGTAAATGTACATCCTGCCAGGATAAGTATTTCTGCTTTATGAAAATCATTTTTTAAAATCACTTTAAATATTTTAACAAATCATAGCCCTATAGAACCAATTCATGCTTATATAGCCTTAAAACGATTAAATTAGATTACCCATGATTAAATCTATTCCCAATTCAGAGCCAGAGTTGCTCAAGCCAGGTGTGAAAGCGCCAGTCAAGGAAACATTGTTAACACCAAGGTTCTACATTACTGACTTTGATGCAGTGGCGCAGATGGATATTTCGGTGCATAACACTGAATTGCAAGCAGTTGTAGATGAGCTACGGGCAGACTATAATCGCCATCACTTTGTACGCGATGAAGAGTTTAAGCAGAGTTGGGATTGTATTGATGGGGAGAAGCGTCTGGCTTTTATCGACTTTTTAGAACGTTCTTGCACTTCAGAGTTTTCTGGATTTTTATTGTTTAAAGAGCTATCGCGCCGGATCAAAGACAGAAATCCCCTGTTAGCAGAAGCCTTTAGTTGTATGGCACGAGATGAGGCACGCCATGCTGGATTTTTGAATAAAGCAATGGCAGATTTTAATCTTTCCCTAGATTTAGGTTATCTGACTAAAAGCCGTACTTACACTTTCTTTCCTCCTGAGTGGATTATCTACACTGTTTATCTGTCCGAGAAAATTGGATACTGGCGCTACATCATTATGTACCGTCACTTAGAGAAACATCCAGAAAACCTGTTTTATCCATTGTTCCGCTACTTTGAAAGTTGGTGTCAGGATGAAAACCGACATGGCGACTTTTTTAAAGCCCTGCTGCGATCGCAACCTCAACTGTGGAACAATTGGAAAGCAAGATTGTGGGCGCGTTTCTTTTTGTTATCGGTGTTTGCTACTCACACCTTGACAGTTTTTGAGCGGGCAAACTTTTATCAATCCATAGGCATAGATCCGCGAGATTACAATATCCAAGTAATTGACAAAACAAACGAAACTTCTGCGCGGGCATTTCCAGTAATTTTGAATGTCAATCACCCAGAATTTTTTGAGAGATTGGAGAAGTGTTCAGACAATAATCTCAAGCTGAGTGAGATTGCAAATAGCGATCGCCCGCAGGTTGTGAAATTTTTCCAAAAAGTACCCCTCATACTTTCCACAGTCGGGCATTTACTGAAGCTTTATATACTCAAACCCATTGATGCGGAATCAGTGCGAGCAACAGTGAGTTAATTGGCGATCGTTTTCCAGATACATCAGGATGTTTCTGCTCCTTAACGGATGCGATTAAATCGTGTATCCGTTAAGGTGCTGCTATTAGAGGCTATGAGTGTAACTCAGACAAATAGTTGCACTTGTAGCGCTAACGTTAATTATAAAGATCATCTGGAGAGCAACCTTGCCTAATTTGATTCAAAAAGCACAGCCAGGATTGGAGTTTATTCCCCAACAATTTAACCCAGTTGTACTCCGACTTACCCAGTGGTTGCTGCCGTTTTTGCTACGGTTTCGAGTTCGCCCGTGGTTGCCTAGCGGAATTTCGCGTGTTGAAGTTAAGAATGCAGAAGTCTTAGCAGAGCTTTATCAGCAATTCCAAGCTGGGAAAATTCGTTTTTTGATGGCATTTCGCCATCCAGAAGTGGATGATCCGCTATGTATGTTCTACTTGCTTTCTCGTGTTGTACCGCGGGTGGCTCGTCAAAAAGGAATTCGGCTGCAATACCCCATTCACAGCCACTTTATCTATGATCGGGGCATGACATTATGGGTGGGAGACTGGCTTGGTTGGTTTTTCTCCCGATTGGGAGGAATTCCAGTTCGTCGAGGTAAGCGATTGGATCTGCATGGTATCCATAATGCACGGGATTTGTTTGCCAATGGAAAAATGCCGATCGCAGTTGCTCCAGAGGGTGCAACTAATGGACATAGTGGTATTGTTAGTCCATTAGAGCCGGGTGTTGCTCAGTTAGGATTTTGGTGTATAGAAGATTTAGTCAAGGCTAACCGTTCGGAAAAAGTTTTAATTGTGCCGATTGGTATTCAATATTGCTATGTTAAGCCACCTTGGTTAAAACTTGATTGGTTGTTGAGTAAATTGGAAGCCGATTGTGGCTTGGCAGTGGAGCCAATTGACGAATTAAATGTGTCTCAACAAGAAGAGATTTATTATCAACGCCTCTTACGTCTAGCTGATTCTCTGCTAACAGAGATGGAAGATTTTTATCGGCGTTTCTACCATCAAGATTTACCTAAACATATCACTACTGATGAATCTGTGAGTCAAAATCAAACATTAATAACTAGGTTGCAACGCTTACTTGATACGGCTTTAAAAGTTACCGAGCAGTATTTTGGATTACAGGCACAGGGTAATTTTATTGATCGCTGTCGTCGTTTGGAAGAAGCTGGTTGGAGTTACATTTACCGAGAAGATTTACCAGATTTAAACGCCTTACCACCCTTGCAGCGGGGATTAGCAAACTGGGTTGCAGCTGAAGCAGATATGCGAATGCGCCATATGCGTTTAGTAGAAAGTTTTGTGGCAGTCACAGGAAATTATATTAAAGAAAAGCCTAGTGCTGAACGCTTCGCAGAAACAGCCCTACTCATATTTGATGTGGTTGCTCGGATTAAGAGTAACACAAAAATACCTGGGCGTCCTCGTTTAGGTTGGCGGCAGACACAGATAACAATCGGTGAACCTATTTCGGTTACAGAACGCTGGCCACTTTATCAAACTAACCGTACTTCTGCAAGAGTTGCTGTTACTCACCTGACGCAAGATTTACATGATGCCTTAGAAAAGTTAGTTATATAATCGCTTGTTCGATTTTCTACCAGAAGGAGAAGTGTCATTTCGAGTGTAAATTTTTGTACTTTATTTTAATAGACAAAAGTAAACCTATTGTTACACTCGAAGTTTGATTTTAAGTCCAATCAATTAGATGAAAAACTGACGAACAGCGCTGTAAGTTCTTGTAAAACAATCAAATGACGTTTACAACCTTTAACTAATTTTTCACCATCCAGTTCATATAGATCTGTTCATATACATTTATTAGATCTACTTTATAAGTCGGTTCTAATATTCTCCGATAACTAATAAAAAGAAGTATAACCACCAGAGGCTAGATGCAGCCTAGCTTCCGGTGGATTTCCCCTAATTGTGCGTGCAAATAGGAGATAATAAATGATTGTGTCGAGCAATTCTGATCGTCTTCATCTTAAAAACGATAGAAAAATATTTCAGTCTCTGGACGGTTTGCGGATACTTGTAGTTGATGATAGTGCTGATAGCTGTTTATTAGTTAGCTTCATTCTTGAGGGCTATGGTGTAAAAGTAATGACAGCAGCAACAGCCGTAGAAGCGCTAGAGGTTATAGAACGATTTAAACCAAATCTTCTGATCAGTGATATTGTTATGCCAGGTGTTGACGGCTATTCATTCATTCGTAGAGTCAGAAGCCTTAACCTGACTTTGGGAAAAATTCCGGCGATCGCTGTAACAGCTATGTGTCGAGAGCAAGATCGTAATCTTGCTCTCAGTTGTGGGTTTCAGTCTTATTTAAGTAAGCCAATAGATCCTACGGATTTAGCATTGGAAATTGTAAGATTAATTGAATTAGATTACCCTGCCATTCCCAAAAACCCAAACAGTGGTATCCACAACGCTACTTATCTTGATTGCTTACCTTGGGTTTGAATTTGTTAATTACCCAGCCTTGACATTTGTTCAAAATTAAAAACCTTTTAATTAAGCTTCTGCCTCTGGGCAGTCGCTACAACGCTCTTAACCCGCAAGGGCGCGCTGCTCTCTGCCCTCTGCCTTTCCCGATAAATATAGCAATAGTTAGATACTGTCAGCCTTGAGCAACCTATAATCTACTAAATGTTGAAAAACCGAGAGATAAAACTGTGGATGCAGTCTTAGAGCAATCGCACGCACTCAAACAAGCCTTAATTGATTTTGTCTTGGATGCAGATGGCGAACTAGCAGAGGCATTAGAAACCTATGCAGCAGCGCAGTTGCGTAACGGTTCAGGCGATACTGTTCGTCAGGAGTTGACAATTGACTCTTTTGTCACCGAGGGCAAAGTTGCAGATCAATCACCGATCCAATTGTTTATCCAAAGTCATCCTGATTTGTCACAGAGCGATCGCAGCTTACTTAACAGTTGGCATGATAGTTTTACTGGTTTATTTGCGATCGTCAAAATTCTACCTGATGGTTTTGAGTTGATGAACTGGCTCACAGCCAAACATTACATCGTTAAACCTAATAATGCCAAAACCTTACAGGAAATGTCTCGGCTCAAAGAAGGAGAAATTTTACTCACTCGTATTTCTCCTATTACCGAATCCTACTGGACATTTTCTAGTTCCTACACCCAAATGGGGAAATTAGGCAAACCAAAACTTGCAGTTGCAATAGGTAACTTCAAAGAAAACCACAAAAACCAGCTTTACAGTGATGCTCCTGATTTGTTAGAAGAAGCTTGGCAGTCGGTAGCAAAATATCATCAGCAATTTATTGAGTTTTTTGGTAGCGATGAAGTGACAATGCCCGGTTACCAACTCAATAAAAAAATAGCAGAACTTCAGGAAATAGTTGCAAAGAAGAGTTTAGAAGCAGCAGGTATTGATTCTTCTAAATCATTAGTAGAAATTGCACAAGAAGCAGGAGTTGATGAAGAAGAAATTCAAGCAGCAGCAGAAGAATTTGGTGCTGACTCCAAAGTAGTATCTCAAATATTAAAAAATAAAAGTACTACTGCCAAGATGGTAGCACCAAAAGTTGATTTGCCTACCGACTTAAAAAAGGCAGAACAAGTCACAACCCTTTCTCATCCCCGTTGGGGACAGATGTTTTTACCAACCTACAGTAAGGTAAAAGCAATTCTAACAGCAGAAGATTGGCAAAGTATCGAAGGTGCTGAGAAATTAATTCGCAATTATTTAGAAGATATAAAAATAAACGCCTTCATCTGGCATCGTTTAGCTGCCGAGTATCCAAATCAACTAGAAAAAATATTGCAAACAGTCTTACAACGCCCGCAACTTCGGCTCGAAACTGACTTGGATACAATTTTACAAGAATTCAATAAGCCCCTAGAACCAGAATTACCAGAAACTGCAAGCGTACCTTTACATCTACATAACTTATTTCAAGAAGCTGTTGCAGAAGTACACAAATCTAAAGCTAAGGATAAAGGGCAAAAGAAAGCAGCAAAAGGCTTTCAAAAACTGTGAGATGAAATTTCTAGTGCTGTAGGTGAAAACCTCAGCCCGGACTTATACTAATACTGCTCTTTATATCTCGGTTAAAATATCTTTTTATCGAAGTTGAACGATGAAGCTCAAAGGCTCAATCAGAAGGTTCTAAACTTCGCTAAACTGCTGACGAAATCGGAAAAACAAGTCATGAAGGCAGTTTGCATCCACGATCAAGACAAAATAGCAGCTTTCCTCCGCCGCCATCCGTTTCTTCATCTATATTCTCTTGGAGATTTAGATGACTTTTTTTGGCACTACACAACTTGGTACGCCTTCACACAAAATGGGGAGATTAAACAGCTTGTTTTACTCTACACCGGAACATCTTTACCCGTGCTGCTTGGGTTTACCGAAGAACCCACAGATTTGATGAAAGATTTAGTGCGTTCCATTATCTATTTATTGCCAAGACAGTTTTATGCACACTTAAGTGGGGATGTGGCGACAGTACTTGCAGATGATTACGAAGTCAGATCGCACGGTTTACACTACAAAATGGCTTTGACTAACTTAGTAAGTTTGAATGCCTTTGATACTTCAGATGTTATACTTTTGTCAGTAATAAACAAGGCTGAATTAAAAGAATTTTATCGTGTCAGCTATCCGGGAAATTGGTTTGAACCACGGATGCTGGAAACTGGGTATTACTACGGTATCCGGCGCAAAGAAGTTCTCGTTAGTGTAGCTGGTGTACATATCTACTCTCAATCTTACAAAGTAGCTGCATTGGGAAATATTGCCACACACCCACAGTTTCGCAGGCAAGGGTTAGCAGGGGTAGTGTGTGCCAAACTCTGTCAAGAACTCTCGCAGACAGTGGATTACATCGGCTTGAATGTTAAGGCTGATAACAGCAAAGCGATCGCCTGCTACACCAAATTGGGTTTTGAACCCGTCGCCACATATGAAGAATATTCCCTCCGCAATAAGATCCCCGACTTCTAGGAGAAGTCGGGGATCTGTTGACAAACCGGAAACTTACTCGCTTTTCCAGATACGTCTGTTGAGGTTCAAGTCGTCAACAATGCCGAGCATTAATTGTATGGTTTCAAAATATTCCCGCATCGGTGTAAAGCTCAACATACTATTGTACAGTTTTGGCTCAAACAAATCCTCTGAAGACTCTACGGCAATATAAATCATATTTTCTACAAAAGAAACATAGATATTTTTACCTGCTTTTTTTCTAAACTTAACTAACTTCTCCATTAAATTTGTAGATAAGATATACCGTGCTTCTACTTGGTTATCTCCGTATACTGTATATAGTTTAGAGAATTCTGGATCTTCCAGCTTGATAACTTTTCCTTGACCTATACTTATAGTATTAATGTTAGCTTTATTTAATTTTGGTAGCACGACTGTTTTACCAGGAAAAGATTTATTAAATTTAGCTCTAAAAAATAAACCTTGGAAAATAGTTTTTCTAGAAAATTCATTATTTATTACTTCTTCTTTAAATCTTTGATAATCAATTTTCTGCCCTTTAATAATTCTGCTTGTCACATAAGGAGTACCTTTAATAAATTGAAAAAGTAAAACAAGAATATATATCGGCAGCATAAAGATAAAAATACGTCTGGTAATCCAAGTAGGAAGAAATGAATTTAGGGCTTGAAGCTGTTGTGCAAAATTTAAGTATCTTGCCCAACCATGACGTACTTCTACTTGAGCAAAGATTTCAGAAAAGAAGATATTCGTTTCACCAATGTCCCCACAAATACAATCTTCTTGCAATATTTTATTAGGTTTTAGTAAACCTTGAAAAAGTTGACTATGCAAAAAAGCAGACATAGTAAAATCTGTTTCTATATCTGAGGAGACACTAGTATATTTCAATTTGTAATTGGTATTAATGAAATCAAAAATTTTTTCAATAATAATTGATTTAAAACCCCTAGCATAAGTTTCTGTCGCCGAAGTGTAAAAAGCAACTAAAACACAAAAACAGCCTAAGATAACAAGCAAAAAACAGAAGAGAATTAAGAATGATGTTTGTAATACAATTGGGAAAAACTTAAATAAAAAACCGACTGTAACAAATACAGCTACACTGACAAAAATAATAGACCTAAGAACTTCTTTTCTAGTTGTTTCAATAGTTTTTAAATCGCTGAGTAAAGTCTGCTGACAAAAACTTTTAAATTCATGCAAACTTTTGAGCCTAAATTCAACTTTTGTAGTTGTTTCTGATATTGCTATAGTTTGAGATTGTTCTTGAATCTTTGATTCAGTAGATTCTACAGCTATTTGTGTTACTGCTGTTGGTAATAAATTGGAGATAAATCGCCGCGCCCAAATCTGCGTTACTTCTTGCTCACAGGTGGTAAGTCGTTGACACAGTGCGATCGCTTGCTCTAATTGTTCGTTACCCTGATAAGCTTTCACTAACCACATCTGGGCTTGCCAGTAATCTTTCGTTCCTGGCTCGGTACTTTGACAATATTGTTCGAGCGCTTGAACTGCATCAGCATAGCGTTTAAATTTGAGCGCTTTATGCCCAGCTTGTAGTAGTTGATCTGCTTCTTCTGGCGTTAGAGTTGGCTTTTCAGGGGCAGTTTGGGTTTGTGTTGACTCCGACTTAGCAGATAAAGACGGTAGAACTCGCTGCACCCAAGCCTGTATCTGTGGATTTTGAATCGCTGCTAGTTGCTGACATAATGCGATCGCTTTTGCCTGTTCTCCAGTATGATGGTAGGCTTTGACTAAGCCCATCTGTGCTTGGATGTATTCTTTACAATTTGTCTGGGAGTTATTTTGGCATTGTTGACAAAATTTTTCTAACAAGTTAATAGCTTCTAAGTAGCGTTCTGACTGAACAGCATCTAAACCAGATTGAAAATCTCCAGATTCAGCAAACATATATTTTTGAAAAAATTATCTTTTATCTATTGCTCAAATAGATTTTTGACATCTACATTTTGTTTTTCTTCTGCTGTGGCTACAAACACTCTTCTGGAACGATAATTCATCGTAGAAGCTATCAAGTTAGTTGGAAACATTTCTAGAGAATTATTGTAATCAGTTACAGCAGAATTATAGAAGCGCCTAGCTGCTGATATCTGTTCTTCAATTTCATTTAAAGATTGTAATAGTTGGAGAAAATATTGGTCAGCTTTTAACTCTGGATATGCTTCTAGAGATATGAGGATGTTGCCTAGCGCTCTGGATATTTCATTTTCAAAATCCATTGCGCTATTCCTATTTCCATTTGCTCGTCCAGATATTGCTCTGGATCTCAGCCTTGTTATCTCTGTAAGTATGCTTTCCTCATATTTCATATAATTTTGAGCTACTGCTACCAGATTAGGGATCAAGTCACTCCTTTTTTTGAGATTTACATCAATACTGGCAAAAGCGTTATCAACTTGATTCTTCTTGGCAACTAAACCGTTATACAGCGATATCATAAATAATACAAATACAATAGGTAGTAGCAAAAAAATAATTAGAAATATTGTTAAGATGGTTTTGAGCATATTGAAAAATACGTAAAGCCAATAAATTAAAAAATGCATCTAAACCAAATCTGCATATAATCAGCCTTTGCTAACCACAGGCTATAATATCAAGTTCAGTTAATTACTTATAAATCTTTAAGCACCCCACCCACCTAACGGTACCCTCCCCTTACCAAGGGGAGGGTTAGGGAGGGGTAACACCAAGATGGTAATCATAACTAATCATGCGAACTTGATATAACTCAAGCAAATTTGGTCTATAACTCACTATCTTTTATGTATCAACTATTAATTGTTGCTAATAGCATAAATAAAATATTTGACTTTTAAAACAGTAAATGTTCGTAAAAATATCTGGATGAAGCTAAGGAAGATTTTGATAAACAAATATGTAAATTTACTGCTGTAGGTAAATTTTGCACCCTACGAGTCAGAGGCTCTAGTTCTCGTTACCAGGTTCAACCTGGTAACGAGGGTTTCGAGGCTTTGTCTCCAGGCTAATTACCGTTGTGCATCGCTAGATGAGTTAGTAGGGTTCAATGTCTGAACTGTTAACACCTGTGGTGGTGTAGCATCTGGTGGATAAAGAAAGTCTACTTGCACCAATCTTTGATCGCCTGGCTTCATGTTTAACCTTACTAAAGGTTCTCCTGGTTGCCCCCGCCTTTGCACCAAATGCACAAACCGAGTTTGCGGCTTACCTGCATCGTCGTTGTAGCGTACCTGCACTGTGCCACGGAAGAATACTTGCTGTGCTGGTGTACTAAAAAAGCGTAGCCCCGGTTTCACCAATTGATCTTCTTTTAAGGGTGTTTGTATTGATATATTTACTGTTTGGGGCGTTTTAGTATTGTTAGACAGTGGTAATTTCAGGCTGTATTGGATACCGTAATTTCCGTGAGCGCGATATGCAGTGTCAGGATAACGTGCCAGCATCGGTGCGCTTTGAATTTGATTAGTTCCCAGGGTGCCGCGATGCAAAGTACTCAACGCATAGGAATAAGCTTGACCAGACTGAGGAATCGTCAAATACTTTACCTTAGGACTATCTGTAATATTGGCTCGCCAGTGGGAACCTTGCGCTACTCCAGCTACCCGCCCATAAATTATGGGTTTGTCGGTTTTTTCTAAAGGTGTGGGTGTTTTATCTCGTGGATTAGACAAATCACCATTATTAAGCAAATTTTTCCATTCTTCTAAAGTAGGCGCACGTTCACTACCATCAGTATTTGTGGGTGCAAACATTGCCAGGCTGGCTGCATAAACTGTGCCGTTACTCTGCAAGCGGATTAATGTTGATCTGCCATTCAAAGGTGGAGTTAGTCCTTTAACCGGAATCGGTGCATTCAATAACATCTGACTTTGCCCTGGTGGAATAACGATTTGAGCAGGGAAAATGTCTTGGCGACGCCCCCGTAAAACATCACTCATGACGCGATCGCCAGGTCCTGCGAAAACTGTTCCTGAAGAGTTTAGACTCAAGGATGGCTTCTCAACAAATGGTGCATCCGGTTGGCTCAAATAACTTGCCCCTTGCAAGACATTCACCCTTACTGGTTGCTTGCCTGGGTTATGTAGCATTATCCCCAAATAAAGCGATCGCAAATTATCTGGGGTGGGTGCTTCAGCGACATGATGAGCAAAAATATCAAATCGCCCCTGAAACGGAAAATTCAGATGGGCAGTTGGCACTTTTTTCCCTTGAGAAGGAAAAGTTGAAAGCAAAATTCCTTCTTTGAGAACCTTTTCTGGGCTATTGCTATTAAAAGTTGGCACTCGGTTTAGCTTGCCTGGGAGAGAACGCACTTGTTGAGTTTGTACTATCTCCTCTTGGGGCGGCAAAGGAGTTGTTTGAGCAATAGGAAGAATAGGAAAAATAGGAAGAATTAGTAAGAATGGCAACATAATACCTACAGATTTTTTCTTCAATCAGACGCAAACAACTTTACCAAAGTGCCAGCCTGTGAATAATTAATAAAAAATCGCTCAGAATAGTGGGTAAATTTTCCTCAGTCAAAATAGGAACGTGGATAAAAATACAAGGAACTTTTGGTTGGTACTGCTGGAGGTAATCTAGTACTGAATAATAAAGTCCCTCGCAGACAAATTTACCGCAGTCGTGACTGATTTCAACTGCTGCTGTTTCCAGCACCAGCTGCTCTAAATCCACCTTTGTGTGCAACACACTTTCCTCACAACTAGCATTCGATTCCACAGATAATAGCGCTCGCTTTTCGGACATACCACAGCAGATAATCCCATCTGGCTTAAGTTCTGTGATTTTTTCAAGTACTTGAGCACTGGCAAGTTGCACATCTACAGGTAACAGTCGCAAAAAACTTAAAGTATGAGATATCGATTCAAGTTTGGCAAGTTCAATCAACAAATCATCAGAAGAATTTGACTGTTGATCAGGTAACCAAGTATCAAAGGAAGTTAATAGAAAACTTCTCTTCATAAGAAATATTATTTAAAATATGAATACCCTCCATATTAAATTTACAGGGAGTAGGTAAATGGCAGTAATTGCAGTCATAGACTACGACATGGGAAACTTGCACTCAGTCTGTAAAGGCTTGGAAAAAGCTGGGGCAAATCCTAAAGTTACAGATTCTCACAAGGACTTGGAAAAAGCAGATGCTATTGTTTTGCCAGGAGTTGGTGCATTCGATCCAGCAGTACAACATTTGCGATCGCGTGCTTTAGAACAACCAATCAAAGCAGCGATCGAATCTGGCAAACCATTTTTGGGTATTTGTTTAGGATTGCAAATTCTGTTTGAGTCTAGTGAAGAAGGTGTCGAACCAGGATTGGGAATTATTAAAGGAAAAGTAAGAAGGTTTCGTCCAGAACCTGGCATTACTATTCCCCATATGGGTTGGAATCAACTTGAATTTACTCAACCCAATTGTCTTTTGTGGGAATATTTGTCGCCTCAACCTTGGGTATATTTTGTCCATTCCTATTATGTCGATCCAACCGATCCGCAAGTACGTGCTGCAACTGTTACCCACGGTAGTCAAACTGTAACTGCTGCTATTGCCCATGAAAACCTAATGGCAGTTCAATTCCACCCGGAAAAATCCTCTAATATTGGATTGCAAATCTTGTCTAATTTTGTTGCTCAAGTACGCGAACAAGTTGCTGCTTAAAAATTAATTTCTGTAATATTAATTAATTACCTGCCCTATATTTAATCCCGCCACTAAACCTTAATGAAGGTGAATAAAAATTTCTGCTCAAAGCGTGGTGGAGAATGGTTAATTTGGGGAAGGATGGCTGTCGTCTGTATGCAAATTACCGTAATTTTCCGTTAAAAGGTAGTATCATCGGTTAAGTTTATACCTTTATTTTTAAGTGTAGATTTGTTCTCAATAAAGTTTCTTATTCTTAAAATTATCTGGCTGTGTAAACGCCACACAATCAGCCATTATCCTTCTCAATGTAAGTCTTATGTTGAAGCAGCTAGCCCTAAAATCCCTGGAACTGAAGTTCCTCTCTCATAGCTCAAGTCCGTTAAAATGGACTGAAACTCTGCCTAGTCTGCTTGAGCAGATTTTAGCTTTTAGCTCTTGAAATTTATTTCTTGGCGAACAAAAGCGTAAAGGTAAGGTTATAAGTATACCAAATTTGGAATCGGTAATATTGTTTAAAATTCCTAGAATAGTCTATTGATAGGTACTAACTGCGATCACAATAGTTGTGAAAATGAGAGACTCAGCCTCAAATTCTTGAAAAAGTAGCGCTTATTGCCCTTTACTCAGTTGCATTGATAATTTCATAAATGCAAGTCGAGGCTACATCTAATCCAGCTACCATGTACTAAGAGCGTAAACTTTAGCTTTGCATATATATCTCACAAATTCATCAACAGTCCCTTCACTAGTTTTGCCCTAAAATCATGGCTCTTAGAATATATGGGAATCGACAGTTAAAAACTTTACCAGGAAAGGAAACCAGACCGACAAGTGCACGGGTGAGGGAAGCAATTTTTAATATTTGGCAGGGAACAGTGGAAGGTTGTCGCTGGCTCGATTTGTGTGCTGGTACAGGTTCTATGGGTGCAGAAGCATTGTGTAGGGGAGCTAGCCTTGTAGTTGGAATAGAACAATCAAGCCGTGTTTGTAAGATTATTGAACAAAACTGGCAGCAGGTAGCTGCTGATGAACAAGAATGGAAAGTTTTGCGAGGAGATGTCGTGCAATGGTTGCCAAAACTTTGCGGACAGGAATTTGACAGAATTTACTTCGATCCACCTTATGCCAGTGGTTTATACCAGCCAGTATTAGAAGCGATCGCTCACTACCAGCTTTTAGATACTAGTGGCGAAATTGCAGTCGAACATCACTCTCAAAGTTCGACGCCAATAGAGATTATTGGTTTGGAAGCTTACCGCCAAAAAACTTACGGCAATACAGCCGTCACTTTCTACAGAATTGGGAATGGGGGAGGAGAATTTATTAACTAAAAATTAACAATTTTTAATTCTTCTCCAATCCCATCTCACGAGTTTAAATACCTAGTTGGTTACCACGCTTAAATTGCTTGTAAGCAGCGTAGAAAAGTCCACTTAGAGTCACAAAGATTAGACCTAACACAATACCATCTAGTAGAGGCTCAACCACTTTAAATCTCCTTGTTGCAATTATTTAAAGATTTATTTCCTTTTCTCAATCTTACCAAATTTAGCATCAATGCCTCGTCTGGAAATGGTTTTGAGCAACAATTAGCTCAAGGAAAAGTGCAATTTGTGCTTGCAGACACATCAAAGAAATTTTAAGCTATGTGTATGAAATGAAAAATTTTTGTACACCCAATTTAACAGCAAAAACGTTTGGATAACCAAATTACCCAACCTAAAATTCTGATTCAGCGAATCACCGTAATAGTTCTGGCGATTTTGCTCGCATTTATTTTGGGGATTTTTGCTGTTCGGGCAATCAGAACCTCAGATCCCTACGTTAAGACTGTTTTATCTCTAACAGGCAACCCCATGCAAGGAAACGCCATCTTTCAAATCAACTGTGCTGGTTGTCATGGATGGCAAGCAGATGGGCGTGTTGGCCCTAGTTTACAAGGGGTTTCTAAACGTAAATCCTCCTATGGACTGATTCATCAGGTGATTAGTGGTGATACGCCTCCAATGCCAAAGTTCCAGCCAAATCCACAAGAAATGGCAGATCTCCTCAGCTATTTGGAGACGCTTTAGGTGAAGAGGAGAAGAGGAAGGAGACGCGGCGACAAGGGGAGTAATAAACATTTTCCCCAACCCCCAACCCTATTCCCTTTTAATAATGACAAATGACCAATGACTAATGACTATTGAAGTAGATTACCGTTTTCCTGCGGGTGTAGATCCTCAAAAACAAGCTAGAATCATCGCGGTTGGGCAAACAGTGGGAACTTGGGATGCGCGTTTTGCTCACCGAGAAGCAGCTTTGCGATCCCATTTAGGAGAAGTCGTATCAGTACAAACAGAAGCCAAAACAGGTTGTAGCATTGCGACTATTCGTTTTAGTAAAGCGAATGTAGAAAATGATGTTGCTAGCCTGTTAACAATGATATTTGGCAAATACTCAATGGCGGGTGTGGCAAAGGTAGTGGCGGTGCGTCTACCACAAAATTACGGGCTAACTTCCAAACTGGGTATTGCTGGGATTCGAGAATGTCTTGGAGTATTTGAGCGCCCCCTAGTTATGGCTATTTTTAAACCAGCACTAGGACTATCAGCAACTGATCATGCCGCAATCCTAGCAGAAGTTGCTCATGCAGGGCTGGATATTATCAAAGATGATGAGATTTTAGGAGATCTCGATATTGCTCCAACTTTGGAACGCCTCAAGGAATGTTGCCAAGTAATTGAAGAGGTTAAACAAAAAACTGGACGTACTGTGCTATATGCTGTCAATGTCACAGGTAGGGCAGATAAGTTATTAGAGAAAGCGCGTCTTTTGGTGCGTCAAG
The DNA here is from genome assembly GCF_030381805.1 of Chlorogloeopsis sp. ULAP01. Lineage (NCBI taxonomy): Bacteria > Bacillati > Cyanobacteriota > Cyanophyceae > Nostocales > Chlorogloeopsidaceae > Chlorogloeopsis > Chlorogloeopsis sp. ULAP01. Next base: position 408,507 of record NZ_JAUDRH010000006.1, read on the forward strand.
GTGCAAATGCGCTTTTGCTAAACGCTCTTTCCTATGGATTTTCAGTACTTGAAGCTTTAGTAGCAGATCCAGAAATTAACGTCCCTATTTTTGCCCATCCAGCCCTTGCCGGAGCGATGGGTGCTGCTCCCGATCATGGCATTGCATACTCGGTGGTACTGGGAACTCTAATGGCTCATGCTGGTGCTGATGCTGTGTTGTATCCCGCTCACTACGGCAGTTTACCCTTTGATTCTGTTGAGGAAGGCAAGATCCGAGATATTTTGCGTAGTCGCGGTGTTTTTCCCGTTCCTTCAGCAGGTATTCATCCTGGTATTGTTCCCAAGGCATTAGCAGATTACGGACAAGATGTCATCCTTAACGCTGGTACTGGCATCATGGATCATCCCGATGGTGCAGCTTCAGGTGTGCAGGCTTTTTTTGAAGCCCTAGAGCGTGCAGCTGTGGGTGAATCTTTTGCAATCGATACTTTACCACAAGGGCTGTTGCGTCGTGCTGTGGAAAAATGGGGAACAGGGAACAGATAAAATTACGCCAAAATGCATGATAACTTTGGATTTTTTTGCTTGCGATCGCATCTCAACCACAATGCCGCATTCAAGCAGCAGGAAATAAACCAAAAATCATTGAAGAGTATATTAGTAGAGTATCAAGGTAAACAGAAGCTGCGAGTGTAGCCTTGATGCGATCGCCTGGCGGTTGGATTGAATCAAAACAACGCCCAAATTTCGATGTATCCACCTATGGCAATATGCAAAAATGAGTGACATGATTCTGGAATTACTAGCAACGATTCTAGAGGAGTGATATTTGTGAGCCAGTCCCCTAACCCAGAAACTAGAAGATTTTTGTATATTATGGGTGTTTCTGTCGGTCTTGCTTTATTGTTAACAGCTATAGTGTATTTCTTGCTAGGAATTGGTGTAATTAAATCGATTCCTACCTATATAGTTTGGGCAATAATCTTGTTTTCAATTGGTGCTGGTATCCTAAGCGGCGCTGGTAGACGAAGTTAATTACTGTAAGCACAACTTTGAGACAATGAAAATGTAGATTTAGAACGCAGGTGAATTATTCCCTGAGCATCAACTTGCCAACTTTGTGCCTCAACTATGGATTTCATTGTCAAAACCCTTGGTGATTCATCCGCTAGAATCCGCCAATCTTCCCAAGTTGCATCAGGTTTGAGTGTGGTGTTGGGTGTTTCAGGAAGTCCAGTTTCCTAAACTTTCGTCAACACTAAGCTGTGCTGCAACACGATAACCAGCAACCGAAACTATTAACAAACTTAACGGTACAACAAAACACAAATATTTAAAATTCTTTCCCTCTGCGCACCTTTGTGTTTCAAAAAAATATACAATCCCGACACTAACGGATGATTAACATTGCGGCGCTCAAGCAAGTTGCCACTTTAACGCAAATTTACAGTTTAGGTTAATTTTACGGTTTTTTTGGCGAACTTTTTCCAACTCGTGATGGTAAAGTTGAACTACCGAACACTCCTGGCAGTGATGAAACTTTCACTTCGCTGGATAGTGATCGCTCTTTGTTCTCTAGTATTAAGTTTGCAAATTCACTTGCTTACGCCTGTCTATGCCCAGCCACAATCGCAAATGGGGCGATTGCTGGAAAATAAAAGGGAACAGGAAACAGGGTTGGGGGAACAGTTTTCAAATCAACAAGCGATCGCCTACTACACTCAAGCTATCAAAGTTTTACAATCATTACGCGGTGATTTAGTTGCTCTTAATCCCGACATCCAATTCTCCTTTCGCGAAAGCGTAGAACCCGTGTACCGAGAATTAGTTGACTTACTGCTACAAGAACCCCAACCAAGTACAGAAAATTTGATCCAAACAAGAAATTGAAAATTATGCCGTTGCTGTCACACCAGGTTTGCAGTTATTTTCTTCTCATACTTGGCGCGATTGTAATTTTAATACTTTACTCGCTGGTACCACCCAAGCTCCTAGCTTTCAAAAAGAACGCTTGGGAAATCTCGATAATGTGGCTGTTGAGCTAACAGAAATTAGTAAACAAGTTCCTCAAAGTAAAAAATTAGAAAATCTTTGGATAAAAGATAATAGACCACTAATAAAAGTTAGAATAGTTTTAATCAATACCAGATTTCAATTCTTTTGAGTAATAAAAATTATCTCAGGCTACATCATTAAGTGAAAGTTTAGGAATTCGATTGTAAACTTCTGCATTCTCTTCAAGAGCTTGGCGTAAATCGGATTGTGTTTGTAAATTCAACCAAAACTGAGCGCTGTTACCAAAATAACGCGATAGATGCAAAGCTGTATCTGCCGTAATACTGCGCTTACCCGATAAAATCTCGCTAATTCGTGTCTGAGCTACACCTATATCTTTACTCAACGTATAAGGAGTGATATTGAGCGGTTCCAAGAATTCTATTTGTAGAATGCTTGTTGTTGCTCATGATTTTACGCTCTCAATGGTAATCTACTATTTCAAGTCCGAAGCATTGTTTTCATCTGTCCAAACAAAGCATATTCGCCATTGATCGTTAATCCGAATGTACTGCCCAATTCTATCGCCAACTAGCATTTCTAAGCGATTACCAGGTGGAATGCGCAAGTCATTAATTGATGTTGCTGCATCAAGCATCAGCAGTTTTCGCAAAGCAGTCTTCTGAATATTGACTAGATACTGAAGAGATACAAAACCGTCAAAGATAAGCTTTATCTGTTCAGATTTAAAACTGACAATCACAATACTATCGTTTTGCGTTACTACCGTCAAACGTTAGTATAAACTTTAAGCGCGATCGCATTCACCCAGTTGCTCGTATAAAGGGCGATTTCTACGCACTTATTTCCACTTTACAAAATTTGAGTACTAGCGCACATCCTAACTTGTCGCTGCTGGTTTTTTCCATTCTGCCCATTCATACTGGCAACAAATGACGATTGCTCAGAATTTAGAGTTGGCGGTTCGCCTCGCAATCCTTTGCGGCGCTGGTTTTTCGGAACTCCTCCCGCCATGCCATACTCTACACTGCCTGAGAGTATTCCGCTAAATCTGCAATGGCTTTTGCTACAAGCGCAATATTTGTTATGAATGCGTGAATTACCGAAATGAGAAAGCAATTAAGCATTTTGAGAAAGCAAACTCCGGTTTGTTTGCTAATTCTACTGAAATGAGAAAGCAATCTACTGAAATGAGAAAGCATTTAAGCTGTTTGAGAAAGCAAACTCCGGTTTGTTTGCTAATTCTACTGAAATGAGAAAGCAATTAAGCATTTTGAGAAAGTATTTAGGCTTGATGAGAAAGTAATATGCCTTTTTGCTTGCTAATTCTACTGAGAAGAGAAAGAAATTAGGCATTTTGAGAAAGCAATACGCCTTTTTGCTTACATAAAATACCAAAATGAGAAAAAATCATCGTCGTAGGTTGCAGTAACTAACCGCTTGCATTAATAAATATGACGATATCTTGCAATCCTACTGCTGATTATTAAATTTGCGTTATTAAACCATCTACTAAGCAAGGAAAAGCATTTAAAAAGCCAAATAAGCGATCGCCATAACAAGCAATATTGATTTAAGCAACCCAGTTGAGAGCAAACGAGTATGGTTGTTAGCATAGTCCAATAACTAACTCGATCAGTCTATGAAAATCAAAGCAATTATTCATCCAGCAGAATAAGGGGGGTATTGGGCAGAGGTTCCACCGCTTCCCGGTTGTATTACTGAAGGAGAAACGATGGAGGAAGTTATGGCTTAAAGGGCGCTATTGAAGGTTGGCTCGATGTTGCTAAATGCACCCCACGAGGAATTTGATACTATTAACAAAGTGGGCGATCGCAAAGCAGCAGATTTGCAAAACACACTATGGCAAAGCGTAAGAAAAGCAATCTCCAATGGATTAAAGAAACGCTTGAACTAAAACCGGATCATCACTGGGAAGCTCCACCAGGCTACAAAATTTTTGTCGGCGATCGGGGGGCTGTTCGCTTTAATGTTCCCCAGAATTGGATTTTGAAGCCCCAAGAAAAATCGTTCAAGTTCCTCGACAAAAAACCGCCTAAAGATGATTGCTGTCTAGAAGTCTCTTTCAACCGTCTGCCGCCCAATGACTGGAGCCAGTTTCCGCTCAAAGCCACTTTGAAGAAAGTAGTAGAAGACGACGATCGCAACGTCATTGCTAAGGGAGAAATCTTTACCGTCAAGCGCCAAACTGCCAGGATTGTGTGGACAGAGATTAAATTTATCGACACCCAAGAAGAACCACGGGAAGCTTTTTCGCGGACTTGCATTGGTTTGGGATCGAATGTTCAGTGCTTGATTACATTCGATTATTGGGCAGATCAAGCAGAGCAGCTAACACCTGTTTGGGATGAAGTGATGCGTAGTCTCACATTAGGGTTGTATATCCGCGATCCACTAACTGGTTTGGCTTTCCCAGACTGATTAGTCTTGCTGAATATCGAGGGGATACACCGATAATTAGGGGAGGGGTGTAAGGGGATAAGGGAAACTCCGCCAATAAATCCGGGAATTGATATTGATTATTTATTTAATATGCCAATCAATTCTGCCTCAGCAATCTGCTTTAATCCATTTACAGGATCGGTTAATAACTGCAACCATACTGCCTGAAAATCTTTATTTTGTGGCTCACTTAACCGCAGTGATGCCAACTCGGTCAACATATCATACCAAATACCTTGCTCTGCATAGGCTGCAACTTTCTCCAAAGGAGAATTAGCTGATTTTAATGCCTGTGCTAACTTCTCAGAAACAGCTACTCGTGGAACGATCCCAGTGACTGATGCTGGCGTTGCCTCAGCCGTTGCATTTGTCACAGCGCAGTTAATATCAAAATACCAACGGTAGGTTTTACCAATTTGCAGAGATGCAACCTTTTGAGTTAAGACAACACCGACAATTCCAGGTTTGGCAGAAAGTGGAAACTTGGTGCGATACACTTCATCCTCGCCATCATCTCTTCGTGAATATCCCGAATTTCGCCATCTTGCCAGGTAGCGAGTTGTTTTTGGGCATATTCCACCATTACCTTACCGTAGTTAAAAATCCGCTCTCGGTAAAAAGCTGGTTGCATCAGTCGTCGCTGGCGTTGCCAAAATTCTCCTTCGCTGGTAACTAAGCCATTGCCTAGCATTCGCCGGAAAGTTTGCAGACTGGTACTTTTGTGAAATTGATTACTCTTTGTAACTAAAACTTCTTGAATGTAGTCAGGGTGGTTTAATAGATAAGTTGCAAACCAAGCAACTTTTAAGTAGACAACATCACCATATTCTCGAGCAGACTTATTGGTAAAACCGAGTTGATCGCGACTATACTCAGGTAGAATTCCCAACAGAAAGTGACCTTTTGGCCCTGGTGGATAATTAGTAGATAACTTTGGTTTGGAGACGGAAACCATCGCAATTCTCCTTAACTTCAATCATTCCCAGAACCACCGCGTCGGTGATTTGCTGCCTGCGTTAACAAAGACTCTGCAAAGGCGATCGCTTCTTGTGCTGACTTGCCACCTGCCAATTGTGCCAGTTCTTCTCGACGTTTGGTTAAGTTATCCAAGACTATGACACGAACAACTGTACGCTCTTCGCTATGACCGTTGTGTTCTTTTTTGCCTTTAACTTGATTAACTACTTGCTTATCCACGCGGAAATGACGGTCTGCCATTGCCGCAACTAAGGGTTGGTGGGTAACACACAATACTTGGTGGCTTTGACTTAACTGATGTAATTTTTCCGCGATCGCTTGTGCAACCCTTCCAGAAACGCCGACATCAATTTCATCAAATACTAGTGTTCCCGTTGCATCTGCTTGGGAAAAACAGGCTTTTAAGGCTAGCAAAAAACGGCTCATTTCTCCACCAGAGGCGATTTCTGATAAAGGTTGGAGCGGTTCTCCAGGGTTGGGGCTAAACATAAATGTAATTTTGTCTGCTCCGGCAGTGGTTGGGGATGTGGGGACAATTTCGACTTGGAACTGCACCTTCTCCATCGCCAAGGGTTTGAGTTCCTTGAGTAGTTCCGCTTCTAATTCCTGGGCTGCGGTACGACGTAACTGCGTTAACTTGTGGCAAGCTTGAGTGAGCTTTTCCCACCACTCCCGTTCTTGCAATTCCAGACTTTCAATCGATTGTTCGCTGTCGTTAAGTTCGGCTAATTCTGCTTGGATGCGCTGGTAATATGCGATCGCTTCACTCAAGGTGGGGCCATATTTACGACAAATTTGCTTTAACTCGCGAATGCGTTCTTCTACTTCTTCTAATCGCTGGGGATCTGCTTCTAAGCTTTCTCCATAAGTACTAATCTGCCGTGCTACCTCTGTCACAGTTGCTTGAGCATCTCTTACCAAGTCCAATAGTACTTGCAACTGGGTGTCGTATTCCGCCATATCAGTTAAAGTTGTTTCACTGTCTCCCAGCAAGTCTACTGCCGTTGGAGTTTCGCCATCGTTCTGGTACAACGCTTGGTAAATTTTGTAACTCATCTGTTGCAGTTCGACAACGTGGTTTAGGCGTTGCTGCTCTTGCTGGAGTTGCTCTAACTCATCGGCTTCGCTCAGGTTGGCATCTCCCAGCTCTTTAACTTGATATGTCAGCAAGTCGAGTTGTTGCAGGCGTTCCCGTTCTGATGTGCGGCGTTTTTCTAAGATTTGGTGGGCTTGTTGGTAAGTATTGTAGATATTGGCAACAAAATGTCGCTGCTGCAACATCGATTCACCACCATACAAATCCAGCCAGTCGCGGATTTGGGCAGATTGTCCCACCAAAACAGTTTGTCCTTGGGCGGTAATTTCCACTAAGCGATCGCGCAATCCCGCCATTAACTGCTGATTTACTAATACTCCATTTACCCGTGAGCGACTGCGAGCTTTACCGGAGGAGAGTGTAATTTCTCGACTGACAACTACTGAGTTATCATCGATTAAGTCGATTTCTTGTTCGGTTAACCAAGCAGCTAAAGCAGAATTAGAGGTGAAAGTTGCTTCTACCATTGCCCGACTGCTACCAGTGCGAATGGCACGACTAGATACTTTACCTCCCAATGCTGCATCAATGGCGTCTAAAATAATTGACTTGCCTGCACCGGTTTCACCTGTCAACACATTTAGTCCACAGTCAAACTCTAGTTCCAGCTTGTCAATCAGGGCAAAATTTTCGATTCGCAACAGAGACAACATCAAGCTAAATTCTCCGTGAGGGTAGACGCCGGCTACTTCCAATTTCAGGGATAATGGTATGACTTAGCCAAAGTCAAAAATCCCTTTTTTATCTAGCTTTTGAGCTTTTGCAAGCTACTCGGTTACCCCTGAACAAGCACGCCCAATTGGGTGTACCAAACCTAGTTTAGTGTGACTTTTAGATAGTTAGACGAGGGCGATAGACTTTCTTAATGGCGAACGCGTGGTTATCGATAAATTATCGTAGGTAGTAGATGTAAATCAAAATTGCATCTTCTCACTCGATTTATGCCTTTTTCGAGAACCTAAGTTCTCAACATATTGTTACAATACTTAACAGTTAGACTCCGATGCGGTGGTAAGTTCATGAATGTAAAGACATCTTCCCCTACTTCCCTGCAAGTAGCTCCTGAAGCAGTAACAGAAGATACTGCAATAGTTTCTGTTGTGAATTTATCAGCGCCGGAGGAAGCCGAAACATATCAATCGCTAGCGATCGCCAAAACCGAACCTGAAGCGGCACTGTATTACGATCCTCTGGCAATCAAGTCTTATTATCAAAGCCGTCCTCTGCAAGTTTTGCAACGCATTATCGCGGTTTTGATGCCAACTATTCGCTTTGCTTTAGGTATATGGTGGGATAGCAAACGGGGAGTAGTCGTTAAAAATGATTCCCGTCGAGCAATTCAACTGCGAGAATTACTGACTAGGCTAGGGCCAGCTTATATCAAAATCGGTCAGGCTTTATCTACCAGACCGGATTTAGTTCCACCAGTCTATCTGGAGGAGCTAACTCAACTGCAAGATAAGTTGCCTCCCTTTGCCAACGAAATAGCTTATCAGTTTATAGAAGAAGAATTAGGCGCACCTCCCCAGGAAGTATATGCCGAGTTGTCGCCAGAACCAATTGCTGCTGCTTCCTTAGGGCAAGTTTATAAAGGAAAGCTCAAAACTGGTGAAGAAGTCGCCGTTAAAGTTCAACGCCCCGACTTGCGAGAGCGCATCACCATTGATTTGTATATTCTCCGCCGATTAGCAGGATGGGCGCAGAGAAACTTTAAACGCATCCGCAGTGACTTGGTTGGTATCCTCGATGAATTAGGCGATCGCATCTTTGAAGAGATGGATTATATTCACGAGGGAGAAAACGCCGAGCGCTTTTATCAGCTATATGGTCATATTAAAGACGTTTACGTACCGAAAATATACTGGGAATATACTAATCGTCGCGTCTTGACGATGGAGTGGATTGACGGTACGAAATTAACTCAACCAGAAGAAATTCGCGCTCAAGGTATTGATGCTAGATATTTAATCGAGGTGGGAGTGCAGTGTTCGTTGCGACAGTTACTCGAACATGGATTTTTCCACGCCGATCCCCATCCCGGTAATTTATTAGCTACCACCGATGGCAAATTGGCATATCTAGACTTTGGCATGATGAGTGAAATTAAACCACCACAGCGCTATGGTTTAATTGAAGCGATCGTCCACGTCGTTAACCGTGACTTTGAAGGTTTGGCAAACGACTACGTCAAATTAGATTTTTTATCACCGGATACAGATTTAACACCGATTATTCCAGCATTTGCGAAAGTATTTGCCAATGCTCAAGGAGCTAGCGTTGCCGAGTTAAACATTAAAAGTATCACTGATGAACTATCGGCTTTGATGTATGAGTATCCTTTCCGCGTACCTCCCTATTACGCTTTGATTATTCGTTCTTTGGTAACGCTGGAAGGTATTGCTATTTATATAGATCCCAACTTTAAAGTCTTGAGTGAGGCTTATCCTTATGTTGCTAAAAGGTTGTTAACAGATCCTTCACCTGAATTAAGAGCATCACTGCGAGATTTACTTTTTAAGGAAGGAAGTTTCCGCTGGAATCGTCTGGAAAATTTGTTACGGAATGCGCGTAGTAATCAGGACTATGACTTAAATTTAGTCTTGAATCAAGCAGTAGATTTTCTCTCTTCCGAACGTGGCGCTTTTATTCGCGATCGCCTGCTGGATGAAGTTGTCAAAAGTGCGGAAGCTTTAGGTAAAAATATTTTGCATAACTTCACCTATTTACTGCGAGAACGAGTTGGCGTCACAGCAATCAATGAAACTCCTGCCGCCACAGCCGAGCAACAGCAAACCTTGGAGCATATTAAGAGAATTTTGAATATTCTCCGTGAAACTCGTGGCTTCGATCCGGTGCAGCTTGCTCCGCAACTTGCCCAAATGTTAGTAAATCCAGGCGTACAACGTTTGGGACAACAAATTGCTAGCCAATTAGCACAAAAAGCACTTACTAGGTTGATTCGAGAATTGTTGGCATCGGAGGAGGTTGTAAAAAGTGACAATACTGACTTAGAACAACCTACAAAGGTTTCTTTACCAGCAAGAGTATAACAATTGTGTTACTGCTCAACCTGTCTGAAGCCCAATATCAAATGTTGCTGAGTAACCTTGGCTTGTTTTAGTCAGTGCTAGTAACAATTTGTCTCCATCGCCTTGGAATATTCCATCTTGTGCATTCTTCAACGTGCGCTGTCCCTTACTGGCATATGGTGTTTGTGTATGCACCCGATCCGTGATCAAGTCATCAAAGTACAGCTGTGAGGTAAACTCATAACCCTGCCTTGATGAGCCATCTGTGCGTACCTTAAAGTGGATATGGACTGTTCTACCCTGATACCAACCGGGATAGATAGTTGTAAACTGGACAGTTCCATTTGCATCCGTTACTTGATATCCCCGCAGAAACTTTTTGCCGACAGTATTGAAACTGGGGTCGTTTACGTCCGAATATACACCTAGCGCGTCACAATGCCAAATATCCACGATCGCACCGACGAGTGGATTGCAGCTAGTATTGGCGATCGTAGAAACGCGAAGCCTCAGTTGGAGTGGCACACCCTCTTTCACCGAACCGTCGGAGGGATCGGAGCGAATATCAGAGCGCTTCAACTTCTCATCCACAAAATATGGCCCTTCAGTCTGCTCTGGTATAACTACACACCTCGGTAATTTTGCCGGATTTACTTGAGATGATGTTTGCGCAGTGGTGGGTTTTCTAGGTATGCATCCCACTACAAATATCGCAGTTCCAAAAGCCCTAAATAAAGCTAGCGCTTCTCTTCGGTTGAGAAGCCAGCTTTGGTGAGATTTATTTTTTTCCATTGTACGAGTGATAAGTGGTGAGGATACAATGACAGGGAGAAACTAGCAAAAATATTCTCCGTGTTTGCGCCCCCTCTTCTAATTAACTCTCCTCTTTGATGCCGTTTTTCTCTCGTTTGAGACTTTCTTCTAAGGCTTGAATTTGTTCTCGACGCGCTTCTAATTCCAAACTGCGACGTGCCAAATCTTGAGTTTGCAAAGTGAGGTTTTGTCGCCACTGTTCGGCTCGCTCTGTTTCCTCACGCAAAAACTCAGGAGTAATGCCAGTAGTAAGGTAAGTTTGTACTACCTCTAGCACCCAGTTCGTGGCTTCTTCTAATTTTTCAATCTCACCCGTAGGAGAAAGCTCAACTAAAACGAGTAATTTCTCAGTTAGAGTTTTGCTTTTTCCCAGAAGAATAAAAGCTTCTTCTGGGATGATTGTCCACATATTTTCAGCTTCCTGCCGTGCCAACAACCGCAACTGAAGTTGATCTAAAAATTCATTTTTATGCACCTGGGCTAGATATAGCATGACCTTTGTTTTGTTGGTTGCGGCTCTACAAGAATTAGACACTTAAAGTTATGCTAGCTGACGCAGGCGATCGCGCAGAATTTCCGCTTGCTTTTGGGCTTCTGCTAAAGCATCCCGCACTCCTTGTACAACTTGCACTGGCGCTTTATCCACGAAACTAGAATTGCTTAACCTACCACTAAGAGAATTGACTTCTGCTTCTACTTTATTAAGGCTTTTCTCTAGCTTAGTACGTAGCGCCTCAATATCCACCACTCCAGCTAGGGGAAGTAGAACTTGTATAGTACCCACAACTCCAGCAATAGCTTTTTCTGGTTCTTGTGGTTGTTGTAATTCTACCTGGGGCTGACTATCGTCAACAGTTGTTTGGATAACTTTGGCAAAGAACCTTTGTCTAGCTTGATTAAACAGCAAATAGCGAGCAACAAACCACATTGTATAACCAAGACCGACTATTTTAAAGAAAGTTCCGATCAAGGGAATATCATCAATGGTGTCGGCGACTGCTAACCCAATTCTGAACAAGTAAATAGCTCCAATAATGGCTGCTATTTTTGTCCAACCAATTCGAGATTTTTGAGTGGTAAATGTTTGTTGCTGTTGCTCGCCAGCCGCGATCGTTAAGTTCTCAACCTTAGCCAAATCTTTAATATAAGACTGCCCAGCAGTGAGAATTTGTCGTTCTTGTTCGTTATCGCTTTGCAAATTCACAGTCACTTTCACACCTGGCTTCACATCCGCCTCAGCTCGCAAGTTACGAATTGTACGGATTGTATTAATCAGCAGTTCAAACTGTTCTTCCAAAGCCGGATCTATTAAATTTGTTTTCGCCTCTGGATAGGGTTGTACAGACAAACTTTGCTTAGAATCAGCGGCTTGTTGAGTAAGAGTATGCCAAATTTCTTCGGTGATGTGAGGCATAAAGGGATTGAGTAGTTTTAAAATCCCTTCCAAAACGTATGCCAGTGTTTGTTGAGCTACGCGCCGAGAAGCCGGATCGGCGTCCTTTTGCAGCCTAGACTTAACTAATTCAATATACCAGTCGCAAAAATCACCCCAAATAAAATCATACAAACCCTTGGCTGCTTCCCCCAAACCATAGTTGCCCATGTAATTATTAGTTTGTTGGACAACTTGGTTGTAACGAGAGAGAATCCAGCGATCGCTCAATTCTAGGGATTGGGGATTAGGGATTGAGAATTGGGGAGAATCTTTCCCAGTCCCCATTCCCGAGTCACCAGTCCCCAATCCATCCAAATTCATCATCACAAACCGCGCCGCATTCCAAAGCTTGTTCGCAAAGTTACGAGACGCTTCTACCGATGGCGATTCATCTGATTTGCGATTGTAGTCCAAGCGAATATCTTGCCCAGCGCCGGCTACCTCTTTAATCAGGGTATACCGCAAAGCATCTGTGCCATATTTATCCATCAATAATAACGGATCGATGCCATTACCAGCGGATTTAGACATCTTCTTCCCATTCTCATCCAACACCAAGCCATGAATGTAAACATCCTCGAATGGCATTTGTCCAGTAAAATGTCCCGCCATCATCGTCATTCTGGCAACCCAGAAAAAGATAATGTCAAAACCTGTGACCAAAGTGCTGGTAGGGTAATATGTAGCTAAATCTTGCGTTTGTTCAGGCCAGCCCAAAGTCGAAAAAGGCCACAATCCAGAAGAAAACCAAGTATCCAAAACATCTGGATCTCGTTCTATCTTGACTCCTTCACCAAATTGAGACTTTAACTTTTCCTCAGCCTCAGCTTGATTGCGTGCCACTACAAACGGCGTATTATCAGTAATTTCACCACCCGTTTCGTTTACCGCGTACCAAGCAGGAATTTGATGTCCCCACCAAAGTTGACGAGAGATACACCAATCCTTCAGTTTCACCAACCAATCACGATAAACCTTCGTCCAGCGTTGAGGCACAAACCGAGGAGAATTCTTCTGATCTAGAAATTCCAAGCATCGATCAGCCATCGGGCGAATTTTGACAAACCACTGCGTTGACAGCAGAGGTTCAACGGGAACTTTACCGCGATCGCTATAGGGAACTGTGTGCTTATAATCTTCTACCTTCACCAAAAAGCCATCAGTTTCAAGGCGAGCAACCACATTCTTTCTAGCTACAAAGCGGTCTTGTCCTTGAAATTCCCCGGCATTTTCATTCAACGTACCGTCCTTATTCATAATATTGATAAACGGCAGATTGTGCCTTTGACCCATTTCAAAGTCATTTGGATCGTGGGCAGGCGTCACCTTCACGCAACCCGTTCCAAAAGTGGGATCGACCAACTCATCGCCAATAATGGGAATTTCCCGATTCATAATTGGCAGGGTGACTGTTTTCCCAATCAGATTTTTGTAGCGTTCATCATTGGGATTAACTGCCACTGCTGTATCGCCTAGCATTGTTTCTGGACGAGTTGTCGTCACTTCCACATTACCCGAACCATCCGTAAGTGGATAGCAGAAGTGCCAGAGATTACCATTTACTTCTTTTGCTTCCACCTCTAAATCTGAAACCGCAGATTGTGACTCTGGACACCAATTCACTAAGTACTTTCCGCGATAAATTAACTCCTCTTCGTAGAGATGGTTAAAAGCTTCCGAAACAGCTTTGGATAAACCCTCATCCAGAGTAAAACGTTCCCGCGTCCAGTCTACAGAAACACCTAAACGTCGCAACTGTCCGACAATTGTCCCCTTAGATTCTTCTTTCCACTGCCAAGCACGTTCTAGGAACTTCTCGCGCCCCAATTCGTAGCGAGTTTTGCCTTCTGCCTTGAGTTGCTTTTCTAAAACAGTGTGTACAGCGATGCTGGCATGATCGGTTCCTGGCAGATAGAGAGCGTTGCGCCCTTTCATCCGGTGGTAGCGCACTAAAACGTCAATCAGGCTATTGTCAAAGGCGTGTCCCATATGCAAACTGCCAGTGACGTTAGGCGGTGGAATGACGATGCAATAGGGTTTACCACCTTTGTTTGGATCTGCTTTGTAAATGTGGTTTTCTTCCCAAAATTTTTGCCACTTTGCTTCAGTGGTAAAGGGTTCGTATTGACTGGGGAGGTTAGTAATTGCGGTCATGCTGGGAAAAATAAGTGTGGAAGGTTTCTAAGAAGGACTTTTATAAATTTTGCCACAGGGTTTGGTGAGTATTTTATGGGAACGAACCACAAAGGACACAAAGGACGCGAAGAAAAAAGGATTTAGTAGAGATGAGACAGTTAACAGATGAGGTTGAGCAATTAGCTTATGCTGTAATTGGTGCCGCTATTGAAGTGCACAGAGTATTGGGTTCTGGATATTTGGAGGAGGTTTATCATAGGGCGCTACAAGAAGAATTTTTGCTGCGAGGAATACCTCATAGGTTTGAGCATCCAGTAGCAGTCACATACAAGGGTCGTACAGTAGGTGAAGGCAAATTAGATTTTTTGGTTGGGAAGTCTCTAATTGTGGAATTGAAAGCTGTCCAAAACTTAACCCCAATTCATGAAGCCCAAGTCCTCTCTTATCTCAAAATTACCGGATATCCTCTCGCCCTTCTCATCAACTTTAACGTTACTCTTCTCAAAGACGGCATCAAACGCATAATCCTTTAAATACTTTCTTTGTGACGGACATCCACTGCCTACGTCAGTGTCTTTCTCTTTGTGTACTTTGTGTACTTTGTGGTTCATTAATTCATAAATATCTTGGTGTTCAATTAGTTGTTAAGGTATAAAAGAACTGCTTCGCACACTTTGCCTCTTTGCCAATTTATGCTTAAAAGAAGCATATTTCTTTCTCCTTGGACTTTTATCCCGACTTTATATTTTGCCTCTGGTATACCCTATGTGATTATCAACACTGTTTCTGTAATATTTTACAAACGAATGGGTGTAGATAATGCTCAAATTGCCTTGTGGACAAGTTTTCTTTATTTACCCTGGGTAATTAAAATGTTTTGGGGGCCTGTAGTAGATATTTACTCTACCAAAAGAACATGGATAATTACCAGCCAAATTGCTATGTTTTTGTGTTTAGTTTTAGTAGCATTTTCATTACAATTGCCAAATTTCTTTTTTATCTCCTTAGCTGTATTAACCTTAGGGGCATTTATTTCTGCTACTTATGATATTGCCACAGATGGTTTTTATTTGCTTGCCTTAAAGCCAGAACAGCAAGCTTTTTTTGTTGGATTACGCTCGCTTTTTTATCGACTAGCTGTTATTTTTGGCTCTGGAATTTTAGTATTTTTAGCTGGTAATTTAGAAGTTTATCTCACAAATATCTCTTTAGCTTGGACGTTTACTATTGCTCTAGCAGCTTTAGTTTTATTCATAATTTTTATTTTCCATCGCCTAATTTTACCCTTTCCTGATGAAGATACTATACATCAGCAAACAGCAAGAGAAAAAATCCCATTTTCACAGATATTTACCTCATATTTTACCAAAGAGAAAATTATAGAGATTTTAGCATTTATCTTACTCTATAGATTTGGTGAAGCAATGCTAGTTAAAATGGCGTCTTTATTTTTATTAGATAAACTAGAAGCTGGAGGGCTAGGTTTATCAACATCAGATTTAGGTTTAGTTTATGGTACTTTTGGAGTCATTTCTCTAATTTTAGGAGGTGTCTTAGGAGGTATAATTATCTCCAAATACGGATTAAAAAAATGTCTTTGGCCTATGGCTCTAGCTATGAACTTACCTAATATTTTTTATGTATACATGGCTTATACCCAACCTTCATTAACACTAATATATCCGTTGGTTTCCTTAGAGCAATTTGGGTATGGTTTTGGATTTACAGCCTTTAGTGTGTATTTAATGTATATTTCCCAAGATGAATATAAAACCTCTCATTTTGCTATTTCGACAGGCATCATGGCTTTAGGAATGATGTTACCAGGCTTAATTAGCGGTTATCTTCAACAATTAGTCGGATATCGTATATTTTTTATTTTAGTTTGTTTATTCACAATTCCTGGGATGATTTCTATGTTGTTTATTCCTTTGAAGGAAGGAATCAACAAGTAATATGAGTTATGTTTTAGGAATAGATGGTGGAGGAAGTAAAACAGTCTGTATCTTGATGGATGGCTCTAGAAAAGTTTTAGGACGAGGTGAAGCTGGGGCATCTAATTATCAGAGTATAGGTATTGAAGCAGCTTTTCTCTCAATTAGATGTGCAGTTAATACAGCTGTAATTGAAGGATTAAAATTAACAGATAATATTAAAATAGAAGCTATTTGCTTTGGTTTAGCAGGTGTAGGTCGTTCTCAAGATACTGAAGTAGTAAAAAATATTTTTGAAGAGTTAAAAAGTAGTCAATTTTTACCTATTGATTGGGCAATACATCCATCTAATATCGTGATTTGTAATGATGCTCTGATTGCCTTAATAGGTGGAATTGGTAATAATATTGGAATTGTAGTTTCAGCGGGAACAGGTTCTATTATTTTTGGGCGAAATTCTCAGGGAAAACCTAAGCGAGTCGGTGGTTGGGGTTATATTTTAGGAGATGAAGGTAGCGCCTATAAAATTGCTGTGGCTGGTATGCAAGCTGCTCTCAAAGCTTATGATGGACGGGAAATATTAACGAGAATTATAGAAGATTTGCAGCAACATCTTGGTCTAGCAAGTATCGAAGATTTAATAGAAGTAATCTATCGGCGAGGATGGGGTGTTAAGGAGATAGCGGCTTTGGCTCCCATTATTGATGCTGCTGCCGCACAAGGAGATGAAGTAGCAATTAAAATTATTGATGAAGCTGTAGAAGAACTAGTTAAAGCTACTTCTACAGTTGTGGATGCTATTTTTAGCCCAAGAGAATTTATTGAAGTAGTAACAACTGGAAGTGTATGGCAAAGTAAATGCAATATGCGTGAGAAATATGTAGCATCTATTGAGACGAGATTCCCCTCGGTGAAGGTTATTTTACCAAGGCATGAACCTGCTTACGGGGCTTGTTTATTGGCGTTAAAGAAGTTAGTAGGTGAAAAGGAAATTTAAGAGGCGATCGCCTTTTCGTTCTGAGCAAAGGGAAACTCGCTTTTAATATTCCAGCGCTTGCCGTCATGAAACAATAGCGTTAAACTGTTTGCAGTAAACTCAAAATAAAGCTCCCGCTTTTCAAATTCTGGCCAAGCTGCTTTAAAGTTCTGCTTTGTTAAGTCTTTAAATGCCACTGTCATGTGGGGAGCGAAAGGGCGAGTTTTAGAAGCTTGATCAACAATGCCCAGTTTGCTTTCTAAATGCGCCATTAAATTAGCTTGCAAAGCCAACAGTTCTGGACTTCTAACTACATTAATATATATGACACGAGGTACAAAGGCGGCATAATCGTTGAGGATAACTGGTATTGTCTTGTGTTCACTGGCAAATTCCTGCAAGCATTCTTCTAATACTGGCACGTTTTCATCTGCCCATTCAAAAGGTGGTTGCAGGGTAATATGAGGTGGAGATTTTTGAGCGTGCCGACTAGCGTACTTATCTGCAAAGTACTGCTTAATTTGGTTGGCGTAGTCTTGAATTTCCTGTGGTGGCAGCAGGGCAATGAAAAAGAGGTGTTGTGTTTTCTGCATAACCCTAAATTCCCCATCGCCAACTCGGTGTTTTGACAGGTGCATCCCATAGCCGAATCATTTCATCATCAAGCTTGAGTAGGGTAATCGAGCAACCTTGCATTTCCAAGGAAGTTATATAAGCACCAATCAAGTTTCGGACTATTTGCAATCCATGCTTTTGACAAATTTCTGCTAGTTTGCGGTAAATGATGTAAAGTTCGGAAACAGGAGTGCCACCCATACTATTCATAAAAGCTAGCACGCGATCGCCTTTTGCAAATGTTGGATCTATTAGTTTTATATCCACCCATTCGCCTTTAGTTTCATCCCACTCTCGTAATGTACGGCTATAGGATTTATCTTCAATAATCGATAGTGCTAACATTTCAGCAATCTCATTTGCTGATTTTAAACTCATGCGCTCTCTTCCGGGTTCACCGTGAATGCCGATACCCATTTCGATTTCTTGGTGACTAAGCTCAAATGTTGGTGTACCTTTGGCTGGTACGGTGCAGGAAGTTAATGCCACTCCCATACTCTTTCCGTTTAGGTTAACTCGCCTACACAAATTTGCCAGCTGCTGCAAATCGTATCCTTGCTCGGCTGCGGCTCCACAAATTTTTTCTGCCAGTAGTGTAGTTCCGACACCCCGACGCCCTTGTGTATAAAGACTATCTTTTACCGCTACGTCATCATCAATTAAAATATTCAGCACCCGGATACCCTCACTTTGGGCTAACTCGGTTGCCATCTCAAAATTCATCACATCACCAGAATAATTTTTGACGATGGATAGAATACCAGATCCACTATCCACAGCTTTCGCCGCAGCTAGCATCTGATCGGGGGTGGGTGAAGTGAAAACTTCTCCTGGGCAGGCAGCATCGAGCATTCCCATCCCCACAAAACCAGTGTGCATCGGCTCATGTCCGCTACCACCTCCAGAAATAATTGCCACCTTACCTTTGATGGGTGCATCAGCACGATAGACAAAGTTGGGATCAAAGTTTACCTGGATTAAATCTGGATGAGCCGCTACCATGCCTTCTAAACTTTCGCGCACAAAGTCTTCTGGCTTGTTAATTAGTTTTTTCATCCTCTCGCCCTCCCTTTTGAAGGTTATACTTCCTTCCTGCCCTCAAGTTACTGCATTTGGGAGGCTTTTAATATGCAAGTTTACTCATTTGTAGACTGGGATTGATTTGTACCGTGCAATTTAATAAAACTATCAAAGGCATACCATGCCAAAACATACCAGGGAATCATTTCCAATTGCAGTCCCCTCGCAATTAACTGCCGGATTGAAAGGGTAGCAAGCCCTAAAGGAAAAAGAAAGCGCAGATCGACTACACCGTCGGTTGCTTCTTTGACTCGTCTATTCAAATCAACAACTACATCGGATACTCCTGCTGCTACTTCAGATTTTCCTCCTGTCGTTTCAGCAAAACCTGTAATATCAGCGAAAATTACGCCTAAATCCTGTAACGTGGTGACAACATTTTTCAGGCTATTTTCATTATCATCATGCTGGATAGTAATACTTCCGTTCTGAAGATTCATCCGTACCTGACTAATGTTAGGCTGGGCTTTAAGAGTTTTGAGTATATGTTGCATTTTTGTAGCCCAACGCTGGGGTTGAGCAACTCTCAAACGCAAACGCCCTGGAGTATTACTTACAATTTTTGTCAATATCGGTTTGGATGGTTTTTCTAAGGCTGTTTCCTGCATACTTTTTGGGATGTAGCTAAGGTTGCCATAACCATTTTTCCGCACGTCACCACTCTCCTTAGCAATTACAAATTTAATTAAAAGCACCCATGAGGCTTGATATTCTGAAAAAAGATCCGAGGTGGTAAATCCCCGACTACTACCTCTGTACTCTTCAACTCTCGTTACCCGGTTCAACCTAGTAACAAGAACTAGAGCCAGAACGCTCTCTCAAAAATCCCAATCCAAAATTGATCAACTGAATCATAATTTTGGGGATGGGTTAAGTTACCCATCCCTACGATATAAACTTTCACAACTATGGTTGTTGAAGTTTAGCCGACCTTGTCTCCATTATCAACACCAGCTTCAACAGCTGGTAGTTGCTTTGATTCAGCAAGTTCCGCTCTTGCTTCAGCGACAATGTCTTCCCAAGTTTCACCCAATTCTGCAAAGGCTCCTCTACTCTTTTCGTAAATGCTAATTCCGCCTTTGATTAGGGTTTTGGCAATGGGTTTACCTACTCCAGCTACGACTGGAATCACCACAGGTGCTAGAAGAACTGCACCAATACCGGCTATAATTCCAGGTGCGCCAGCTTCTTCAACAAAGTCAGTTATTTTGGGTGCCATAATTTGTTACCTCACGTAAATCAGTAAATTCCACTAAAACTCTCTATCTTATTTCAGTAGAGATGGATATCTCATCTTACTGCTGGTAGAGTTTTTGTTTTGCGACTTTTCAAAACAGGACGCAAACCGTTTACTCCTGCAACCACTGTAGAGCCATTGTTGACTACCGTTGCTGCTAAGGGATTTAAACCGAAGAAGACGGCGATCGCCAATGCAGCTAGGTTAGGCACGGCAACAATACCCGTGTTTTGCTGAATCAGTTGCTTGGTTTGGCGGGCGATGGCGATCGCTTCCAATAAACCATGCAAGTCATTCTTCATCAGCACTAAGTCAGCTGTCTCACGGGCAATATCGGAACCGTTGGCAAAAGATACAGAAACATCGGCGTAGGCTAAAGCTGGCGAATCATTGATACCATCGCCAACAAATGCAACGGTCTTTCCTTGCTCGTGCAATTCGCGTACAACTGTTGCTTTTTGTTCGGGAAATGCTTCTGCGTGGGTATTAGTTGGGGTAATACCAAGTTGCGCGGCTACAGTGCTAGCAGTGCGCTTGTTGTCTCCGGTGAGCATGTGGACTTCTACACCCTCAACCGTTAACAGTCTATGAATGACTTCCCGACTTTCAGGACGGAGCAAGTCACAATACTCTATTATACCTTGAAGTTCGCCGTTGGTGGCAACATAAATTGCAGAGGCGGGTTTTTGTTTTCCTTCTAATCCCGACATATCTACATTTTTGTGGCGCATAAAACGCTTGCTACCTACAAAAACGAGTTCTCCGTCAATCTCTGCTTGTACGCCCAAGCCAAGTTGATAATCCCACTTGCTACGCGGCAAAATTTCTACGTTGTGGGTTTCGGCATAACGCATCACTGCCTCTGCAACTGGATGAGTCAAACGCTGTTCGGCGGTAGCTGCTAGTTGCAACACCCGCATACTTGAAATGGCTGGATTGAAACTCTCAACCCTGACAACAGCCGCTTCACCTTGAGTCAGCGTGCCTGTTTTATCAAAGACGACAGTATCTACCTGTGCTAGTAGCTCTAAGGCTCTGCCACTGCGAATCAGAACACCGCGCTGGGCTGCATGGGTAAGTGCTGCCAAAACTGCTGTCGGCACAGATACTCGAATCCCAGTTGCAAAATCAAGGCTGAGAATACTAGCTGCACGCGCCGGGTTGCGGGTTATGGCAAGTACTGCCCCTCCTAGTAACAAAGTTGGCAATACTGCTTTCTCAGCAATTTTCACCGCATCGTTCCCCATCCGGGTATCGTGAACTGGGGCTTGTTGCATTAACTGCAAGTTTTTCCCAGCCTTAGTATCGTTGCCGATTCCTTCTGCCAAGATATAAATTCGCCCTTCCCGTACCAAGGTGGAAGCAAATACTTGTTGTCCCTTGGTTTTGAAAATTGGCACGGATTCGCCAGTTAGTTTTTGCTCATCTAGCAGCGCTTTACCTTGCAGGATTGTACCGTCAACGGGTACTTGTTCTCCTGGATAGACAATAACTGTATCTCCACACTGTACTTCTTGGATGGAAATTTGTTGCTTCTCGTCATCCCGTTCTACCCAAACTAATTGCCCTAAAGAACTCAATAGATCTAAGGTTTGCTGGGCTGAAGAACGAGCAGTACGATCGCGTATCTTCTCGCCAATCTCAATTAAACTCAGCATCAGTGCTGGGGTGATAAATTGACCTTGGAAGGTGGTAATGGCGATCGCAATAAAATCCAAAAAGTCTATACTCAGTTTTCGTTCTACGATAATTCCCTTCCAAGCGCGTTGGAAAATTGGCAATGTCGCAAGAGTAATGGTTCCTACCATCAACATTGATGGAATGGGTAATCCCAAAGGCCCACCCAACACAGCTAAGGTGGTAATAGCACCAGAAAGTTGTACTCCCGGCCAAAATTTCTCTGTTTGTTCCGTTGTTCGCAGTGTTGCAGATTTGAGAACAACAAGTTCACCAGCTGCTTGGATTAAATGGCTGAGATGGTGGCGTAACTTGAATTCTGAAACTTTCTTGGGATTGTAAGTAATAGCAACCGAGGCTGCCGCAGGCTTGAGCCGGATACTTGTAACTAGTGCATCTGCTTCGAGCAGAATTTGGAGGCGCTGTGCATAGTCAGGATCGTAGCATAAGCGTGGCACTTGCAAGCGGATTCTGCCTGTAATGGCATGAACAACACTGTGAGGAACTTTGGGAAGATGGGTGCGTGAGTGTGTGTTGAGTTCGACTAAATGAGCTTTCCCATTCTTTTGAGCCGCTGTCACTTGAGACAATTGACTTGCGGAGGATGGTAAACCCACCTTAACTTGTACCATTGCTTCTCTCTCATACAGGTGATTGTTGAACTTAAGGCGACAAGAAGGCTATCCAGTTCGACAAGGATAGTGAAAAGAGCAAAAGCTTCCCCATCCTGCTAGACTGGCTAGATGTCTTCAGGTCTTGATTTGTGAGTTGTGAAAGGCTTATAGATGTGTTTTGACAGTTAGGCGATCGCGCTGATTCTTGCATCTTGAAGCAGACTCACTAAATGCGATATTGCTGCTTCCATCACACTGCGTTTCTGATTTTGAGTATTGAGGTTGAACGCAGATTTGTAAGTGATCACAATTGATGCACAATGGCGATTTACTCGTTCGCCAATTACCGTTGGATCTGCTTTGAGCAAAGCTTCCAAACGTTGCACGTATTTCGGATCTTGGGCAATCCGAGGCACGTGAAATCTAACTCGTCCCAGAATTGAGTGAGCAATGCTATAAGCTAATTTTGCTGGCTGCTTTGCTTGCTCTTTAGTTTTTACTGGAGGAGTCGCAGATTGAGGGCGAGACGAGGACACGGAATGGTTGGCACTAGAAGAAACGGGAGGAGTTTTGATTTTCTCCTTGGTTTTTTTTGTGCTTGTTTCCTTATCTTGCTCTTGTCTGCTTTTGGTTTTACTTGCAGTTTGTTTGGGAGTTGGTTGTGCAATTAGTGCATTGCCCTCAGACTGAACCAGATTGATTAAATGCGATCGCATTTCAAAATCTGACATGGTTCCAGACTGATACGTTACCACTATCGAGCCAGCAGTGTTATTGACTTCCACTTTCGTGACTAAACTCTCTGCCTTTAGCGACGCTAGCAGTCTTTGACTGTATTTTGGTTCTTGGCTAATGCGAGGTACACAAAGTCCCACTTGCCCTGGAATTGCATGAGCAATACTATAAGCTACTTGATTTTGCTCTTGCCTGATTTTGGTTTGATTTGCAACTGAATGTGAAAAAGCTGGTTGTATCTGCGCTTTTTGATCTGCAATTAATGCATCGCTGGCGGCGTGAATCAGATCGATGAAATGCGATCGCATCTCAAAATCTGACATGGTTCCAGGCTTATAGGCGATCACGATTGAGCCAGCAGTGTTATTAACTTGTACTCTTGTGACTAAATCCTCTGCTTGGAGCAAAAATACCAGTTTTTGATTGTATTCTGGTTCTTTAGCAATGCGAGGTACACAAAATCCTACTTGCCCTGGAAGCGCATAAGTAATGCTATAAACTTCCTTCGATGACCGCTTCCCGATATAATTTTTATCGGACATAACAACTGCCTGGGTTTTTTTTTCTCTAGCAGTTGCCAATTGCAATTGCGAAATCGATCCAACCATTACTTTCCCTCCTCAGTCGGGGCCTGCATTTAAAGGGAATTTCGCCATAAAGGCTAGAGCATAAGACAAAGCAGGTGTTTTGAAGTTACCCCATAAAGTCGATGCTTCTGGAGTAATATCTTCACTTGCTGTCTTTAGTTCTTGAGATTGAGACAGTTGACTAACTTCCTCTGTTGAAGTTTGCGTTGCTGTTGCAAATTCTTGAGGTTGATAATACCGAAGTTCTTCTTTTGGTGTATGCTCTGCTGTCTTAATCGGAATTACCTGCGTAACAGTTTGGTCAGCTAAATCTATTAAGCTAGCCCAGTGGGATACTGGAATGTTACTTGGTTGATAGGCGATCGCTACTGATACCGCATCACAATTTACACGCACATTTGTGACTTGGGGATCGCTTTTGAGCAACTGTTCCAGTCGTCGTGCATAGGCGCGATCAGAACCTAACCGAGGTACGTTTAAGCGCACGCGTCCTGGAACTGAATGAACAACACTGTAAGCAATCTTTGCAGATTGTGCTGCTAAATTATTAGCCCTGCCTACAGTATCTGTTGCAGAAATTTCTTGTTTTAAAGCTGTTGTTTGCTCCACTTTCTCTAAAGAAGCCTCAGAAGTTACCTGGCGATTTTTCGTCGAAATACTATGAAGTTGTTTGTTATTTTTGAATGCCGATAGTTGCGGCTGTATATAGTCAATCACGCGACGGGTTGCATCTGCTGTAATCATGTATACAGGAATTGACACCAATCCGCTGATTCCCAATGCACCTGTTACTCCTAGTCCTGTAAATAAAGGAATAAAAGATATTCCTTGTTCTGTCCAAAAATCAACAGATTTCCATGCTGCAAAGGGATCTGTATTATTTATAGAGTCAGATGATTTCTGCTGCCCGACGCCAAATCTCTCAAGTAATACCAGTAATTCAGCTAAGGAAAGTTGATTTTCATCATATGTAACTACTAAGCTGCTAGTTTGCAGATTAGTAGTAACTTCCTTAACTCCCTTTTGCTGTCGTAAATGCTCAGAGATACTTTGTAGTATCGAGTTATGACTACCGTCAGTAGCGCGAATACGCACACGACCCGGAGTTGCATGGACAACTCTCAAACTACCAAACATTGATTGTATTGGTGAATGCACAGATTCCTTGCCAGTGTCATTGTTTGCTTCATCGCTGTGCTGTTGAGCCAAGATTAAGTCAGACAAGATTTGTGGCGGATGACTTAATCTCCCGCGACTACTAGTGGTCTTTGTCATTTACCCGATAACGACCTCAAGCCAAAAGGTTAACAATAGATAAAATGTAACTTACTTTTCCGGATATTGTATAGTTCTTTAGAAATATTTATTGTCAAATATTCTTAACAATCCTTTTTTGATACTCTTGTTCAGTAATAATATCTAGACTGCTCTCCAGCCGATCTAAAAATACTAATCCTTCAAAATGGTCATATTCATGTTGAAATATCCGAGCAACAAAATCAGTTAATTGTTGTTTTTGCAGCTTGCCATTTCTATCCGTATACTCTATTTCTATTGCTTGGTATCTAGGTACTAACCCTCTGATACCCGGAATACTTAAGCAACCTTCCCAACCTTTAACAACTTCAGTGGAATGAGCAATGATTTTGGGATTAATCATGGCAGTAGGTTCCATCTGTGGGGCGTTAGGATACCTGGGATTTGGTCGGGAAGCTACAATCATCAAGCGGTACGATTGGGCGACTTGCGGTGCAGCAATGCCAACACCATTCGCCTCGATAACTGTGGCAATTAAATCATCAATGAGTTTTTGAATATCCTTGTCTTGAATATTTTCTATCGCGGCTGCTTTTTGCCGCAGGTTCGGATTACCTAATTGAATTACAGGAAGTTGTTCAGCCATAATATTAAATCTATCTGTAAAAGGGACTGGGTACTGGATACTGGGGATTGGGTATTGGTGATTGGGAATTGGATTTTTCTATGCCCTTTGCCTTCTGCCTTGAAAGTCACCTCACCCCTGCCCCTCTCCTTGCTAAGGAGAGGGGTGTCCGACAGGACGGGGTGAGGTTTTTCATGCCTGGCGATGAAACTTGTTTCATTGGGACTGCCTTCTGCCTACCTACGGAAGCCGCTCCGCGTCTACTGCCCTCTGCCTTTTACACTAACCTTCTCGTTGAATTGGCAAAGGCGCTGGCTTAACTGCTACTTGGGCAGTTTGTCCATCACGTTGTACTTGTAATTGTAAGGGAATTCCTATTTTACTGTTTTCCACTAGCTTCTGTACTTCTTCTATACTGGCAACAGATTGGTTGTTGATGCTTTGAATAACATCACCCTCTCGCAGCCCTGCCACTGCTGCTGGTGAACTTGGTACAACATCAATTAATAAAACGCCGCGATCGGTTGTGACATTCAGCCCCAATCTATCTATTCTTTCCTTTACCTCCGGCGTCAGCGTCACCATTTGAATACCCAAATAAGGATGATCTACCTTACCGTTAGCAATTAATTCCTTGCCTATTCGCTGTGCTGTGTTGATGGGAATAGCAAATCCTAATCCTTGAGCACCTTGAAGGATGGCAGTATTCATGCCAATAACTTCACCACGAGCATTTAGTAAAGGGCCACCAGAGTTACCGGGGTTAATTGCAGCATCGGTTTGAATATAATCAACACGTTTATCGCTAGCACCAATAGCACTACTAGAACGACCTGTAGCACTAATTATACCAGAGGTCACAGTATTATCTAAACCTAAAGGATTGCCGATCGCAATTACTGGTTCTCCTGGTTGTAAAGTCTCGGAATTACCCAAAGCAATTGTCGGTAAGTTATTTGCATCAATTTTAATCACAGCTACATCGGTAATGGGGTCTTCACCCAGTACGCGTCCGTCAAAAGTACGGCCATCTTTAAGCCGAACAGTTACAATATCAGCACCATTAACAACGTGGGAGTTAGTTAAAATTTGACCATTACCACTGATCATAAATCCAGAGCCGCTACCTCTTTCTACTCTCGGTCTAGAGCGAGATGGTGAATCACCAAAAAAACGCCGGAAAAATGGATCGCTAAATTCATCTGGCGAGCGGGAAATTATCGTCCTAGCAGCATCGATTCTCACAACAGCCGGCCCCACCTTTTGCACAACTTTGACTACAAAGTTAGGATCTCCTGAGGATTGGAAAATGGGGGGAGGGGCAGGAGCAGCGACGATTGGCGTATTAGTTGGGTTTTGAGCTTGAGGGTTGGGGCTTTGAGTCTCTAATGTGTTGGTGGGTATGGAACAGCCACCTAAAGATACTGCTACGCCACTCAGTAGCATTAACAATAAATTTGTCTTCATCGGTATTCGCTTCTCCGTGTGAATCCTTGAGTGGTAGGATATTGCCTACCAGGAAAGTCCAAAAATGATAACAACCTAAAGCTCATCCCTGGTCTAGAGTACATTTTGCTAAATTGGTGCTTGCTTAATATTATTGTGACGGTTACCAGCAAAGGTGGTAGATCATGACAATTCCCATAGAGAGTCTGTGGAGTCAAGTTCTGGAGCGATTGCAGCTAGAGTTGTCCCGTCCTACCTTTGAGACTTGGATCAAAACTGCTAGTGCCGAGCGATTAGAAAATAATTGCTTGGTAATTCGTACTCCTAATCCTTTTGCTCGTAATTGGTTACAGAAGTACTACATTAAAACCATTGCCAATGTGGTTCAAGATATTCTTGGCCATCCTGTAGGAATTTATATTACTGTTACTCAAGGTGAAGATGTTTCTCAATTCAATGAACGAGAAACTAGTTGGGTAGTACCAACTCAAAATAGTAATGCTGAGACCACAGCTAAAAATAGACCAAAGGCTACAGAATTAAATCTCAAGTATGTATTTTCTCGATTCGTGGTAGGAGCTAACAATCGTATGGCTCATGCCGCATCTTTGGCAGTTGCAGAATCTCCAGGCAGAGAATTCAATCCCTTATTTTTATGTGGTGGTGTGGGTTTGGGAAAAACTCACTTGATGCAGGCGATCGGACACTATCGGCTAGAAATTTGTCCTGATTCAAAAATATTTTATGTCTCTACCGAGCAGTTTACTAACGATTTAATTACTGCCATTCGTAAAGACAGTATGCAAAGTTTTCGCGAACATTACCGTGCTGCTGATGTAATTTTAGTAGATGACATTCAGTTTATTGAAGGTAAAGAATACACCCAAGAAGAATTTTTCCATACTTTTAACACTCTACACGAAGCAGGTAAGCAAGTCGTGCTAGCTTCTGACCGTCCGCCAAATCAAATACCTAGTCTGCAAGAACGTCTATGTTCTCGGTTTTCGATGGGACTAATTGCTGATATTCAACCGCCAGATTTAGAAACTAGAATGGCAATCCTGCAAAAAAAGGCTGAGTATGAAAATATCCGCTTGCCGAGGGATGTAATTGAATATATTGCTTATCATTACACTTCTAATATTCGAGAACTAGAAGGTGCATTAATTCGAGCACTGGCATATATTTCTATTTGGGGCTTGTCTATGACGGTAGAAAATATTACACCAGTTTTAGAGCCTCCTACCGAAAAAGTAAACACAACTCCAGAAGCTATTTTGACGATTGTTGCCGAAGAGTTGAATGTGACAATTGAAGACTTAAAGGGTAACTCGCGACGAAGGGAAATTAGCTGGGCGCGTCAGATTGGAATGTATTTAATGCGGCAACATACGGAACTTAGTTTGCCGAGAATCGGAGAAGAGTTTGGTGGTAAAGATCACACAACTGTAATGTACAGTTGTGAAAAAATTGCTCAATTGAAACAAACAGATCAAGATTTGGCACAAACTCTCCGCAAATTGAGCGATCGCATTAATATAACTAGTCGTTCTCACAAAACATAAATTGAGAAACTTCTGATTATTTTTCCACAACCAAAAGTTGCAATTTTTTAAGTAAAGTATAAAAAAATATTAAGAGAACATTACCTTGTGGAAAAAATCATAATTTTTTGTGGAAAACTCCTACACAATCTGTGGAAAACTTAATTAATTAATTAATAATAACTACGGCTGTGGAAAAATACTCTGGTTTTTCCACAGGTTTTCCACAGGCAGACGCTTACAAAATAATCAATCAAATAAACACATATCATATTTTCCACAATTTCCACAGTTCAAATCTTGCACCACTCCCAACAGTCACCAGGCAGCAGCCCACAAATCCTCGTTACCAGGTTCAACCTGGCAGGTGAAAACTAGAGCCTCTGACTCTCAAATGCTCATTCCCCTCTGTTTGCGTCAGCCTAGACGAGCAAACACGATCTGACACAACGGTGCTACCATAGCCAACACACAAGCTGAATCCGACCATGAAATTAGTTTGCACCCAAAGCGATCTGAGTACTCATCTTTCACTAACTAGCCGTGCTGTACCGACACGTCCAACTCATCCGGTACTTGCTAATGTACTCTTGCAAGCAGATGCTGAAACTAACTGTGTTAGTCTAACAGCGTTTGATCTCAGCTTGGGTATCCGCACCAGTTTTAGTGCTGAGGTTTTAGAAGGAGGAGCGATCGCTTTACCTGCGAAACTCCTTAATGATATAGTTTCGCGTCTGAGCGAAGGAGAAATTACTCTGGATGCTCAATCATCACCAGATTCCGATAATTTAACAGGTTACAGTGGTTTAATTGTCACACTCACACCCAAAAGCGGGCGCTATCAAATCAGAGCTATGGGAGCGGAAGAGTTTCCGGAACTACCTGTAATTGAAGACGCTCAAGCTACGCAGTTTAGAGCCGCTGCTTTGATAGAGGGTTTACGAGGATCACTGTTTGCTACCAGTGCTGATGAAACCAAACAGGTACTCACAGGTGTGCATTTAACTGTTAAACAAGATATCCTCGAATTTGCCGCCACTGATGGACATCGCCTCGCAGTTGTAGAAACTACAAACGATAGTTCAGAAACAAACAATGAAGGTACCTTAGAGGTAACAGTACCAGCAAAAGCTTTGCGCGAACTAGAAAGATTATTAGCTCATAGTGCTGTATCTGAAGAACTGGTAGCTTTATATTTCGATCAAGGTCAAGTTGTGTTTGAATGGCAAAATCAACGCTTGACTAGCCGTACTTTAGAAGGACAATATCCCGCTTACCATTTACTCATTCCTAAGCAATTTCAGCGAGAATTAATTCTGGATCGGCGACAATTTTTAAGCGCTTTAGAGCGAATTGCTGTCTTAGCCGATCAGAAAAATAATTTAGTTAAACTTTCAATTGATAGTGCAGCTCAAGAAATCACCTTATCTGTAGAAGCTCAAGATGTAGGTAGTGCGATGGAGTCAATGCCAGCGCAAGTTTCCGGAGAAGATTTAGACATTGCTTTTAACATCAAGTATTTGATGGATGGCTTAAAAAATATCCAATCTTCGGAAATTCAAATGCAGTTGAATACAAATCTGACTCCAGTCATTTTTCAACCATTGGGTGAGTTGAAGATGACTTATTTAGCAATGCCAGTACAACTCAGGAATTAGACTTAATTGCAGATTGTGACATGGGAATTTCGATCCAAAATTCTGTACCCAATCCTAGCTGTGAGTGACACTTAAAGATACCACCGTGCTTATCGACAACGATTTGATAACTAATTGACAATCCTAAGCCAGTACCATGCCCTACTGGCTTAGTGGTGAAAAATGGATCGAAGATACGTGCTAAGGAATCTTTTGGTATTCCTGGGCCGTTATCGGCAATGCGAACTATTACACTAGGAATACTGTTAGGAATACTGTCGGAGAAAATTTGACTAACAGCTGTTTTAATTTTAATTTGAGCGGAATAATTTTCTGATACAGATTGCTTATGCTGTTCTAAGGCATCAAGGGCATTGCTTAAAACATTCATGAAAACTTGATTAATTTGTCCGGCATAGCACTCAACTAAGGGGAGATCACCATACTCTTTAACGATGTCAATGCCAGAACAGTCAGACTTGGCTTTGAGACGATGCTGTAAAATCAGCAATGTACTGTCAATTCCTTCATGAATGTCAACAGGCTTCATTTCGGCTTGATCTAGCCTGGAGAAATTCCTCAAAGATAGGACAATCTGCCGGATGCGCTCGGTTCCTATTTGCATCGAAGATAGAATTCTCGGTAAATCTTCGACAATAAAATCCAAGTCTATCTCTTCTGCTCGCTCCAAAATATCACGACTAGGGTTAGAGCAGCACTGCTGATAGAGAGCCAGCATCTCCAGCAAATCTCCAGTATATTCCTTGATATGACTGATATTGCCATGTATAAAATTAACAGGATTGTTGATTTCATGAGCAACACCTGCTACCAGCTGACCTAGTGAAGACATTTTCTCACTTTGAATCAACTGAGTCTGCATTTGTTTCATATTTTGCAATGTTTGAGCAAGTTGCTCTGTCTGCTGTCTAGTTTGATTTAGTAAGTCAGCTTGCTCTAGTGCAACAGACAGTTGAGCCGCGACTTGAGTAACAAATTGGATTTCTGAAAGTTGCCATTGACGGGTATAGGCGCACTGGTGAATACACAATAAGCCCCAGAGTTCATCAGCTTTAGCTAGTGGCACAACTAGGTTAGATTGGATCTGAAGTTGATCCAGCATTTGCACGTAGCAAGGATTTAAATTGGCGTTATGAATGTCAGTGATCGCATGAACGCTTCCCTGCCGATATAAAGCAGCATACTTTTTCTTAAAGCAGTTATCTTGAATTTTTAAACTTAAAGCAGAAGTAAATTCTGGTAGAAAATCTTCTGAAACAATTTCACCTTCATCAAACTCGGAATCAGGATCAAAGCAATAAATTACTACTCGATCAGCATTGAGTGAGCGACGGACTTCACTAACGGTAGCTGCAAACATTGTATTTAGATCGAGAGAACCCCTCATCTTAGCTACTACTTCAAAAAGTATTTGCTGTTGCTGTGCCACCTGTCGCAAATTTATCGTCTGCTGTTGCGTTTGTGCAAGCAATTCAGCTTGTTGTAGTGCTACCCCTAGTTGAGCTGCAATTTGAGTAATGAAGTTTACTTCGTTATCTTTCCATTCGCGGGGGCCGGAGTGTTGATAAACTGTCAACAAACCCCAGAGTTTTTCTCCAACAAAAATGGGAGCCAGTACAAAAGCTCGAATCTCATATTGCTCCAAATTGTCGATATGACACTGAGCAAAACCCATTTTGTAAATGTCATCAACTGCGAATGTTTCGTTGTGGCGGTAGCGTCCTCCTTCTGTATCTTGTAAATAGGTATCATTCCAAACTGTATTTACGCCTAGTTTAGATATACCCGACCAATTAGGACTAGTAATTTCAAAATCACCGACAAATTCACCACCCCAATCAGAATTGAAACGATAAACAGAAACACGTTCAGTTCGTAGTAGGTGACAAACTTCTTTAGTGGTTGTTTGAAAAATGGTATTGGCGTCAAGAGACTGACGAAAATTGGCAACTACTCCAAATACAGCCGCCTGTTGTTCAGTTACCTGCTGTAGTTGCTGCATCCGTCGTTTGACTTGCTTTTCTAAATCGGTATTTAAGGCTTGCACCTGTTGATAGAGTTCGTACTGCTGAATTGCCGACGCAAATTGTTTACCAATTTCTCTTGCCAGTTCTATTTCTTCAACTGCCCATTGCCGAGCTTGCGCTTGTTTTGATTCGCGCCAAACTGCAAATGATTTACGGGGGAAACTTTGCCTCTCATCAGGATCGAAATGTCCAGCCCATAAGGTTTCTGTGTCTATTTCGTCTCTAAAAATACTTAAATATCCTATTAATTGCTGACGATAATGAAGTGGAATGATCAAAATACTGCGAATTTTAGTTGCTCCAAAGGCGGCTTGTAAACTTCGCAAACTGGAGATTTGATAAATATCTGAAATTGCCCGAACGTCGTATTCACTACCCTTGTAATGTTCTTGCCAGACGTTATATTGCTCTATCAACGGATATATAGTTTGTTCTGGAATTGCAGGTTGCTGTCCACAAATATAAAGCCTGAGACAATCACTTCCTGGTGTTAAACACTCAACGAAGCTTTTTGTAGTGGCATTCTGAAAATTAGAAGTGTCATACTTCATGCACAACCTGCCACCAGATCCACCAAAGGCGGCAACTGTTGCTTCTAAAGCTGATTGTAATGCAATTGTTGGTAGCGAATGCAGCAGGGAAGCTACACGGTTAACAATTGCTTCTCGTTCGGCTTTTTCACGGGCTTGAGAGAGCAGACTACTGTGGGCGATCGCAACTGAAAGTTGATCAACCACCATCTGTACTACTTCGATTTCACCTTCTGTAACTTGGCGTGGTTGGGAATGATGAGATACCAGCAACCCCCAAAGCTTTTCTTGATGTAGTATTGGTGTGACAAGAGAAGATTTTACCCCCATTGCTGTTAAATATTCTACATGACATGGGTCTACAGAACGATAACAAATATCCTCCGAGACAAATTCTCCAGTTTTCATGTCACGTACTGGACTTTGGGTGATTTGCTGATTGCTAACATCAACAACCGAGCGTACCCGTAACTTTACAAATAATTCACGGGCATGAAGTGGAATATCATCAGCAGGAAAATTTAATCCTAACAGCGATGGCAATTGATTATCATTTATAGACTCAGCGATAACCTGACCGCTATCATCACTATGAAACTTATAAATCATCACTCGGTCTGTACCGAGAAATAAACGCAATTCTGCGACTGTTGTTGTCAGAATTTCTTGTAAGTCTAGTGACAGACGAATACGGTTAATTATACGACGTATCAAGTTTTCTTGTTCAATATTTACCCGTAAATTTAATTCTTGAGATACAGCCATTTTTGTCCAAATCAATAATTTATGAGCTAGATAACTAGCAGTACTAAAAATATTGTTCAAATCATTGAATATATTTGTCTACAGTAAGATTACCAAAACCTACCTTTATGATTTATTTATAAATTTCAAGTAAATACTTTTAATATATGTTTATTTAGCTTAACATTACAGTAATAAAATGATATTTGTAAGACAAAAATCTGAATATAAATCTAAAATAAATACACAGATCCCCGGCTTTTTAGAGAATTCGGGGATCTTAAACTTAAAAATATTAGAGATGGACAGTATCCACCTGACAATATTAAGTTTTTACAGTTTCGGCAAAACGAATTTTAAGATAGTCATCTTCCATTTTTGCTCCTGCTGGTTGTAGTGTAGCTAAGGCTTGCGGCAAGACTAAGTTCCGGCGATGATTACCAATTGTGATATTTAACTCATCACCTGTTTTACTCAATTGAACTTGGTTTTTGGGAATGCCTGGTAAGTACAATTCCAGACTATACTGATTTTTGTCTTGTACAACTCTAATGGTAGTTTCTTTGTAATAAACCTGAGTGGGATCTTCGTCTTGGTAGAGGGTTGTTTTGAGACGCTCTAATGCCTCTAAGCCACACATCTCTTCTGAGAAAAGAGGTATTTCCTTCACTGGTAAAGGATGAAAATTCTCATGAATTTCCTGACGATATTGCTGTTGATTTTCCTTCCACCGTTGGAAAAATGGATCTTGGACTTCGCTAGGAATAATGCGATTAGCTACGACTAAATCAGTTGCAACATTATATAAACTTAGATAAGCATGAGCACGAAGAGATTCTTTAATTACCATTTTTTCTGGATTGGTAATGAGACGTACCGAAGTTTGTGTGTTGTCTGTTAATACTTTTTCTAACGCTTCAATTTGTTCATAAAACTCATAAGGTGCGTCCATTACCTCTTTGTCAGGCAAAGAAAAACCAGCAATTGGTTTAAAAAGAGGCTCTACTAAAGGTCTAAGTGCAACTGAAATATTTTGAAACGGCTTGTAAAAACGGCGCATATACCAACCGCTAACTTCTGGTAGACTCAGCAGTCGCAATGCCGTACCTGTGGGTGCAGAGTCGATAATTAAAACATCAAAATCGCCTTCATCATAATGGCGTTTCATCCTCACCAAGCCAAAAATCTCATCCATGCCTGGTAGAATTGCCAATTCTTCTGCTTGTACTCCATCTAATCCTCGTGCCTGCAATACCTGAGTAATGTAACGCTTTACAGCACCCCAATTTCCCTCTAATTCTTGCAGTGCATCTAGTTCTGCACCCCATAGATTGGGACGAATTTGTCGAGGAGTATGTTCCAGTTCCAAGTCAAAGCTATCTGCTAAGGAGTGAGCAGGATCTGTACTCAACACCAATGTACGATAGCCTAGTTCTGCACAACGAAGTCCCGTAGCGGCGGCAACGGATGTTTTACCTACACCGCCTTTTCCTGTCATCAAAATTACACGCATGAATGATTCTGTCTGGCTGAGAAGAGTTTACATTTATTTACATTATCGACTGTTTAAGGGAAATAAATGCTGTTTGAGGACATCTAATCGCGAACAGTTCCAATAATCAATGTGAGAAACAATCATTCCTTGAGAATTTAAGCGTAATTCACTCCAGCCAGGGATAGAAATACGCGGTTTCCAGGGCAGGGGTGTATTCCAGCTGAGTGTCCACTTGGTTTTGATGGTGTCTTCCTCTAATTGGATATCATGCAAGTCCATTTTGAGATTTAAAAAGAAAGTCTCGATGAATTTAATCATCTGCTTGTATCGCTCAACGCCCGAAAATTTGTTAAGTGGATCTTGAAAATAAACATCTTCGGCATAGATGCTGTAGGTTTGATTAACTGGAAATCTTTGATAGTCCTCTTGGAGGATTTTAATAATGTCCATAGGAAGTATGGGACTGTATTTTATCAGTGTTGATTTGGTTTTTTATTACCTTCAATCAGCCAGGAACTCAAGTTCCTGGCTAATAGCTTAAGTCGGTTAAAACCGACTATGATTCTATGTTTCAGTTCGTTTTAACGGACTTGGGCTATTAGCCCGAAAATAAATTTCCGGGCAATCTATTCCCTATTCCCTGTTCCCTGTTCCCTCTATTAACCTCTTAATATTAAAGATAGATAAAAAATACATACTTGAGCCTTTATACAAACACCTAATTTTCCCTAATTTTCTATGACTATTGAACGACGAGTACCGCCACCAAATTACCCCAAAGTAGAATTCGGGCGACGAATTGCAGCTTTTAGTATTGATTTCCTTTTAATCTGGGTGATTAGCTCTCTGCTTGGAAGTAATAGGCTCGGTATCCAGGTAATACAAATACTGGTTTTTGCGATCGCTTGGCTATTGTTGCGAGTAGTGGTGGTATATAACAATCAAGGACAAAGTTTAGGGCGTTATGCTCTTGACATGAAGGTGCTAGAAGTCGAGCGAGGAAGAGTTCCAGATTTGCAGACTCTTTTCAAACGAGAAGTGATCGTTGGTTTGGGTGCGCTGTTGCTTTCTGTTGCTTTAAATAACATCATCCGCAATCCCACTGCTATACTGCTAATACTTCCCTTAGCGATTGACTGTGGTGCTGCCTTATCTGATACTCAGATGCGGCAAACTTGGCATGACCGTTATGTTAAGACTATGATTGCTTCCTCGCGTCGTGGCTACTCGCTAGATATAAAAGTCAAGCGATTAGTTGATAGTGTGCGTCGGAATGTGAGATAATAGCGATTTGTGTTAATTGTCGGACTTCAATTTTTTGTAAGATTATGGCTAAGGCTAAAGGTGTCCGGATCATAGTGACATTGGAATGTACAGAGTGTCGTACAAATCCAGATAAGCGTTCTCCTGGTGTTTCGCGTTATACCTCAACCAAAAATCGTCGCAACACCACCAACCGTCTAGAACTGAAGAAGTTCTGTCCTCACTGCAACAAGCACACTGTTCATAAGGAAATTAAATAGGCAATCATGAGTTACTATCGTCGTCGTTTGTCTCCGATTAAGCCGGGAGAACCTATTGATTACAAAGATGTAGATTTATTGCGTAAGTTCATCACCGAACGCGGTAAAATATTGCCGCGTCGGATTACTGGACTGACGGCTAAACAACAGCGAGATTTGACACTCGCGATTAAACGCGCTCGAATTTTGGCTTTGTTGCCGTTCATCAACGCAGAAGGCTAATAATAGTTATGAATGATGAGTGTTGAGTGATGAGTGAATTTGTACTCAAAACTCAAAACTCAAAAATTGCAAAGATTTAAAACTTTATTTAAGAAAATGCAAGGCTTGTGGAGAAGGGGACGTTAGTTGAATTTAGAATTGGTGGCGATCGTCGTCTGGCTGTAGTTGATCGTCCAGATGGTAAAACCCGTTGGTTCGTGATCGATGAACGGGGGCAATCTCACAGTTTGATGCCGCGACAAATCACCTATACAGTTACTAAAGAAACCTACAAGCCTTTGCAGATTCCCAGTTTTCTGGAAGAAGTAAAGCCTTACTTAGATCCATCTAGCTTAGAAGTAGCCTGGGAATTACTGGTGGAAAGTGGGGAAACAGTCACGCCAGAAGAAATGGCTAATCTGCTGTTTTCGGAATCAGAACCGCCTCAATGTTATGCTGCTCATTGCTTGTTATCAGATGACAAAATTTATTTCAAGCAAAAGGGAGACTCCTACGAAGCCCGAACAGTAGCTCAAGTAGCAGAACGCAAACACCAGTTAGAAGTAGAGGCACTTAAAGCTAAAGGACAGCAGGAATTCTTGGCTCGTGTAGAGCAGGCGCTCAAAGGTGTACCAGTAGAGTGGCAAAGACATGATCGCCATCGTTTGGAAGCTTTAGAGAAATACGCAGCGCTGCTTGCTGATGTTGTGCGTGTAGGTATAAGTTATGAGTCTCTGGCTCGTGCATATCCACCGCCAGCGCCAGTTCTGGAAACAATGAATATGTTGGGACGTTCTGCAACTCCCCAAGGAGCCTTTCAACTATTAGTGGACTTGAGTTGGTGGAGTCCTCACGAAAACCTGTTTCTGCGTCGTTCGTCAATTCCTGTTCAATTCCCCAGCAAGGTATTAGAAGTGGCGCAACAGCAATTGGAATTTCCACCACCAGATCCAGACACAAATCGTTTGGATCTCACCCATCTCAAGGTATATACAATTGATGATGAAAGTACTACTGAAATAGATGATGGTTTAAGCTGGGAATTATTTCCAGATGGGCGAGAAAGGTTATGGGTACACATAGCTGATCCTACTCGTTGGTTAATCCCAGAAGACGAATTGGATCTGGAAGCCAGAAAGCGAGGTAGTACAGTATATTTACCGACGGGCATGGTTCCCATGTTCCCTGAGGTGTTGGCAACTGGGCCGATGAGTTTGGTACAGGGTAAGGTTTGTTATGCTCTCAGCTTTGGTATAATTTTAGACGAATTAGGTGGAGTAGAGGATTACAGCATCCACGCCAGTTTAATTAAGCCTACTTATCGCCTCACCTACGAAGATGTAGATGAAATGCTGGAGTTGGATGTACAGGCAGAACCAGAAATTGCAGCGATCGCTAGATTGGCAAATAAGCGTAAAGTCTGGCGGTACAATCAAGGAGCCATCAGCATTAATATGCCGGAGGCAATGATTAAAGTCAAAGATGACGATATTAATATATATGTTTTAGATGACTCTTCCTCAAGGCAACTAGTAGCTGAAATGATGATTGTTGCCGGTGAGGTTGCTGCCCGTTACGGCCAAGCCCATAATATTCCTTTACCGTTTCGCGGTCAACCGCAACCAGAATTACCCAGAGAAGAGGAATTACTCCAACTGCCAGCAGGCTTTGTTCGTGCCTGTGCGATGCGTCGCTGTATGCCCAAGAGTGAAATGAGCATTACACCGATGCGTCATGCTGGTTTAGGATTAGATACTTATACACAAGCGACTTCTCCGATCCGCCGTTACAGTGACTTGCTGACTCACTTTCAACTGAAAGCTCACCTGCGAGGCGATAATCCACCCTTTTCGGCAGAACAACTCAAAGAAGTGATGCTGACAGTCAGCACTATTACCCAAGAGGCAACGATGGTGGAAAGACAAACTAATAGATATTGGGCTTTAGAATATTTGCGCCGCTATCCAGAAATAAGTTGGCAAGCAACAGTGCTGATGTGGTTAAGGGAAGATAGCAATTTAGCACTAATTCTCTTAGAAGATTTGGGCTTGCAGTTGCCAATGTCTTTCCGGCGTCTTGTGAAGTTAGGCGAACATATTTTGGTGAAAGTTGCCCATGCCGATCCGCACAAAGATGTAATTCAGTTCCAAGAAACAATTTATCAAGAAGCACAAACTGCGGTTCATTAAAAAGGGGACTGGGGATTAGGGATTAGGGACTAGGAAAAAGCAGGGGAGCACCAGGGGCAGGGGAGCAGAGGAGAAAAACTTCCCCGATCCCCAATACCCAATACCCAATCACAAGTACCCAGTACCTGAGCGGTGTTACTCCCTAAGCCATCAAGGATATAGTTATAGACTGCTCGCCGCTCCTGATGAAATTCGCAGCCCCAAAATTGCTAAGTCGCGTTCAACGCTATCAAGTTCTGCAACTTTAGGCAAGTAACCCCAGCGCTGAAAACCAAATTTCTCAAATAGCTTTAAACTGGGGTGGTTATGGGCAAAAATGAAACATACTAAGTTTTTGAAGCCCAAAGTAGAGCTTTGTTTGATTGCTTGGGTTAGCAGTTGCTTTCCCAATCCACAGTGATGATATTCTGGGGCTATGTAAATACTAATTTCAGCTGTGGCATGATAGGCTGGGCGTCCGTAAAAAGATTGGAAACTTAGCCATCCAGCTACTACATCTTCTACTTCAATTACCCAGAGTGGATTTTTGAGTGGCGATCGCCCATTAAACCAAGCAATGCGACTTTCCACAGAGACTGGTTCCAAATCGGCGGTTGCCATGCGACTAGGAATTGCAGCATTGTAAATGGCCACAATTATTGGTAAATCAGTTTCGGTAGCATGGCGAATATTTGTTGCTGCCTTCTGTGTCATGTTCAGGCTCGTGCTAACAAGGGAGCTGCGGCTAGTAAGGTTTTGGTATAGGGATGCTGGGGATTAGCAAAAATTTCTTTTGTGGAGCCAATTTCGACAATCTTGCCACCATTCATGACGGCAATGCGATCGCATAAAAATCTCGCTAACCACAGATCATGAGTAATAAACAAATACGTCAATTCAAACTCTGCTTTTAATTCCAACATCAAATCCAACACTTGCGACTGCACGCTAGCATCTAACATACTTACAGGCTCATCACAAATCAAAAGTTTCGGATGAGTAATTAAAGCACGAGCTATTGCCACTCGTTGCTGCTGCCCCCCAGATAAATCTGAGGCGTGACGCTGATAGTAAACTTCTGGGGGTTTTAAGCCTACTTTTTCCAGCATCCAAAAAACCTGTTTTTTTGCTTCTGCGGGAGTCGCTAGCTTATGAATCAACAATGGATCTGCAATGCTTTGCCCTACTGTCATCGCTGGATTTAGGCACGCATGGGGATCTTGAAACACCATTTGCATTTGTCGCCTTTGGATGCGCATTTGCTGCCGGGATAGATGAGTGATCTCCTTTCCTAAAAACTCAACTTTTCCAGCAGTAGGAGGAATTAACTGCAAAATTGTCCGCGATAAAGTACTTTTGCCGCAACCAGACTCCCCGACTAATCCTAAAATTTCTCCGGGATATAGTTCGAGATTAATGCCATCTACCGCTTTAATTGTCTGAGATTGCCCTTGGAACAAACGTTGAATTAAGTTAGGTTCAATTGTATAGTGCTGTTTTAAATCGACGATGCGCAGGATAGGGGATTGGGAGGAAGACGCGGAGAAACTTTTATTCATATTCCCCATGTCTCCGTGTCTCCGTGTCTCCGTGTCCTCTTGATTTCCCGTGTCTCTCCCTCCCCTTGTCCCCTTGTCCGTTCCCTCTCCTGCTTGAATATGCAGAGCTGCTTGCAGGAGCGATCGCGTGTATTCGTGCTGGGGTTGTTCAAAGACAGATTCCGTTTTACCCATTTCCACCATTTTGCCGTCATACATAACGCCAATGCGATCGCAATACTCTGCTACCATTGCTAAATCGTGGGAAATTAGTAGTAGTGCCATATTTTCTTCGGCACACAGTCGCGTCAGCTCTTGCAAAATCTGTGCTGCTACGGTGACATCCAAGCTAGTGGTTGGTTCGTCGGCAACAATCATCTTGGGTTGCAGCAATAAAGCTAGGGCAATTGCTACTCGTTGTCGCATCCCACCGCTAAATTCATGGGGGTACTGGTTCCAGCGACTGGCAGGAATATTTACCTTTGCCAAAGTAGTGATCGCCTTTGCCTTGGCTTCCCGTGTTGATAATTTCGGAGAGTGCGCCTTTAGTGTCTCGATACAGTGGTTACCTATAGTCATCAAAGGATCGAGGCGTGTCATGGGATCTTGAAACACCAACGCCACCGCTTCTCCTCGAAACTTCCGCATTTGGGTTGGTGTTAAAGCAAACACCGATTGTCCTTGAAATGTGACTTGTCCTTCAACGCGAGTAGATGGTGGTAGCAACCGCATTGCTGCTCTTCCCAAAGTTGACTTACCACACCCTGACTCTCCGACTAATCCCATTCTTTCACCTGGTTGCAGGTTAAAAGAAACATCATCAACTGCCCAATGCGCTTCTTCGTCACTACGATGAGGATAGGCAACCCGTAAATGTTCGATAGTAAATAAGGCGTCACTCATATTTATTTAGTTATTGGCGTTGAAGTTATAAGTTTTAGATAATGTATCAGATTATATTCGTTATGCTTGTTATCTATGTATCTTTATTTTTACTGGCTTCTATTATACTTGGTATAATAATTTATCTTTGAAAAACACTTGCCTTTTCTGAAATTAGTATTTTCTCCAAACAGTCATCTATTAAATCTGAAAATTATATCCAATCTTTTCACTAATTTTAGATAAAAATCAAATTTATAAATTTATATATTATTTCCCTAATTCAAAATCATTTAATTTGATAGATAAATATAAATATAAAATTATTAGAATTTTTATGAATTTAATTTAGTTAGTAATATGACTTAATTTTTACATATTATTTTAACTTTGACGCTTGCTAGCAATATCACTAATTAGCAATATTATTTAATATTTTTTCACTACCTATTGTATGAGATGTATTACTTCAATAGTAATAAAATAAAGTTGTAAGAATAACAGAGGTAAAAATACGATGGGAGTTAAAGTTTTACCAGATGTTGGAGATGTAGCCGAAAATCTTGGTGTTACAGGTATTTTAGGAGTTGTACTTCTGCCTATATTCTTACCAGTGTTAGCTGGTGTTGGTAAGCCTATTGCCAAGGGAATTATTAAAGGTGGGATCCTCTTCTACGAAAAGAGTAGGGGAGCGATCGCAGAAGTTGGCGAAACTTGGGAAGATATCGTTGCAGAAGCAAGGGCTGAACTTGGTGAGTCGCGCATGAAGTCAGCTGAACCGATTGAAGAGACTCAGGCTTGAGACTCAAGGAAGAGCAATGCTAATCTCGAATTTTGCAGTGAACTTTCGCATAGCTATTGAAGATTGTTTTCAAGGATGGAGTTTTTACCCATCCTTTTTTTAATTGCCATTAACATCTTCCAAAAGAGTTGCCCCAAATTAGGACGTGGGAGTCTTGTTTCAAAACACTAGATATATTCTATTAATCAATGATTTTAATCTAAAATCTAAAATCTAAAATCTAAAATTCATATTACCAGTTGCAGACGCTACGCTCTTAGTAATATTGTTTATTTATGCTGTATTAAGCTTGAAATTCAAAATAAATCAACCAATGCTCATTTCTGCTGATTCGCGCATTCCTTTCCCACGCTCCCTAGTATATACTACCTATCGCGACAAGCTAGCTGAACTTATCCCCTATATGCCGAACGTGCGTTCAATTCAGGTGAAATCTCGTAGTGAGGAGAATGGACTAGTTCATAGTATAAATGAGTGGCATGGAGGTGGAGAAATTCCAGTAGCGGCAAGGGCAGTAATTAGTGAAGATATGCTCTCGTGGACAGAATATAACACGTGGTATGAAGATAAGTTTATTGTGGAATGGCAAATTAAAACCCACGCCTTTAGCGAAGCAGTTCATTGCGCGGGAAAGAACCGCTTCCTTGCAGATGGTAGCACTACGATTGTAGAGAGTCGTGGTGAGCTCATTATCGATCCCAAGCAAATCAAAGGAGTTCCTCAATTCCTCGTCCGCAGTGTAGTGCATTTAGTCCAAGATTTTCTTGCTAAAAAGATTGAACCCAATCTGTTGCAATTGAGCGAGGGAGTACGTCAATATTTAGAGAAAGATACCAATTGATGAAAAGTACTTAGAGGGAGAAAGAGAGAATGCCAATTTATTACTCTTAGCACTTAGTTTTTCTTATACTATATATTTATTTATCTAATTCCTTGATTCTAATCTTATTACTTTTTTGTCAACGCAGAAGAATTCCCTACTA
Organism: Chlorogloeopsis sp. ULAP01; assembly: GCF_030381805.1. Lineage (NCBI taxonomy): Bacteria > Bacillati > Cyanobacteriota > Cyanophyceae > Nostocales > Chlorogloeopsidaceae > Chlorogloeopsis > Chlorogloeopsis sp. ULAP01. The sequence goes on from NZ_JAUDRH010000006.1 coordinate 451,332, forward strand.
AGCTATAATCGGGATTGGGAGTGTTATAGATTGACGTAGTGCTCGAAAAAAACTTACCAGAAAGTACTGGTTTTTGCTAATCTAATAAGTAATATTTTTGCTCTCAAATCGCAATATCATGGTATAAATTGTATACCTTCCTTCTAAAGTTGAATATCATAAAATCTTGACAACAAAAACTCTTACTACCCAGGTAAATCTATGATTATTGTAGTTGCGAAATTGCCGTACAGTAATCTGTAAGTGTTGTCAAGCGATCGCTTATTATTTTGCGTCGTTCGGAAGCAGTAGCAGATTGACGCGCTCCTTGGTAAAACATCACATCGATTTCTAATAGACGCAATTGTTTACTCATTTCTGTTCGATAGGATTGCTCTCGTGATTTTTCTTCTGTCAAAGGTAAAATTTGTTGCTGAAAAAATTGCTTTAAACAGATAAGGTGCTCCTGCATTCCGAGTGCGTCTAGCTGTTTAGTGACAACCTCTGAGCGGAATTGCTCTAACAATGTTGCGAAGGTTTGATATTTGTCCTGATGGAAAGACATTCAGCGCTGATTGAGATACTATTAATGTCAAGTAATCTTTCTTATACAATAAAAATTTTAGCCTTTAGCTTATCTTGTTGCCCTAAAAATTATAGTTTAGGGCTTGATTTATCATCAATCGATTTTCGGGATGATTATGCTTGAAGTATGAACAGGACGATTTCCACAAACTTTACGAGCAATCATTCTGCGATCGCTTTTGGGCTTTATGTATCAACGGCAAATTCTTTTGGCAGTGATGTCGTCAATTGCATCTAATTCCCTATAAAGGTGGGTTTCGCCAATCAAACCTCGAATAAACAGCAACTTCTCTGCTAAACCCGTCTCTCGTAACCACCAATCACCTCCAGTTCCGATCCTATGATGAGCACCACAGTTGTCAACGAACCAACCGATATTACCCTTCCAGAATGGCTCAAGAGTTGCTTATATACGCCATCTACGAGCGGTGGTGAAACAGAAGAAGACCGAAAGTACTATGATACAGATTTAATTTGCCGAGCATTTCGATTTGCCTATCAGTTGCACCAAGGGCAATACCGCAAGTCAGGAGAACCTTACATTTGTCATCCTATTGCTGTTGCTGGAATGCTACATGATTTAGGAGGCAGTGCTGCTATGATAGCAGCTGGATTTTTACATGATGTAGTTGAGGATACAGATGTCACAATTGAAGATATAGAACAGCGTTTCGGCGCAGAAGTCAGGTGTTTAGTTGAAGGAGTCACCAAGCTTTCTAAAATTAACTTCAAAAGTAAAACAGAAAGTCAAGCAGAAAATTTTCGGCGGATGTTTTTAGCAATGGCGCAGGATATCCGTGTTATCGTGGTGAAGTTGGCAGATCGTTTGCATAATATGCGGACACTAGAATTTATGCCAGATGAAAAACGCCGACGCACTGCTTTAGAAACAAGGGAAATTTTTGCTCCCCTAGCCAATCGCTTGGGGATTTGGCGTTTTAAATGGGAATTGGAAGATTTGGCGTTTAAGTATTTGGAACCAGAGCCTTTTCGCCAAATTCAGCAGTTGGTTTCTGAAAAACGCACGGCGCGGGAAGAAAGACTGGATAAGGTTTCCGAAACTTTGCGAGAAAGGCTGGCAGAAGCAGGAATTCGTTGTCTTGATATTAGCGGGCGCCCTAAGCATCTTTATAGCATTTACCAGAAGATGCAGCGCCAAAACAAGGAGTTTCACGAAATTTATGATCTGGCAGCACTGCGGATAATCGTTCAAACTAACGAGGAATGCTATCGTGCTCTGGCAGTAGTTCACGATGTATTTCGCCCAATTCCTGGTAGATTTAAAGATTATATTGGTCTGCCCAAACCCAACCGCTATCAATCGCTGCATACTGGGGTGATTGGCCCTTGGGGAAGACCTTTGGAAGTGCAAATCCGAACACTGGAAATGCATCGAATCGCCGAGTACGGGATCGCTGCTCATTGGAAGTATAAAGAAACTGGGGGTTCTAACATTACGCATTTAAATGCGGCAGATGAAAAATTTACTTGGTTGCGGCAGTTACTCGAATGGCAAAACGATCTCAAAGATGCTCAGGAATATTTAGAGAGCATCAAAGATAATTTATTTGAAGATGACGTTTATGTCTTCACTCCAAAGGGGGATTTAGTTGCTTTGAATCCCGGTTCTACTACAGTGGATTTTGCTTATCGCATTCACACAGAAGTTGGAAACCACTGTGCCGGAGCGCGGGTAAACGGGAGGATGGTTCCACTTTCGACACGACTGCACAATGGTGACATCGTTGATATTATTACTCAAAAAAATAGCCATCCTAGTTTGGATTGGTTAAACTTTGTCAGAACAAGTGCGGCTAAAAATCGCATTAAGCAGTGGTACAAGCGATCGCGCCGAGAAGAAAATGTGGCTCGCGGTAAAGAAATTTTAGAAAAAGAACTCGGCAAAACAGGGTTTGAAAGTTTTTTGAAGTCAGAGCCAATGCAGGCGGTAGCAGAAAAGTGTAACTACCACTCTGTGGAAGATTTGCTGGCTGGTTTGGGCTATGGAGAAGTAACGCTTAATCTAGTGCTTAACCGTTGGCGAGAAATAGTCAAGGCACAACAGCCTGTAGTTAATGAGCCTGAGATTCCCCCAAATCTGCCAACTACAGCCAAAGCCGCACTACGAGATGGAAGTGCAACCACTTCACGCTCTAGTGACTCGCCGATCGTGGGAGTTGAAGGATTGATGTACTATTTGGCTGGTTGTTGTACTCCCATTCCTGGTGAACAAATCATTGGTGTAGTCACGCGGGGTAAGGGAATTTCTATCCACCGCCAAGGATGTCACAACGTAGAAAAAGTGGAGTGCGATCGCCTTGTACCTGTAAGTTGGAATCAAGCAGCAGAAAATAATGGTCGTCCCCAAACTTATCAGGTAAACGTGCAAATTGAGGCTTTGGATCGGGTGGGAGTATTAAAAGATATTTTATCGCGACTAAGCGATCAAGGTATCAACGTCCGCCATGCTAATGTTAAAACTGCTTTTGGTCAACCGGCATTGATTGATTTGGGGATCGAAATACGCGATCGCACTCAGTTAGAACATATATTCGTCCAAATTAAGAAAATGAGCGATATTCTTAATATCCGCCGTGTCGGGCAAATTGACGAATAATTTAGTTGCATAATTAACTCAAAGTTACAGGGTGCTTTCAGGGGCATTTGTGTGGTTTTTACTAAGTCAAATCTAGCTATGGAGAAAAGATTTGAAAATCAAAAAATAAAGTTTCTATAGATTAACGTTGCAATCAACAATTTAGATATATAAGTCATGTAAAAAATCAGATTAATCTCCTGATTGATACTTTCATGATTGAAACTTGAATATTTATTATCTTGGCGGGTAAAGGCTAAGTACAAATAGCCAATAACCACCATTAATTAAAGCAGTGAGAACTGCACCAATAAGAACTCCGTGCATCACAGGTGCTCGTCCTTGTCTGTTTAGCTTGAAAGCAACAGGAATAATATATATAAGTTGAGTTATACCAATACCAAAAAAATATATTATAAAAATTTGCTCGATAATATTTATTTGTGTATAGTTAATCATTGATAGTAACAACACAAAACCAAACAAACTTGAAGTTGCTACAAGATGCATTCCTATTACTAAAATAATACCTGCAATTAGGTTACTAAATTTGCTTCTTCTTGACATTGTGTTTTCTGGTGAATAGGTAGTTTTTTGAAATGCAGAGGAACACAGAGTAAGTGCGCCCCTGGCGCAGATATTTTTTTGAATCACTCCGTTACTGAAAACAATTAACTTTTAGAGAGTTTAATTGTGTTCTGTGATAATTACTCTGACTTCTTTGAACAAACACTATTTCTCAAAGCGCAAAATAGGTAATTGCGGGTAGGCATAGAAATTCATCAAACTTATTTTCATCTCAGTGGGACTGGATTAGTAACCATTAAATAAAGAAGTAATTTTTCCTATCAGTATTAACATTAACTATTATTCTTTAAGGAAAAATGAGTTTTAAAGTTCAGATTTTTTACCCTCTGAGGCGAGCCGCGAAAGGATATTTCCTGTAATTTCTAGTAGCTGATTTAGTAAAAATCCGATGGTGCCGACGTAAATTATACCTTCGATAAGGCTATTATTGTTACCAGATCTATAACTATTCCAAATAAAAAAACCTAATCCCTTACCAACTGTTAACATTTCTATTGCAATGACTGTAAACCAAGCTACCCAAACACCAATTTTTAAGGCATCAAATATACAATTTATTGCGATCCGCAAGCTATTACCTTCAATTCGAGATTTTCGGATACCAGCAGCCGTTTTAATAGTTAATGGCCAAATCGCACTTGAAAATACAACGACACTTGTTGCTACTTCTAATTCTCGAAACAATATTAAAGCAAGCGGTACCAAAGCTATAGGAGGCATACTATAAGGGATTTGTAAAAAACGCTTACTTACTTGATAAACTACTGGATTAGTTCCAATTAAACTTCCAATTAAAATCCCCAAAATTGCGGCAGGAATGTAGCCAACAAATAACAATTGCAAGCTAGATAAAAAGTCTAAAAATATACTATGTCCCATGCTTTATGCTTTTAATCGTAATATCTGAGGAATGGTGTGCCAATAATACACGATAGCGCATAGACAGGCAATTTGAATTGCACTCATCCCCAAAAAAATACGAAAATCTGGTTTTATCAAATCTATCAAAAATCTAAAGATTAGATACAGAATTAAATAAAATTTAAATAAATCCCCTTCTTTGTATTTGTAGTTACTACGAAGACGTATAAATATTAATAAGAAGATTAAAAATATAATTTCATACAACTGTGTAGGATGGCGAAGAATACCATCGCCGAAATCTACACCCCAAGGTAATGTGGTTGCAATTCCGTAAGTGCGATCACTCAAACCGGTAAGAAAACATCCAATACGTCCAATTGCCGTTCCGATAATGAGTGGATAAACAAATACATCACCTGTAGAGCGATTGATCCCAATAATCTTTTTAGTAATTTCTACACCAATCACCGCGCCTAATAGCGCTCCTACAATGGTTTTTCCTTGGAGAGATAGTAATAAAAAAAACTGAGAATTTTGCCACAATAAATCAAGATGTTGTAGTAAAACTAGTACTTTCGCGCCAACAAGAGCACCGAGCAATCCACCAACAATTATCAAAGTGCGCTGTGCAGGTGTAATAAAATCATTACGCACGTTACGCAATATTAAATGTAACCCCACAATATAAGCCAAAGATTCAAATAAAATATGCGGGTGAATCCGCAAAGACCCCAAATAAAAATAAACTGGGAATGTCATTTGATAGTAGTTAGTAGTTAGTGGTTAGTGGTTAGTAGTCTATATTATTGATTTTGATAAGTAGCCCTTACTGAACTGCGTACATCAAAACGCATGAAAAAGGTTTCTCCACCAACACCCAACACCCTGCGACGAAGACGCACTCACTGTTACAGTTATTAGGTATGATGGCATCAATAGCGATCGCGGTGATCGGTAAATTTGTCCCGATGATCGTGTTAAACACAGCACTCTTTGACTGCTTGTTCAAACTACATCCCTCAAGAGGCTCGTGATGACTACTCTTCATTCAGACGCACTTGTATTTTTTGGGGCGACAGGCGATCTTGCCTACAAGAAAATTTTTCCCAGCCTTCAGGCAATGGTACGGCGTGGTAACCTTAATGTTCCGGTGATTGGGGTTGCCGGGCGATCTTGGACGACAGATCAACTCAGGGAACGAGCGCGTGATAGCCTAGAACATCATGGTGGTGTAAATCAAGCAGCATTTGAGAAACTTTCTTCACTGCTCCAGTACGTTTCTGGTGACTACAACAAACCAGAAACTTACGAAAAATTACGTCAAGCCCTTGGTGATGCCACTTGTCCCCTCTACTACCTAGCGATTCCGCCCAGCCTGTTTGCACAAGTAGTTGAAGGATTGGGTAAGTCAGGTTGTGCTAAAAATGCCCGCGTGGTAATTGAAAAACCATTTGGACGAGATTTGGAATCAGCACGCGAGTTAAACCAAATTCTCGGATCGGTTTTTCCCGAATCATCCATCTATCGAATCGATCACTATCTCGGCAAAGAACCACTGCTGAACTTGCTTTATTTTCGATTTGCGAACTCCTTTCTAGAACCTATCTGGAATCGCAACTACGTCGAAAGTGTGCAGATTGTCATGGCAGAGAACTTTGGCATTCAAGGACGAGGAAAGTTCTATGATGAGACAGGCGCAATTCGAGATGTGGTGCAAAACCATATGCTGCAAGTGCTAGCTTCAGTTTGCATGGATGCCCCCGCCAGTACGGCTCCTGATGCGATCCGAGATGAAAAAGTGCGGATTCTCAAAGCATTGCGATCGCTTGAACCCAATGACATAATTCGCGGACAATTTCAGGGTTATCGCTATGAGGAGAGTGTAACTACTGATTCCCAAGTAGAAACCTTTGCTGCCGTTCGTTTATTTATCGATACCTGGCGATGGTCAGGAGTTCCCATTTATATTAGAGCCGGGAAGAAATTGCCTGTCAAGACTACTGAGGTGATGGTTAAGCTCAAGTGTCCACCTCTAGATGTGTTCAAGGAGGGAGGAAAAGAAAACACCAATTATGTTCGTTTTCTATTAGATCCAGAGGTAATCGTGGGATTGGGCGCTCGCACTAAAATCCCAGGAGAAGCCATGATTGGATCTGCGGTGGAACTGTTGGCGTTTTATGGAGGTGGCGACGAGATGGAACCTTATGAACGTCTATTGGGCGATGCGATGCGGGGCGATCCGACGTTGTTTGTCAGAGAGGATACCGTAGAAGAGGAATGGCGAATAGTTCAGCCAATTCTCGATAACGTTACACCCGTTTATGAGTACGAGCCGAATACCTGGGGGCCACCAGAAGCAGATAAACTATTGTTAACAGGCGATCGCTGGTACAATCCATTGCCGAGGGAGTAGTATATTGGCTGATTTAGGAGCGCGATCGCTGTCATAAATGCGCGATCTACTGAAATGAGAAAGCGATCAACCTTTTTGCTTGCTGAATCTACCGAAATGAGAAAGCATTTAAGCATTTTGAGAAAGCGATATGCCTTTTTGCTAGTTAGAACTCAACTTCAATTTAAAACTTTACTTAGAACGCAACGAGAATTTAGGATGATGTGTTGCGCTACGCGACAACACATCCTACAAATGTCTGATTGTAGCTCTTTTTGATCGCATAGCTGTTTCATGCGATCGCTTGGGATTAGTTACCAGTTCAAGCAACTTCAAATCTAGTAAAACTGGTAATTAGCGGATACCTTAACATCAAACTAAACACCACAACAATCAATGGATGCTTTAGTGGAATAACTAGACACAAAATTGAGTCAGTGACAGCCTGATATTGCTGAACAGGTGCGCCAATACGTAACAGGAAATCATCAATCTGGCAGATCAGGATGCGCTACATATTCTGCGTTCAAAAATTGTTGAGCAAGAAGTATTGTACTTGTCGGATGAACCCGAAACCTGGTGAAGTATGGCTTGTTGATCTGGGGTTAGCGGCGGAAATGCGAGCTTCGGAATTTTTAGCCTGCGTAGGCTGGCTTTGCTTGTATAGCCTCACCCTTTAGGGTGCAGGTGCTGTTGCCTCCTGCCTCTGGGCAGTCGCTACAACGCTCTTAACCCGACGCCAGGTGACGCCAGGTGCTTCAACGCGCTTAACCCGCGCAACGCACTGGCTCCTTTATGCCGGGGAACCCGTCCACCCTCCGGGTACCCTGCGGGAACGCCAAGGGCGTACAGCAGTCCCCCAACCCTTACGGGAAGCCTTTCAGGTTCAGGGGTTCGCAATCGTGACGGGAACCGCCAAGACTGCGA